>DATABR010000213.1:0-12078 GCA_036259435.1 Glycomyces sp.
CAACGGCCACGACGGCACGCTCGTGGGCGGCACCTGGGACGACGGCCTAGCGCTCGACGGCATCGACGACTACGTCGACATGCCCGACGACCTCCTCGCCGGACTCGACGCGATCACCGTGACCGCCGAGGTCTACATCGAGCCGGGCCAGGCCAACCCCTACTTCATCTACGGCCTCGGCAACTCCAGCGGCGACTGGGGGAACGGCTACCTCTTCACCACCGGCAACGGCTACCGGACCTCGGTCTCCACCTGCCACTGGACCTGCGAGCAGAACACCTCCTCCGGTGCGAACCTCGCGCGCGGCACCTGGAACCACTTGGCCTACACCCTCGAAGGCGGCACCGCCGTCCTCTACCTCAACGGCCAGGAAGTGGCCCGCAACGAGGCCGTCACCATCGCGCCCGGCGACATCGGCTCCGGCGCCACCGCCGCCAACTACCTCGGCCGCTCGCTCTACAGCGGCGACCGCTACCTCAACGGCAAGTTCGCCGACTTCCGCATCTACGACGGCGCCCTCTCCGGTGCCGAGATCGGCGATCAGGCCGCCCACATCGGCGCCGAGAAGGCCGCTGAGGACGCCGCCGCGATCGACCTGGGCGATACGAGCGCCGTCACGGCCGATCTCGAGTTCCCCGATCAGGGCGCGAACGGCTCGCGGATCACTTGGGCCTCAAGCGACCCGGAGGTCATCGGTGCCGACGGCACGGTCACCCGCCCGTCAATGGAGGCGGAGGACGCGACGGTGACCCTTACGGCAACCGTTATCCTCGGCAGTGTGCAAGAGCAACGCGACTTCAAGGCCACTGTCATCGCCGAGTACGACGACGAGGAGGCCGTCGAGCTCGACGCCGCCGCCGTCGCCATCCCGAACCTCGAGGACGTGCGCTCGGCGATCCACCTGCCTACTGAAGGCGACAACGGCTCCGCCATCTCCTGGAAGTCCAACAAGCCCGGCATCATCGGGACCGACGGCACCGTCAACCGCGACGAGCCCGGCGGCGAGACCTTCAAGGTCAAGCTCACCGCCACGGTGACTCGCGGCAAGGAGAAGGAGAAGCTCCACTTCACCGCCATCGTGCCGCCGCTTCCGGCTCCGGCCGACGACACCGGCTACTTCTTCACCTACTTCACCGGCGAGGGCACGCCCACCGGCGAGCAGGTCTACGGCGCGCTGAGCAACGGCGACGACCCGCTCAGCTTCACCGAAGTGAACGACGCGAAGCCGATCCTCACCTCCGACCAGGGCGAGCAGGGCGTTCGCGACCCGTTCCTCATCCGCTCGCCCGAAGGCGACCGGTTCTTCCTCATCGCCACCGACCTCAAGATCAACGGCAACGGCGACTGGAACCGGGCCCAGCGCCACGGCAGCCTCTCGATCATGGTCTGGGAGTCCGACGACCTCGTGAACTGGTCTGAGGGCCGCCTCGTGCAGGTCTCGCCCGAGAACGCCGGCGCCACTTGGGCCCCCGAGGCCTACTGGGACGCCGAGCAGGACGCCTACGTCGTCTACTGGGCCTCGCCGCTGTTCACCACCGCCGACCACTCCGAAGGCTTCTACCACCGCATGATGTACGCGACCACTCGCGACTTCGTGCACTTCTCCGAAGCGCAGGTCTGGGTCGACCAGGGCTACTCCACGATCGACTCCACCATGATCGAGGAGGACGGCACGTACTACCGCTTCACCAAGGACGAGCGCTCGAACTCGGCCTCGAACCCCTGCGGCAAGTTCATCCTCTCCGAGACCGCGACGTCCCTTGCGGCCGACGCCGAATGGCAGTTCCTCGCCGAGTGCATCGGCTCCGGCGCGATCAACCAGGGCGAGGGCCCGCTGGTGTTCAAGTCCAACACCGAGGAGAAGTGGTACCTCTTCATCGACGAGTTCGGCGGCCGGGGCTACGTGCCCTTCGAGACCACCGATCTCGCCTCCGGCGAATGGACCCCCGTGGCCGACTACGACCTCCCGTCGAGCCCCCGCCACGGCACCGTCCTCCCGGTGACCGCGGCGGAATACGAACGGCTGCAAGCAGCTTGGTAACATTTAGGTCATGAGACGGCCTCCGTACCTTCGGGTGTGGAGGCCGTCCCTTATGCTCGCTGTGCAACTCGGAACCCCCGAAAATCAGGAGCACCCATCATGACCGTTCGCACCGCACACCGCGTCCTCGGCGCGCTCGCCGTTCCCGCGCTGGGCTTCGGCCTGGCCGCCTGCGGCTCCGACGAGCCCGCCGATGAGAGCACCGGCGGCGACGAGAGCGCCAACGCCGCCGCGCTGACCCCGCAAGAGGCCGTCCTCGCCTCCGTCGAGAACCTCGACGCCTCCTCGTACCAGATGGAGGCCTCGATGACCGTCAACGGCCTCGACTTCATGGACATGACCGGCAGCTACGAGGGCGAGTCCCAGCAGGCCAGCGCCGACATCTTCATGAGCGCGATGGTGGAGGCCTCCGGCGAGCAGCTCACGCCCGAGGAGCAGGAGATGATGGGCTCGCTATTCGGTGACATGCACACCGAGACCATCGTCGTCGACAAGACCCTCTACATGCAGCTGAGCGGCGGCATGTTCGACTCCATGGCCGAGAGCTACGGCGAGGACGCCTGGTTCACCATGGACCTCACCTCTGACGAGGAGCTCGCCGGCATCTACTCGCAGTACGGGGGCATGGACCTCCGCGAGCAGACCGAGCTGATCCTGACCGAGCTCTCCGATGTGGAGGAGGCCTCTGAGGGGGTCTACACCGGCACGCTCAGCGCGGACTCCGAGGCCATGTCGGCCCTGTCCGGTTCGGGTCTCGGCGCCTCCGGCGCTTCGGCGATCGACGGCACCGAGGTGACCGTGACGCTCGACGATGACGGCCTGCTCAAGACGATGACCATGGCGATGCCCGAGATCGAGGGCATGACCATGGAGATGACCAGCGAGATCGTCGAGATCGGCGGCTCGTACGACATCGCGGCCCCCGCGTCCGACAACGTGCACGACTTCGACGAGCTCATGGCCGGCATGGGCAGCGGCATGTAGTCTCCCGTGAACACGAGGCCGCCGCACCGAACGGTGCGGCGGCCGTTCTCATAGTCCTATTCGGCCGCCTTCGCAGGCACCTCCTCGGGCTCCTCCGAGGGGGCGAGGCGCGCCGGTCCCTGCCGGTCGTTCCAGGCCGCGGCGAGGCCGCGCGCGGCCTCCACGATCATCCAGACGGCGAGCACGAAGATGATGGCGTCGAGTGGTGCGAGCACCCATTCGCCCTGCTCGATGAAGTTGCCCAGGTTCTCGATGAGCGCCCAGGTGGTCATGGACACCAGGAACACCAGCGGGACGAGGATCGCGATCGGGTTGGAGCGCCGCTTGGTCACCCACACCGCGATCACGGCGAGCGCGAGCCCGGCCAGGAGCTGGTTGGTGGTGCCGAACAGCTGCCACAGCACGCCGAAGGCGTAGCCGCGGTCCTCGCCGCCGGGCACAAGCGCCAGCGTCAGCGGGATCGCGACGGCGACGGCGGTGGCGAGCGTCAGGTGCTTCGAGAGGCGCCGCCATCCGGCGAGTTCGGCGATCTCCTGGACCACGTACCGCTGGAGCCGCACGCCGGTGTCCATGGTGGTCGCGGCGAACGAGACCACCACGACCGCGCCGAAGACGGCAGCGACTTCGAGCGGGATGCCGAGGTTGCCCGCGAACACGGCGATGCCGTTGACGAAGTTGGACGTGGCCCCGCCCGAGGCGGTCGCGAAGTCCGGATAGAGCGCGTCCCAGTCGGCGCGGGTGGCTGCGACACCGGCGGTGACGGCCAGGATCGAGCACAGCGCGAGCGTGCCTTCGCCGAGGGCGCCGCCGTAGCCGACGTACTTCGCGTCGGTCTCCTTGTCGAGCTGCTTCGACGAGGTGCCGGAGGAGACCAGGCAGTGGAAGCCCGAGATGGCCCCGCAGGCGATGGTGATGAACAGGAACGGCCACATGCTCGGGCTGTCCTCGGGCACGGTGTTGAGCGCGGGCGCGACCATGGTGTTCCAGCCGACGCCGACGCCGAGCAGTACGACCGCGAGCGCGATGAACAGCTGGTGGGAGTTGATGTAGTCGCGGGGCTGGAGCAGGACCCACACCGGGATGCGCGCGGCGATGAACGTGTAGACGAACAGGATCACGATCCACACGTTGCGCGGGTTGTCGATGCCCAGGCCTTCGGCCAGCGGCGTGATGTCGACCGGCACGGCCTGGCCGACCCAGATGAGCACGTACAGGGCCGCGACGCCGAGCAGGCTCGGCACGAGGGCCGCGCCTTTGCGTTTGTAGACGTAGTAGCCCATGGCGATCGCGATGGGGATTTCGCCGAAGATGGGTATGACGGCCCCGGGATAGGCCACCAGCAGGTTGCCGATGACGACCGCGAAGACGGCGTTCACGAGGGTGAGCAGGAAGAAGATGATGATCAAGAAGAGCGCGCCGGCGCGGATGCCGATCACGTCTTTCGTGAGCGTGCCGATGCCTTTGGCCTTGTGGCGCACGGAGAGCACGAGCGCGCCCATGTCGTGGACGCCGGCGGCGACGATGGTGCCGACGACGACCCAGATGAGGGCGGGCAGCCAGCCCCAGTAGACGGCGATGGCCGGGCCGACGATGGGGGCGGCTCCGGCGACGGACGTGAAGTGGTGTCCGAACAGGACGTGCTTATTGGCGGGTACGAAGTCGACTCCGTCGTTGTACCGGTGCGCGGGGGTGACGTAATTCGGGTCGAGCCGGTACACCTTTTGCGCCAGGTAGCGGGCGTAGAACAGGAATCCGCAGGCGAACAGTGCGAGGACCGTTATCGCCAAGACCATTGCGGGCATCCTTAGCCTCCCGAGGCGGTTGTGATGTGGGCAACACGGCGGTGCAACCACCGTAGAGGTATGGAATCACGCCTGTCAATGCCCACCGGGCGGTAAGCGTCGAACCTCCCTATCCGTCCGCGGATCTGCGGTCCGCACACGCAGATGGCTTACGCTGAAGGAGACATGGACGCACCAGGTTTGTTCGACATCGCCGGCCCGCCGCAGCCTGAGCAGCGGGGCACCGGCATTCTCGGCACCGGCTCGGCCTCGGGCGACGAGCCGCTGGCCGTGCGGATGCGCCCGCGCGCGCTCGACGAGCTCGTGGGTCAAGACCACCTGCTCGGGCCCGGTTCGCCGCTGCGCCAGGTGGTCGAGGGCCGCCAGCCGCTCTCGGTGATCCTGTGGGGTCCTCCGGGCTCGGGCAAGACCACCATCGCACACCTCGTGGCCCAGTCGGGCGACCGGCGCTTTCGGGCGATGTCGGCGCTCAACTCCGGAGTCAAGGACGTGCGCGCCGCGATCGACGAGGCCCGCCGCGTGCGCCGCACCGGCGGCCCGCAGACGATCCTGTTCATCGACGAGGTGCACCGCTTCACCAAGACCCAGCAGGACTCCCTCCTCGGCGCCGTCGAGGACCGCACCATCACGCTCCTGGCCGCGACCACCGAGAACCCCTACTTCTCCGTGGTCGCCCCGCTCGTGAGCCGCTGCGTGCTCCTGACTTTGCGTGAACTCGACGCCACGGACATCGGCGAGCTCGTCGACCGGGCCGTCGCCGACGAACGCGGCCTGGACGCCTCGGTCACGCTCGAGCCCGAGGCCCGCGACCACCTGGTGCGCACCGCCGCGGGCGACGCCCGCAAGGCCCTCACCGCGCTCGAGGCCGCCGCGCTCACCGTGCCGACCGACGACCCGGACAAGCCGCCCGTGATCACCGTGGCCGTGGTCGAGGCCGCCATCGACACCGCCGCGGTCCGCTACGACCGGGACGGCGACGGCCATTACGACGTCGCCAGCGCCCTCATCAAGAGCCTGCGCGGTTCCGACGTGGACGCCGCGATGCATTACCTGGCGCGCATGATCGTGGCGGGGGAGGACCCCCGCTTCATCGCCCGCCGCCTGGTCATCTTCGCCTCCGAGGACGTCGGCTTGGCCGATCCGACCGCGCTCCAGACCGCGACCGCCGCCGCGACCGCGGTGGATCGGATCGGCCTGCCCGAGGCCCGGATCAACCTTGCGCAGGCGGTCGCGCATCTGGCGACGGCACCGAAGTCGAACGCGGTCATCGTCGCGATCGACGAGGCGATGCGCGATGTGCGCCAAGGGAAGATCGGCCCCGTGCCCCCGGATCTGCGTGACGCGCACTACCAGGGGGCGAGCGCGATCGGGCACGGTGCGGCCTACGTCTACCCGCACGACGACCCGCGCGGGGTGGTCCCGCAGCGCTATGCGCCCGACGTGGTCGCCGGGCGCGATTACTACCGGCCGACCCGGCACGGCGCCGAGGCCGCGATCGCCGACCGGCTCGAGAAGCTGCGCCGGATCGTGCGACTGCACCTCGAAAAACCGCCGACCGATGGCGACTGACCGCCCTCCGCGAGCGGGGCGCACATCGCGCCGCCTGGCCGCCGATCTAGAGCACACGGGCGAGCGGATCGAGCGATTGCGCATGACCGTGGCGGCGATCGCGGTCTCCGCGGTGCTGCTCGTCGCGGCCGTGCTGTGGCTGGGCCGGGCCGTCACCGTGGATCCGACACGCCGGGCCGTGGACGAACTCGACGTGCCCGGCTGGGCCGCGATGAACGTCGCCGACCAGACGTACGGGAGCCGCTGGTGCCTCGGGGAGTGCCGGGTGCGGATGCGCACCTGGTCCTCGGAGGGCACTGTGGACGACACGGCGCGCGAGTACTGGCAGGCCATTTTGAACGCCGGTTGGACCCCGGCCGACGCCGAGATGTGCGTCGGCGGCGTGGGCGAAGAGGGTTGCTACGTGCGCGATGAGCTGTACCTCGAGCTTTGGGTCGTGCCCGTCGACTGCGGCGACCGCTACGAACTGTGCGTCGGCTCCGAGGTCACCGCCGTGGTCGCCGCGCAAGCGGCCCTGCCGCGCCTTGCCGAGCACAGCCCCACCGATTGACGGTTCGAAGGCGGCGCCGAGCGAACCGCCTCCTTGTCTGCCGGCATCGGCCGAGGTCCGCGCCCGCCGGCGATTGGAGAGTGGACCGACGGCCCCATTGCGCTGGATGTCCGGTACCGCAAGGTAAGGTCGACACCGCGCCGCTGTAGTGCGAGAGCCCGGCCGAGCCGAGGCACCGCGCGTCCGGCGCGTTCGGGCCCGTGAGGGCCGAGACCACACACTTCATCGCCGGTGAGGGCACCGGCGGTTTCGCGACAGGGGGAGACCGTGCCTGAAGAGACGTTGGCCATCGAGATCACGGCAAGCGACTTGTGGGCGACCGGCATCTTGCTCGCCGGACTCGGCTTCTTCGTGCTGTGCGTGATGCTGGCCTTCCGGTTGATCAACAAGGCCACCGCGACCCTCAACCGGGTCAACCGCACGCTCGACAAGGTCGACCACGAGATCGGCCCGATCCTGCGGAACCTGAACACCACCCTCGACAACGTCAACGGCTCCCTCACCCAGGTCGAGGGCGAACTGGAGAAGGTCGGCACCATCACCGGGAACGCCGCGCACATCTCCTCGAACGTCGCCAACATCACGAGCCTGGTCGTCTCGGCCGTCGGCTCGCCGCTGGTGAAGGCCGCCGCGTTCGGGTTCGGCCTGCGCACTGCGGTGAAGAAGCGGAACCAAGGCGTCGACGAGGACCAGGTCCGCCGCATGGTCGAGGCCTCGCGGCAGAGCAAGCGCGAAGCGAAGCGCGCCGTCAAGGCCCGCAAGCGCGCCGCCGAATAGTCCGCCTCCCGTTAATAAGCTTGAGAGGTAGCCGTGTTCAAACGGATGATCTGGGTAGGCATCGGCATCGCCGTCGGTGTGGTCGTGGTCCGCAAGCTCACGAAGGTCGCGGAGTCGGTCACTCCCGGCGGGGTCGCCGAGCGTGTGGGCGGCGCCGGTGCTGAAATGAAGGAATCGCTCAAAGCGTTCTGGGCAGACGTGTCCGAGGCGAAGCAGGCCAAAGAGGCCGAGTTGTTCGACGCGATCGAGCGCGGCGAGGACATCACGCCGCTGCTCGCCGAGGACGACGAGGACGAGGACCGCGCCCTGAACGGCCGGCAGTACTAGACCTTGAAGGAGGTGCCCCATGGAGACCGCTGAAATCCAACGCCGGTTTCTGAAGTTCTTCGAGTCCAACGGCCATACGGTGGTCCCCAGCGCACCGCTGCCCGCCTTCGAGGACCCGAACCTGCTGTTCGTACCCGCGGGCATGGTCCCGTTCGTGCCCTACTTCCTGGGCCAGGCGACCCCGGACTGGAACCGCGCCACGTCGGTGCAGAAGTGCATCCGCACGCCTGACATCGACGAGGTCGGCAAGACTTCCCGTCACGGCACGTTCTTCCAGATGAACGGCAACTTCTCCTTCGGGGACTACTTCAAGGAGCAGGCGATCCGCTTCGCCTGGGACCTGACCACCGGTCCCGTCGCCGACGGCGGGCTCGGCCTCGACGGCGACAAGATCTGGGCCACCGTCTACTTGGACGACGACGAGGCCATCGACATCTGGCACAACCAGATCGGGCTCCCGCTCGACCGCATCGTACGCCGCGGCCAGGCCGACAACATGTGGTCGATGGGCATTCCCGGCCCCTGCGGCCCCTGTTCGGAGCTGTACTACGACCGCGGCCCGAACTACGGTCCCGAGGGCGGCCCCGAGGTGGACGAGGACCGCTACCTCGAATTCTGGAACCTCGTGTTCATGCAGAACATCCGCGGCGGCGGCCCCGCCAAGGAAGGCTACGAGGTCACCGGCGACCTGCCGAAGAAGAACATCGACACCGGCATGGGCATGGAGCGCATGGCCGCGCTCCTCCAGGGCGTCGACAACATGTACGAGACCGACCAGGTCCGGCCGATCATCGACAAGGCCTCGGAGCTGACCGGCAAGCGCTACGGCGTCTCGACCTCGCACACCGCCTCCGAATCCCACCCGGACGACGTCCGCTTCCGGGTGATCGGCGACCACGTGCGCTCCTCGCTGATGCTCATCGGCGACGGCGTCGTGCCCTCCAACGAGGGCCGAGGCTACGTGCTGCGCCGCCTCATGCGCCGTGCGATCCGCGCCGTGCGCCTGCTCGGCTACGACAAGCCCGCGATGCCCGAGCTCCTGCCGGTCGCCATGGAGCGCATGGCGACCGCGTATCCCGAGCTGCGCACCGACTTCGACCGCATCTCCTCCTACGCCTACGGCGAGGAAGAGGCGTTCCTCAAGACCCTCAAGCACGGCACCACGATCCTCGACACCGCCGTGTCGGAGACCAAGTCCGAAGGCGGCAAGACCCTCTCGGGTTCCAAGGCGTTCGAGCTGCACGACACGTACGGCTTCCCGATCGACCTGACCTTGGAGATGGCCGAGGAGCAGGGTCTCTCGGTCGACCAGGACGGCTTCCGCCAGCTCATGACCGAGCAGCGCCAGCGCGCGAAGGCCGACGCGGCCGCGCGCAAGACCGGCCACGCCGACCTGTCCGCGTACTGGAACCTGCTCCAGGAGCAGGGCCCCACGGACTGGAAGGCCTACGAGACCCTCGAGACCGAGTCCCGGGTGCTCGCCCTGCTCAAAGAGGGACAGCCGATCCCCGCGGCCAAGGCCGGGGAGATCATCGAGGTCGTGCTCGACCGGACCCCGTTCTACGCCGAGTCCGGCGGCCAGCACGCCGACGCCGGCGTGCTCGTCGGCCCGAACGTGCGCGCCGAGGTCGTCAACGTCCAGCGCCCGGTCAAGAAGCTCGTGGTCCACCAAGTCCGTGTCCTCGAAGGCGAACTGATCCTCGATGACAAGGTCGAAGCCTTGGTCGACCCCGAATGGCGCCTCGGCGCCCGCCAGGCGCACTCGGGCACCCACGTGGTGCACGCGGCTCTGCGCGAGGTGCTCGGCCCGTCCGCGCTCCAGTCCGGTTCGTTCAACCGGCCCGGCTACCTGCGCCTGGACTTCTCGTGGCGCGCGAAGCTCTCCGACGAGACCCGCAGCGAGATCGAGGAGGTCTCCAACCGGGCCGTCCGCGACGACCTGCCTGTCGCCGTCAAGTACATGACGCTCCCCGAGGCCAAGGAGTTCGGCGCGGTCGCGCTGTTCGGCGAGACCTACGACGAGACCGTGCGCGTCGTCGAGATCGGCGGCCCCTGGTCGCGCGAGCTCTGCGGTGGCACGCACGTCTCGCACGCGGCCCAGATCGGCCCGCTCGTCCTCACCGGCGAGTCCTCGGTCGGCTCCGGCCAGCGCCGCGTCGAGGCCGCCACCGGCCTGGAGGCGTACAAGTACCTGGCCCGCGAACGGGACCTCGTCTCGCAGATCGCCGACGAGATCGGCGCGCAGCGGGGCGACGTGCTCGAACGCGTGCGCGCGATCCTCCAGCGCTCCAAGGACGCCGAGCGCGAGCTCGCGAACCTCCAGGCGAAGCTCGTCTCCGGCCGCGCCGCCGAGTTCGCGGCCGCCGCCAAGCAGGTCGGGGCCGTCAAGGTCGCGGCCGTGCAGGCGCCCGAGGGCACCAAGGGCGGCGATGTCCGCAACCTCGCGACCCAGATCCGCGGGCACCTGCCCCAGGGCGAGCCCGGCGTCGCGGCGGTGGTCGCGACCGCCGGCGGCAAGGCCAGCATCGTGGTGGCTGTCAACGCTCCGGCGAAGGATCAGCACGTCTCGGCCCAGGCGCTCGTCAAGGCCGCGCTGTCCGGCAAGGGCGGTGGCAACGACGAGATCGCCCAGGGCGGCGGCGTCCCGGCCGAACAGGCGCCGCAACTGCTCGACGCGGTCGTCCGCGCCATCGCCGCGTAGCTGCATGAACGAAGACGCGTTGAACGGCCCCGCCGACACCTTCGAGTGGACGCGGGGCCGCCGTCTCGGCATCGACCTCGGCAAGGCCCGCATCGGCGTCGCCGTGTGCGACCCGGACGGTCTGCTCGCCACTCCAGTCGCGACGGTTCGTCGCGATCTCAAAACCGCTGGTGAGGACATACCTTCCGATATACGGGAAATCGCCGAAACGGTCCGCGAATACGATGTGGTCGAAATCGTCGTCGGCCTACCCGTTACCCTTTCGGGTGAGGAGGGGCCGGCAGCCGCCCACACCCGAGCTTGGGTGGAGCGATTCGCCGACCACGTCTCACCCGTTCCGGTGACCCTGACCGACGAGCGCATGACCACCGTCGTCGCCACCCGCAGACTCAACGAGGGGGGCGTACGCGGCAAGCGGAAACGCTCCATCGTGGATCAGGCGGCAGCGGTGGAGATCCTTCAGCATTGGTTGGACCGGCGGCGGAGGTAAGGATCGGATGATCGGCGAATTCAGGACTGAGGACGAGCGCGACGCGGCGCCCCGAAGTCACCGCCGCAAAGACTCCGGCAAATCCCTGATCGCCATGACCCTGGTCGTGGCGCTGTTCGGCGTCCTCGGCCTCGGCGGCTGGTGGGCGTACGACAACATCATCAAGGACTTCCTCGTCGCCGAGGACTTCTCCGGCGAAGGCAACGGCAACCAGGTGCTCGTCACCGTCGAGAGCGGCTGGACCGTCTCTGACATCGCCACCCACCTCGAAGAAGAAGGCGTGGTCGCCTCCGGGAAGGCTTTCCTCAACGCCTCCGAGGACGACGGCAACTCCGGCACCGAGATCCAGGCCGGCACCTACGCCATGCAGGGGGAGATGTCAGCCGCCTCTGCGCTCGCGTTCCTCCTCGACGAGGCGAACCGGACGTACGACCACGTCGTCGTCCCCGAAGGCAAGCGGTCCTTCGAGGTCTACGAGATCCTCTCGGAGTACACCAAAGTGCCCATCGAGGAGTTCGAGGCCGCCGCCCAGGACCCCGAAGCGCTCGGCGTCGACCCGATCTGGTTCGAAGGCTTCGGCGACCGCCAGGTCAAGACCGTCGAGGGCTTCCTGTTCCCCTCCGCGTACGAGTTCGACGAGACCTGGACCGCCGAAGCGATGCTCTCGAAGATGATCGAGCGCTTCAATGAGACCATCGAGGAGATCGGCTTCCTCGACGACATCCAGAACATCCAGGACCCCGACCCCGACTTCGATCCGAGCAGCCTCGAGCAGCAGACCTTCAACCCGCCGACCAACGGCGAGTTCAAGATCCAGCCGTGGATGGCCCTCCAGAT
>DATABR010000214.1:0-3727 GCA_036259435.1 Glycomyces sp.
ACGCCGGGGACCGCGGCGAACCGCGCGGTCCCGGCGACGAACGCGTCGTGTATGCCCTGGGTGAGCATCTGGTGGAGCGGCGTCTCGGCCACGGCCTGCGCGGCCTCCGCCAAGAAGGCGTCAAGGCCTTCCCCCTCGCGAAGGAAGACGAGCCCCGGGTTGGTGCAGAACTGCCCGGCACCCAAGGTCATCGAACCGACCAGACCTTGCGCGAGGTCGGCGGGCCGCGCGGCCAACGCCCCCGGCAGCACGAACACGGGGTTCACACTGGACATCTCGGCGAACACCGGGATCGGCTCGGGACGAGCGGCGGCGGTAGCGGCGATCGCGAGGCCCGCCTTGCGGGAGCCGGTGAACGCCACGGCCTTGACCGCCGGGTGAGCGGTGAGTGCCTGGCCGAGACGGGGGCCGTCGCCGTAGAGGATCGCGAAGACCCCGTCGGGCAGGCCGTGCTTCTCGGCGGCTTCGTGGATGACCGCGGCGATCAGCGCCGAGGTGCGCGGATGCGCTTCGTGCGCTTTGACGATGACGGGCGCGCCTGCGGCGAGCGCGGCGGCGGTGTCACCGCCCGCGACGGAGAACGCCAGCGGGAAGTTGCTCGCGCCGAACACGGCGACCGGTCCGATCGGGATGCGCCGCACCCGCAGGTCGGGCCGGGGGAGCGGGGTCCGGGCGGGGTCGCCGGGCGCGACCCGGACGCCCCGCCGGGAGCCGTCCTCCAAGAGGCGCGCGAACATGCGCAGCTGCCCGCAGGTGCGGTCTCGCTCGGAAGCCGCTCGCGCTGCGGGCAGATTGGTCTCGTCAGTGACTACTGTGGTCAGATCGTCGCCGAGTGCTTCGATCCCCTCGGCGATGGTGTTGAGGAAAGCGGCCCTGGTGGCCGGTTGGGTGCCGCGGTAGTCGTCGAAGGCCGCGCTCGCGTGCGCGGCGACGGCGTCCAGTCGTTGGTTCATGAGACCCCCTTCTCGATGAGTGCGGTGAGCGTGGCGAGTTCAGCTTCGCCGAGATCGGTGAGAGGCGGGCGGACCGGTCCGGCGGGGCGGCCCACGGCCCGCATGCCCGCTTTGACGATCGACACTGCGTACCCTTTGCCGCCGTTGCGAATCTCGAGGTAGGGGAGCACGAAATCGGCGAGCCGCCGGTACACGGCGTCGCGGTCTCCGGCACGCACGGCGGCGTAGAACGCGAGCGCGAAGTCGGGCACGAAGTTGAAGATCGCCGAAGAGTAGGTGGCGACGCCGAGCTGGAGGTAGGGGAGCGCGAAGGTCTCAGCGGTGGGGAGGCCGCCGATGTAGAGCAGGCGCTCGCCGAGGGTCGAGTACAGGCGGGTCATGTATTCAATGTCGCCCACGCCGTCCTTGAAACCGATGAGGTTGGGGCACTCGTCGGCGAGTCGTTCGATCGTCGCGACCGAGTAGTCGGCGTTGGCGCGGTGGTAGACGATGACGCCCAGCGAGGTCGCCTCGCACACTGCCCGCACGTGCGACACCAGGCCGTTCTGTCCGGCCTCGGTGAGGTAGGGCGGGAAGAGGAGCACCGCGTCGGCCCCGGCCGCTTCGGCGTCCCGCGCATAAGCGACGGCCTGAGCGGTGCCGTGTCCGGCGGGGGCGATGATCGGCACGGTGCCCTCGACTTCATCCGCGGCGGCGCGCACGACCCGGCCGACTTCGTCCGGGGTGAGCGAGAAGAACTCGCCGGTACCGCCCGCCGCGAACAGTCCCGCCGCGGAGAACGACGCCAGGTGGCCCAGGTGCGAGCGGTAGCCGTCCTCGTCGAAGGCCAGGTCGGCGCGGAAGTGGGTGACCGGGAAGGACAGCAGCCCCGAGCCCAGCGCCTGCTGGATCTCTGCGGGGGTGTATCGCGTCATGTGCGGAGGTCTCCTGTTCGGTCGAGGTGGTCCGTACCGTAACCCCCTGGTCTCATACCGGTCCAACACTCATTCGACATCGGCTGATACCTTCACGGCATGGCTACAGGTGACGTCGGTTACACGCTTGATCAGCTCCGCGGTTTCGTGGCCGTGGCAGAGGAGGCCCACTTCGGCCGGGCCGCCGAACGCCTGCTCATGACGCAACCGCCGCTGAGCCGCCAGGTCCAGCGCCTCGAACACGCGGTGGGATTCGAGCTCTTCCTGCGTACCCCGCGCGGCGCCGAGTTGACCCCGGCGGGCCGGATCTTCCTGGAGGAGGCGCGGCGGCTGCTCTCGTCGGCCGACACCGCGCCGCTGCGCGCCCGGCGCGTGGCCGCCGGGACGGCAGGGACGATCCGGATCGGCTTCACCGCCGTCTCGGCGCTCACGGTGCTCGGCCGCTGGATCGCCGTCGCCGCGTCGCAGTTGCCCGGCGTCGACCTCGTGCTCAACGAGATGGTCACGCACGCGCAGCTCGACGCCCTGCTGGCGGGCGAGATCGAAGTCGGGCTCGTGCGCCAGGTTCCCCGCTCGGACCTGCTCGACTCGCGACTGGTCGCCCGCGATTCGCTCATCCTCGCCGCGCCGCGCGGCCACGCCCTCACCCGGCTCGATCGCGCGCCCACCTTGCAGGACGTCGCCGAGCACGACGTGGTGACGTACTCGCCCTCGGAAGCCTGGTACTTCTACGAACTCGTGGTGGCCGCGTTCCAGCAGGCCCGCCTGACGCCGCGGTACGTGCAGCACATCAGCCAGGTCCACACGGTCCTGTCGGTCGTGAACGCCGGTCTCGGCGTCGCGCTGGTGCCCTCCTCGGCGACCGCGCTCAACCTCTCGAACCTGGCCTTCCTCGACATCGACGGCCACCCGAGAAACACAGTCGAACTCCACGCCGTCTGGAGAAACCGCCACGGCAACCCAGCCTTGGACGCGCTTCTGAACAGCGTCTGATCACTGCGCCCTTGGGCGACGTAGTGTGGGACGTGCGACCTCGTGGGCGTCCGGGTCTGGGACTGCGGGCTCCTCGGAAGGGCCGACGTGGGGACGACCCGGAAGGATTCCGATGTCAGACGAACATGACGCCATCATCCACGACCCGGAGCACGGCGCCGAATCAGACGAACATGACGCCATCATTCATGATCCTGAGCGGGGCGCCGAGTCCGAATGCCCGGTCGCGCACGGCCGCCATCCCCTTCCCTCCCAAGGCGGCGGCAACCGCGGCTGGTGGCCCGAGCGGCTCAACCTCAAGATGCTCGCCAAGAACCCGGTCGAGGCGAATCCCTTCGGCGAGGACTTCAATTACGCCGCGGCGTTCGAGAGCCTCGACCTTCCCGCCGTGAAGCGGGACATCAAGCTGGTCCTGACGACCTCGCAGCCCTGGTGGCCGGCCGACTTCGGCAACTACGGTCCGCTCATCATCCGCATGGCCTGGCACAGCGCCGGCACCTACCGCATCAGCGACGGCCGCGGCGGCGCGGGCGGCGGGCAGCAGCGCTTCGCGCCGCTAAACAGCTGGCCCGACAACGTCAGCCTCGACAAGGCCCGGCGGCTGCTCTGGCCGGTCAAGCAGAAATATGGCCGGAAGATCTCCTGGGCCGACCTGATGATCCTCGCCGGCAATGTCGCCCTCGAGTCGATGGGCTTCAGGACCTTCGGCTTCGCGGGCGGCCGCAAGGACGTATGGGAGCCGGAAGAGCTCTACTGGGGGCCGGAAGGCACCTGGCTGGGCGACGAGCGCTACAGCGGCGAGCGCCAGCTCTCAGAGCCGCTCGGCGCGGTGCAGATGGGGCTGATCTACGTCAATCCGGAAGGGCC
>DATABR010000215.1:0-6499 GCA_036259435.1 Glycomyces sp.
GCGCCCCCGCCACCACCGCGTAGACTAGGCAGCTGTTGTTCGAGTGCTTCCGCGCGAGGGCCGATTCACGGCTCGCACACATCGCCGGAGGCGCTGTCCAACGAATCCCACGCCCGCGGTTCACGCCGCGGCGCGCGCCGCTTCAGGCCCCGGGGATTCAGGCGGTCCCGCTCTCATCCGCGGGATTCGTTCCACACCGACAACGAAAGCTAGGTAAACCTGTGCGCACGTACAGCCCTAAAGCGGGTGACCTTGACCCGCAGTGGCTCGTGATCGACGCGACCGACGTGGTGTTGGGCCGGCTCGCGACGCACGCTGCCGATCTGCTCCGAGGCAAGCACAAGCCGACCTTCGCGCCGAACGCCGACGGCGGTGACTACGTCATCATCGTGAACGCCGAGAAGATCGTGCTGACCCGGAACAAGCTCCAGACCAAGAAGGCCTACCGCCACTCCGGCTTCCCCGGCGGTCTGAAGGAGAAGTCCTACGCCGAGTTCATGGAGAAGGCCCCCCACAAGGTGGTCGAGAAGGCCGTCTTCGGCATGCTGCCGAAGAACAAACTCGGCCGCGCCGTGTCCAAGAAGCTGAAGGTCTACGCGGGTCCCGGCCACCCGCACGCCGCCCAGCAGCCGAAGCCGTACGAGATCAAGAAGATCGCGCAGTAGGCGCGGGCGGAAGAGGAGCAACCACATGAGTGATGAGATCAAGGCCACCGAGGCCACTGAAACCCCCGAGGCCGCTGAGACCGAGGCTCCCGAAGCCGTCGAGACCGAGGCCGCCGAGGCCCCTGTCGAGGCTGCCGAAGCCCCCGTCGAGGTCCCCGAGGTTCCCGCCGAGGTTCCGGTCGAGGTGCCCGCCGACGTCGCCGCCGCGCCGTCCGTGCCGAGCATCCCGGTCATCCCGAGCGACCGCCCGATCCAGACCGTGGGCCGCCGCAAGCGCGCGATCGCCCGCGTCCGCCTGGTCCCGGGCACCGGCAAGTACGTCGTCAACGGCAAGAGCCTCGAGGACTACTTCCCGAGCAAGGTCCACCAGCAGACCGTGGCCGAGCCCTTCGTGACCGTCGAGGCCGGCGACAACTTCGACGTCCTGGTCAACATCAAGGGCGGCGGCGCCACCGGCCAGGCCGGCGCGCTGCGTCTGGGCATCGCCCGGGCCCTGCTCGAGGTCGACCCGAACATGCGCCCGGCCCTCAAGGCCGCCGGCTTCCTGACCCGCGACGCCCGCGAGAAGGAAAGCAAGAAGTACGGTCTCAAGAAGGCCCGCAAGGCGCCGCAGTACTCGAAGCGCTAGCACGCCTTCCCCGCCCGCGGGGAAACACGCTAGTCTGCACAAACGACGGGGCTGCCGAGGAGCACATCCTCGGCGGCCCCGGTTCCTTTTCCAACCCCGGCGCTGCCGCCAGGCACCGCCGCCAGCCTCGGACAGGGCCGGTCCCGGCTCACGGGCCTCGCGAGATCCGGTTTGCGGCTCGCACGCGAGAACGGTCCGCGAGATCCGCGCCGGCGCCGTCAAGATGGGAAGCCACACCGTGTCACGACTGTTCGGCACCGACGGCGTACGAGGGCGGGCGAACGCCGACCTCACGCCCGACCTGGCGCTCCGCCTCAACATCGCCGCGGCCCGGGTCCTCGGCGCGAGCGACCGGCGCACCGTCGCCGTCATCGGCCGCGACCCCCGCGCCTCGGGCGAAATGCTGGCCGCCGCGAGCGCCGCCGGGCTCGCCGCCGCCGGCGTCAAGGTCATCGACCTGGGCATCCTTCCCACGCCCGCGGTCGCACACCTCACAGCCCTGACCGGCGCCGACTTCGGCGTCATGGTCTCGGCCTCGCACAACCCCATGCCCGACAACGGCATCAAGTTCTTCGCGGCCGGAGGCCGCAAGCTCCCCGACGACGTCGAGGACGCCATCGAGGCGGCCATGGACGACCCCGCCCCCCTCCCGCAGGGTGACGGCGTCGGGCGCATCGCCCGCTCGGTCGACCCCGTCGAGTCCTACATCGAGCACCTGGTCGCGGTGTGCCCGGGTCCCTTGCAGGGCCTCAAGGTCGTGCTCGACCCCGCCAACGGCGCCGCCACCGGCGCGGCCCCTGAAGCGCTGCGCCGGGCCGGTGCCGAGGTCATCACCATCAACGCCGACCCCGACGGTCTCAACATCAACGAGGACTGCGGGTCCACGCACATGGCCGGGCTGCGCGCGGCCGTCGTCGAGCACGGCGCCGACGCCGGGATCGCGCTCGACGGCGACGCCGACCGCTGCCTCGCGGTCGACGCCGACGGCAACGACGTCGACGGCGACGCCATCATGGCGATCCTCGCGCTCGCGATGCGCGAGGCCGGGACGCTGCGCGGCGACACCCTCGTCACCACCGTCATGAGCAACCTCGGCCTGCACCAGGCGATGGGCGCGGCCGGGATCAAGCTCGAGGTCACCGGCGTCGGCGACCGCTACGTGCTCGAACGCCTCGGCGAAGGCGGCTTCTCCCTCGGCGGCGAGCAGTCCGGGCACATCATCATCGCCGACCACGCGACCACCGGGGACGGCACGCTGACGGCGATCATGGTGCTCGCGCGCATGGCCGCCACCGGCAAGACGCTCGCCGATCTGGCTTCGGTGTTCACGCCCGCGCCGCAGGTCCTCGTCAACGTGCGGGTCACCGACAAGTCCGTGATCGACCACGCCGACGTGCGCAGCGCGGTCGCCCAGTGGCAGGCCAAGCTCGGCTCGGACGGCCGGGTCCTGCTGCGCCCCTCCGGGACCGAGCCGCTCGTGCGCGTCATGGTCGAGGCATCCGAGGAACCGGTGGCCGTCGCGGTCGCCGCCGAGCTCGTTGCCGTGGTCGAGCACGCCATGTCGTAACCGCCGCGCCTGTCTGCGTCAGCGGGAGGGCCAAGGACGGCGACGCATGCGAGCCGCCGGACGGCAATGCGCGGTGCCCTCCCGTTGGCGCAGATGCACTAGGCTCTCGCTTTATGGGCAACCCAATCGTCTGGATTCTGATCCTGCTGCTGCTGATCGGCCTGATCCTCGTGTTCGTGGCCTTGGGCGGTCGCAACAAGCTGGTGCGGCTGCGCAACATCACCCAGGAGTCATGGGCGCAGATCGACGTCGAACTCCAGCGACGATACGACCTGCTCGACAACCTGATGTACGTCGTGCAGCAGGCCGCGGGCTCCGAGAACGCCACCCTCCGGCAGGTCGCCGAGGCCCGTTCGATGGCCATGCAGGCCCGCCAGGACCCGAACGTCGGCCACGGCGGACAGGGCCAGGCCGAAGGCCAGCTGGGGAACGCGATCCGCGGCGTCATCCACATGCAGGAGTCCTACCCCGCGCTGCAGACCAACCAGAACTTCCTGCAGCTCCAGGCCGAGATCACCGAGACCGAGAACCGCATCGCCGCGCCGCGCCGCTTCTACAACGCGAACGTGCGCGAGTACAACACCGCGCTGCAGGTCTTCCCCGGCTCCATCTCCGCCAAGATGGGCGGCTTCACACCCGAGGAGTACTTCGAGCTCGACACCCCGCAGGCCCGCGTCGCACCGAAACTGCGCGACATGGGCCAGCCGCAGCACATGCAGCAGCCCCCGCAGCAGCAGATGCCGCCGCAGCCCGCGCCCGGCCAGATGCCGCCGCCCGGATACGGCCAGCCCCAGCAGGTCGGCTACCAGCAACAGCAGCAGCCGGGCTACGGCCAACTGCCGCCCCAGCAGCCCGGTTACGGCCAGCAGCCCCCCGCACCCCAGCCCGGTTACGGCCAGCAGCCCGGCTACGGGCAGCAGCCGCCGCCCCAGCCCGGGTACCCGCAGCAGCCCCAGCAGCCGCAGCAGCCCGGCTACGGACAGCAGCCCTACGGCCGCTAGCCCGCGCGTGAGATCCCCCGAACGCCCGTAAGAAGGAAAACACCCCAGTGAACGAGACACTGCTCGCGTCGAGCAGCAGCGGCGACATGCCCTGGTGGACCTACGTCCTGTGCTTCATCGTCGTCGGCGCCCTCGCCTATTTCGGTTGGCGCCAAAGGCAGAAGAAGATCGCGATGTACCGGGCATGGGCGGCCCAGTACGGATTCACCTACGAGCCCAGTGACCACTCCGTGGTCGGTCTGTCCACCGAGGACCCGTTCAACGAGGGCCACTCGCGCAAGGGCATCGACGTCTTCCGCGGCATGTACAAGAACCACCACATCGTGTTCTTCCAGTACCGGTACACCACCGGCAGCGGCAAGGAATCGCAGACGCACAACCACCAGGTGGTGGCGATCGGCCTGCCGACCCCCCGGCCGCTGCTGGACATCAGCCAGGAGAACTTCCTGACCAAGCGGTTCGCCAAGGACATCGACTTCGAGAACCAGGCGTTCAACGACATCTTCAGGATCAAGTCGCCGAACCGCCGCTTCGCGTACGACATCATTCACGCCCGCACCATGGAGTGGATGCTCGCCGACCAGCGCGCCCGCTCCTACCAGTGGCGCTTCGAGGGCCCGTGGCTCATGACCTTCCGGGTCGGAGCGCTCAAGCTCGAAGAGGTCTTCTTCTACGCGGACTTCCTCATCGACATCTACGCGCAGGTACCGCGCCACGTGTGGTCGAACCAGTAGCGATCCGCTCCGGGCCGCGTCGCAAGACGCGGCCCGGAGGCCGCTGAGCCCGCAGACGCAGAGGAGGAGCCGGTATTGGAGCCCGTTGCGTCCGTTGCGATCGTCCTCATGGGCGTCTTCCTCTGCCTGGGCGTTCCCGGCGGGCTCGTGGCGCTGGCGTTCGCCCTGACGCGCCGGGCGCGGCAGCGGCGGATCGCCGAATGCGCGGGTTGGGCGGCCCACCACGGATTCCAGTACTGGCCCGAGGAGCCCTCGGCGCTGCTGATGACGAGTCAGCCGCCGTTCGACATGGGCCATTCGCACCACGCGCTGGACGTCTTCCGCGGAACGTACAAGCAGACGCACCTGCATTTCTTCCAGTACCGGTTCACGACCGGCAGCGGCAAGGAGTCGCAGACGCACAACTATCAGGTGGTGGCGATCAGCCTCCCGGCGGCGCGACCGATCCTCGACGTGGGCCACGAGAACGCCCTGACCCGGCGCTTCGACAAGGACATCGAGTTCGAGAACCAGGCGTTCAACGACAAGTTCAAGATCGAGTCGGCGAGCCCGCGGTTCGCGTACGACGTGATCCACCCTCGCACGATGGAGTGGATGCTCGCCGACCCGCGGGCGCACGTGACCCGCTGGCGCTTCGAGGGGTCGTGGCTGATGACCTTCCGCAAGGGCAGCTTGAACGTGAACGAGGTCTTCTACTTCGCGGACTTCCTTCACCAGGTTCTCGCCCAGGTTCCGAAGCACGTGTGGTCGGACTAGCGGCTGCGGCGCCGGTTGCTAAGATTGCTCCGCGCGCATCGGTTCGCCCTGCCCGCGATGGCCCGTGGTGTAATCGGCAACACTACTGATTTTGGTTCAGTCATTTCAGGTTCGAGTCCTGGCGGGCCAGCCAACGTTTCCTCGACCGCAAAGTGGGGCATCAGCCTGCAAATCGGACCCCTGGGGACCCCCGATTTCAATGGTTCTCGCCGGGTACGACAGCGTCGGGTTCGAACAGGTGACGAGTGGTCATCGCATTCGGTCGATGACCGCCGCGAACCCCGTCTCCGCCGCTCCGATGAGCGGGCCTTCTTGTCCCAGCACCGGTGTCCGCAAGCGCAGACGCGAGCGCAGGTGCGGCAAGGTCGTCGCGGCCAGCGCGGACCGGACCGGGGCGGCCGTGGACAGGTAGAGCTCGCGCAGCCAGCCGCCGAAGAGGATTTCGTCGGGGCCCGTCGCGGTCACGACCGCGCCCAGGGCCCTGCCGAGGTCTTCGCCCGAGCGCCGCAGGCGGTCCCGTGCTGCCGCGTCGCCCAATCCAGCGGCGATCGTGGCGTCGTCGATGTCCTCGGCGAAGCCGAAGGCCTCCATCTCTGCTTCGAGACAGCCCCGCAATCCGCACGCGCACTGCTGCCCGCCCGGTTCGACCACGATGTGGCCCAACTGGATCGAGCCGCCGCGCTGGGCGCGGCCCTCGATTACCAGCCCGGCCGTCAGGCCCCGGCCGCCGTGCAGGTACAGCAGTTTCGTCGCGTCGTGGGCGTCGCCGCGCGACCATTCGCCGACCGCGGCGGCGGTCGCGGTGTCGACCACCCGCCATTCGCGACCGGTCGCCGCCTCGAGATCGGTGGCGAGGTCGCGGTCGATCCAGCCCACTTCGGTCGAGTGTGCCACCGCGCCCTCGTCGACCAGGCCCGGGACGGCCGCCACGGCTTCGGCGCCGGTGTCGCGGGCGAGTTCGGCCACGGCCCCGGCCGCCGCCGGCGCGTCGGCCCGCGCAGGCAAGGCGGTCTCGGCGCGCTCGAGCACCTCGCCGCCGAGGCCCACCAGCGCGAACCGCACCCGGTCGGCGCGGATCTCGATCGCCGCGACGGTGGCCGCTTTCGGGACGCACTCCACGAGGGTCGAGGGCCGGCCGGCCCCGCCGG
>DATABR010000216.1:0-7238 GCA_036259435.1 Glycomyces sp.
ATCTTCTTATAGAAGAAGGCCCCCACCGCGAGGTGGGGGCCTTTCTCGTACCCGCTATTCGTAGCATCGCTCCTTACCGCATTGCGGTGGGGCGTTTTTGCGTGTCCTGTGTTTGCCGGCGGATATGGAAAGAGGGCCGCGCGCCATTGGATCGCGGCCCTCTTTCCGGTTTGCTTTAAACGTACGGGCCGTCGAGGTGTTCGCCGGCGTGCTGGCGATACCAGAGGCCCCGGTAGCAGCGCCACGGCTGCGGGCGCAGCTGAGTCGGGGCGAAGATCTGTTCCAGGAGGCGCCTCGCCTCGAGGAAGAAATCGAGGCGTTCGTCGGGAGCCGCCACGTGCTGCGAGTCGTCGACCGGAGATTCGGCCGGGAGGATCGTCAGTGAAGGCCACATGGTGGTCTGCTCTGCCAGCGGCAGGAGCCAGGCGCGCATCTCGTCGAGCGGTTCGCTGCCGACGGTGTATGTGAAGGAGGTGCGGTGCCCGGCTTCGCGGGCTGCCGCGAGGATCTCCGAGAGCCGTTCCGATTGGTGGTTCGCGGACGAGGCCAGCGGGTCGGCCGCGTCCGCGTCTTCGGGGACGCTCGGCTCGGCTTCGGCTGCGGGGCTGTCGTCTTCGAAGGTCTCGGTGGTCAGGAACAGCAGGACCGGGCCGACCTTCTCCGACAGCTCCGTGAACGCCGACTGGCTGCGCAGCGCCGGGGTCAAGACCCCGAGGGTCGTCGACTCGGGCATGCCCTCGGCGGTGATCGCCTCGCGGACGGCCACGAGGTGCTCGACCACGAGGGCCTCGTCGTGGACGCCGCCGGCGGAGAGGGTCACCTCGTCGAACAGGTGCGGCTCTCCGTCGTCGGCCAGGTCGGAGGCCAAGGCCTGCAATAGGTCGCGGTAGCACTTCACCAATTCGGGTGATTCCGTCTCGGTCTGCAGGAGCAGCGTCGCGGCGGTGCCGTCGGCGCGGAGATAGCCGCGGACTTCTTCGCCGGGTTCGGCTTCGATGATCTCGGCTACAGGAGTGCCGTCCACGCAGAGTTCGCTCAGGCCGTGCTGCGGCGATGAGGGGTCGACGTGGGCGCGAAGGCTGAACGGCGATGTCGCACGGTCAGCGGGCAGGACCAGCATGAACTCTTCGTCTTCGGAGTTCAGCCGCAGGCGCATGCCTTCAGTGTTGTTGCCGCGCAGACCGTAGAGGTTCAGCGCGATCAGCAGGAGCTCGCTCCACTCGAGGTCGTGGCGGACCGCGAGGCGCCGCCAGCGGTGCACCGTCGATGAGATCGGCCCGGCTGAGTCAGCAGGCTGTGTCGGCTCTTCCATGACCAGTTCCGATCTTTCCTCTCGTCCCCACCGCGATCAGTCCACGGTACAAGAGACTTGGCCGTACAGGTGGACGCGGTCCACCTCTATGCTAAGTGGGTCGGGAGACAAAAGCACCTGTCGTGAGCACCGGCACGCGGCCCGAGTCCCGAGGAATCCCGCGAACGCCGTCGTGCTTGTGTGCCGCCCCCGCCGAGCCCGTGCCCCCCGAGTGATCTGGAGTCGGGAATGAGCGATGCCGCCGGCCCGTCCGAGGCCTTGCCCCCGCGTGCTCAGGGGCGAGTGCTCAAAGCCGTCGCCAAGACCTGGCCGGGGTTCATCTCGGGCGCCGTCGAGGGCCGCGCGCGCGAGCTGATCGACCAAGAGCAGTACGGCGAGGCGGCCGACGTTTTGGACAAGGGCATCGAACGCTATGGGCCCGCTTCGGTCTCCCAGCTGCTGCTCGCCTGGTGCCTGCACATGGCCGAGCGCCAGGAGGCCGCGCTCGAGTGGTCGGTACGGGCGATCGAGGAGGACCCTGCGAGTGCCGACGCGCACTGGATCCGCGCGAACATCCTGTTCGAGCTGGAACGGGCGGACGAGGCCGCGGCGTCGCTGTGGCAGGCCGTAGAGCTGACGCCCGACAACGGCCGCTACTACATGCAGTTGGCCTGGCACGGCTACGAAGACCAGGAGTTCGCGAAGACGCGCGAGCTCGTGGAGCAGGCGCTCGAACGCGCGCCGGACGACGCTTGGGTGCAGCACACTGCCGGGCGGATTTACGACCATCATCTGCGGCATCGGCTCGCGCACGCCCACTACGAGCGGGCGCTCGAGCTCGCGCCGGACGACGAGGCGGTGCGAGGCGACCTGGCGGAGATCCTGCAGACTCGCGGGCGGCTGAGCTCGGGGGTGCGGGTCGCGTGGGAGACGGTGAACGCGGCCGGGGACGACCCGGACGTGACGGACATGTACGACGTGACGCTGCGGCGGTGGTCGTGGCGCTGGTACGGGTGGGCGCTGCGGGCGGCTTTGCTGCTCAACGTCATCGACTGGATCGTCCCCACGCCGCTGCCCGGGAGCGCTGCGCTCGCGGGGGCGCTCGTGGCCGCTTACGCGGTGGTGTGGGTGCGGTCGCTGGCCGCGCTGCCGGCGCAGTGCCGCCGTGACCTCGTGGACAAAGGCCGGCGCGGGCACTTCGCGGGGGCTTCGGTGCGGACGGTGGTGGTGTTCGGTGCGATCGCCTTGGTGCTGCTCGGCGAGTTGAACGCGTTGCAGCACTTGGGCGTCCTGGCGTTCATCATCGGCGCGTACGCGGAGTGGTACTGGCGCGCCGCGCAGATCTCGGGCAGGCGCGTGATCGGCGGCGATCCGGTCGAGGCGTAGACGGGCCGGTGTTGATGCGGACCGGTCGTCACTAGCCGCACGGCAAGGTAGGCTTCGAGGCGCTTGCAAAGGCGTGCCGGACCTGCGGTTCGGCACGTCCCAATCCCCCGGGCAGGCCGATTCACGGCCTTCACGTTGCGCAGAAGGAGGCCCCGTGGTCGATCAGGGTGTGGTCTGTTCGGTCGATCCGCTCGTGAGCGGCATCGGGCGCGACGTGCTCGCGAACGGCGGCAACGCCGTCGACGCCGCGATCGCGGCCGGTGCGGCTCTGACCGTGGTGGCCCCGCACCTGTGCGGACTCGGCGGCGACCTGTTCGCGCTGGTCCACGTGCCCGGCGAGACGACTCCGGCCTACTTGAACGCCTCGGGCCGCGCCGGTTCCGGCGCCGACCCCGAAGGCCTTCGCGCCGAAGGGCACAGCGTGATGCCGTTCCGAGGCGACCTGCGGTCGACGACCGTGCCCGGCTGCGTCGACGGCTGGTTCGCCATGCACGAGCGGTACGGGACCCGGCCGATGGACGAGCTGCTCGCGCCCGCGATCGCGCTGGCTTCAGGCGGCTGGCCCGCGACGGCGATGCTCGCCAAGGCGGGCCGGACCCTCGACGGCGTCGAAGGCGCCGAGGACTTGGTGGGGCTCGAGGCCGGGGCGACGGTGCGGCGCGAGCGGACGGCCGCCGCACTGCGCGCGGCCGCTGATGGCGGACGGGACGGGTTCTACCTCGGCGACTTCGGCCGAGGGCTCATCGAGCTGGGGAAGGGTCTTTACACCGAGGCGGATTTGGCGGCGTCCCAGGCGAACTGGGAGAAGCCGCTGAGCGTCGACGCGTTCGGGCACCGGGTCTGGGCCGCCGCGCCGAACTCGCAGGGGTACCTGCTGCTGCTCGCGCTGGCGATCGCCGACCGGCTCGATCTGCCCGCCGATCCGGGCGACCCGTTGTGGGCGCATTACCTGGTCGAGGCCTCGCGGCTGGCCGGGTACGACCGGCCGGAGCGGCTGTTCGAGGGCGCGGACGTGTCGGATCTGCTGGCGGCGGCCGCGGATCGGGCGGCACGGATCAGTCCGGAGCGGCAGGCCGAGGTGTCGATGCGGCAGGCCGCGGGCGGGACGACGTACATGGCCGTGCTCGACGGGAACGGCATGGGCGTCTCGTACATTCAGTCGAACGCGGCGGGGTTCGGGACGTGGCTGTTCGAGCCGCGAACGGGGATCGGGCTGCAGAACCGCGGCACGGGGTTCAATCTGGTGCCGGGGCATCCGGCCGAGTTCGGGCCGGGGAAGCGGCCGCCGCACACGCTGGTGCCGGCGCTGGTGACTCGGGCGGACGGGTCGTTGCGGCTGGTGGCCGGGACGATGGGCGGCGATTCGCAGCCGCAGATCGTGGCGCAGTTGATCGCGCGGGTGATCCACAGTGGCGAGTCGGTGGAGTCGGCGGTGCGCGCGCCGCGGTGGCGCCTGCACCCGGGGGAGACGGGGTTCGGGACGTGGACGGGTGAGTACGAGATCGACGTGGAGTTGGAGCATGGTTCGCCCCAGCCGTGGAGCGCGGGCCTGACTGAGCGCGGCCACGTGGCGGCATGGGCGGCGGCGGGGAGTGGTTTCGGCCACGCGCACCTGATCGAAGTCGATGAGGACGGGCGGGTCGAGGGTGCAGGGGACCCGCGGGCGGAGACGGGGACAGTAGCGTTCGTGCCGAATCAAGTGTGAGCGGGCATCTCGGTCGTGATCCCGAGGTCGGGTGTGTCGGAACTCGATCGCCCCCGGTTTCGATGGTGCCTAGCGGGTGTGACAACCGTGGGTTTCGGGTTTGCGAGTCAGGGGCCTCGGCGCGCTCCGGTGTTCTCGAGTTGTCGGACCCCGGTTGTACGGTCGAGGCCGATGACGGAGTTTGTGGAGAGGACCAGATCAGTGCCTGAGTCGTTGCGGCTTGCCGACGCTCGTCGGATTGCCATCGCCGCGCAGTTGCGGCCCAAGGCCGCCCGCTACAAGACCGTTTTGGAGCGGCTCGGGTGCATCCAGCTCGACACTATTTCCGCGGTCCGCCGCGCCCACGAGCTCACGCTCCTCGCCCGCGACCTCGAAGTCGCCGAGGCCGTGGGCAGTCTCGACCGCCGCCGCACCGCCGTCGCCTTCGAGTATTGGGCCCACGCGATGTCGCTCCTGCCGGTCTCGGCCTGGCCCTATCTCGCCCGGCGCCGCCGTGCCTGGCGCGAACGCTACAGCGACGACTCCCTGGCCGTCGCCGAGGCCGAGGTCCTCGCGCTCCTGGCCGACCGCGGCGCGATCACCGTCACCGACTTCCCCTCCGGCGCCATGCACCGCGACCGCGGCTCCGGCAACATGGGCGACAGCTGGAACTTCCGCACCGACCACAAGCACGCCGTCGAGCGCCTCCTCTGGTTCGGCGAGGTCGCTTGCACCCACCGCATCGGATTCAAGCGCGTCTACCAGCTCGCCGAGCGCGCGATCCCCGCCGAGCACTTTTGGGACGCCGACGACGAGGCGTGCCTGCGCTACATGGTCGCCACCGCCCTGCGCAACCTCGGCGTGGGCACCTCCAAGGACATCGCCGACTACTTCCGCCTCAAGATCGCCGACACCGAACGCGTGCTGCGCGAACTCGAGATCGAACAGGTCGCCGTCGAAGGCTGGAAGGGCCGCGCCTGGATCGACCCTCAGCTGCGCCGCTCCCGCCTCACCGGCGCCGAGCGGCCCGTCGCGGTCTCGATGTTCGACCAGCTCGTGTGGCTGCGCGAGCGCATGGAGCGGCTGTGGGGCCACGGCTGGAAGATCGAGATCTACGTGCCCGAGCCGCAGCGCACCTTCGGCTACTACTGCCTGCCGATCTTCGTCGGCGACGACCTTCCGGGCCGGGTCGCCCTGCGCCGCAGCAACGGCGATCTGGTGGTCGAGGCGGTCCAGTGGGACGACGCCCGCGCCGACCGTGAGCACCTCCACGCCGCCGTCGACCGCGCCGCCTCCTGGGTCAACGCCGAGGTGCGCTGGAAGGCCGAGCCCTAGACCCCGGCCGTCGTGGGCCGGCTTGTCGGCATCGCGTCGACCGGGGCGCTGATTCCTTCGCCCGCCGCGTTCCTGCTCCTCGTCTCCGGGCTCTTGGCCGGTCGGTCCGCGCTGGCGGTGGCCATTTTTTAGACGCGTCGAGGGCCCTCCTTTCGGAAGGCCCTCAACTCTGTTCGGTTGTGGTGCGGTACTAGCTGGTGACGAGCGTCAGGCCCCAGGCGCTCAGGGCCGGTCCGATCGGCTGGAAGTAGGTCGTGCCGCCCCAGGTGCAGTTGCCCGACCCGCCGGAGGTCATGCCCTGCGCACTGTTGCCGGTGATGAACGAGCCGCCCGAGTCGCCGGGCTCGGCGCACACGTTGGTGCGGGTCATGCCGTACACGGCGCCTTCGGCGTAGCGGACGGTCTGGTTGAACGCCTGCACGGTCCCGCAGTGCCAGCCGGTGGTCGAACCGGAGCGGCAGATGGAGGAGCCGACGGCGGCCCGGTTGGCGTTGGCGACGTCGCGGGTACCGGAGTACATGTTCACGTCGTCGAGCAGCTGCTCGCCGGAGCCGACGGCGACCCAGGCGCGGTCCGAGCCGGGGAAGACCGAGTTGCGGAAGGTGCCCGGGGCGGCCCGGCCGCCGGTCACCGAGTCGCCGGCGGAGCCGCAGTGGCCCGCGGTGACGAAGCCGGGGGTCGAGCCCTGCCGGACGGAGAAGCCGACCGAGCAGCGCCAGGAGTTCTCGATGTTGTAAGCGTCGCCGCCGCGCACGAAGTACGTCTGGGGCGCTTCGGCTTCGGCATCGACGGTGACGAGCGACGGGTCGATCCCGGCGGCCTCGATGAGGTCGGCGGCAGTGGCTGCGTCGGCGGTCTCGATCACGAGCGTGTTCGCGACGACGTCGATGTAGTGGCCGTAGAGGCCGTCCGACTCGAGCGGGTTGAGTGCGTTCGAGGCGGTCTCGAGCGCGGCCATGTCGTGCTCGACCAGGACCGGGGTCGCGCCTTCGGCGCGGAGCTCGTTGGCGCTGGCGGCGTCGGTGGTGGCGACGTAGATCTCGTCGGCCGACTCTGAGACCCACAGGCCCGCAAAGGACTCATCGAGGGAGTCGGGGACTTCCTCGAGGAGGTCGGCGGCGACGGCCTCGACTGCGAGGCGGTCGTAGGCCTCGGACTCGGTGAGGCCGAAGGTGTCCTGGAGTTCGTCGATGAGGCCCGGAGCGACCTGTCCGGTCAGTTCGCCGCGGGCCTGGTCGGCCTTGGCGTCGAGGATTTCGGCCGAGGCGGGTGCGGCCCCGGCGGCTAGGGAGAGAGCGGTGGCGATAGCACCGGCGGCGGTGACCGCTAGCGCGCGTTGGCGTTTCATGTGATGCAAGCCTTTCGGGTGAGGGCATCGACAGTCGACGGGGAGGCGACTGCCATGACAGGCCGGCGGCGCCCGCTCGTTGCGGACGGAACCGAGATGAAGCTGAGCCATGCCATACAAGGAGATTAGAGGTAAACCGGAAAAAACGAAAGATGCAAATAATTCAGTGAATATCAGCCTAAGTGGTGTGTTGT
>DATABR010000217.1:0-11012 GCA_036259435.1 Glycomyces sp.
GAGACCATGGCGCACTGCTCCTTCGCGTGAGGTCGAGCTGACCCGACCACCGTCCCACGAGCCGCCGAAACCCGCAGCGCTTTGCGTCCCCCGCGCACGGGTGAGCGCGCCCCGTCCGAAGCCGCCATGCAACCCCGCGCCCCGCCGGTCCGCGTCCTCTCAGGCCTCGTTCTCCCGGTCCTTGGTCGACATGATCGTGAAGTGCGCCCCGGTCGGCGAGACCAGCACCGCCATGCGCCCGCCCGGGTCGTCCACCGGCGCGACCGCCACCCGCCCGCCGAGGTCGACCGCCTTCGCGGCCGTCAGGTCCACCGAATCGGTGCCGAAGCACACCAGCCAGTGCGGCTTCATCTCCACCTCAGGCCCCAGGGCCATCCGCGCGCCCCCGAACTCGACGTTCTTGCCGGTCAGCACGCTGTGCTCGTGCGTCCACAGCCCCACGTACGGCGCGTCGCGCGGCGGCCCGTCTTTGGCGCCCTCGACCTCCGGCACGCGCAGCGACCAGTTCAAGAGCTCGGAGTAGAACTGCATCGCCTCGACCGGCGCGCCGTCGTAGACGTACTCGAACCACACCACTGCGCCCGGCTCCCCTTGCGCGGTGAACCCCACGTGGTCGCTCATGGCCTCGAACAGGCCGAACGCGCCCCCGTCGGGATCCTTCAGCGCCGCGTACACCAAATCGTCGCCCACCCGGATCGGATGGCTCACGATCGTCCCGCCGAGCTTTTCGGCGTCCGAGGCCGCCTGCACGCAGTCGCTCACGTGGAACGCCACGCCCCACGACGACAGCAGACTCTGCTCACCGGGAGGATTCGGCGCAAGGCCGCCGACCGCCCGGGCCGTCGACACCGTTGTCCCCAAACACAGTTCGGTGTAATGCCCGAACTCCTCGCCCGAGTCGAAACTCGACCAATTGAACAGTCGCATGTAGAAGGCCAGATCCGCGGCCAAGTCGGGAGTGTTCGCATCGGCCCAGATCGGGGCTCCGAGCGGAATGGAGGTCGGCATCGTTGGGTCCTTCGCAGGTCGGGTCGGCAATGCCACCCCACCGTCCCACGAGGGTGCGACGCAGGCAAGACCTCCGCCGAACCGCTCCGAGCGACAGCGCGGCGACGGCACTGCAACGGAGGTGCCGAATACCCGTCTATACCGCCCCGAAAACCCGCACCGGCCCGCCGTCCCCCGCACGGGGACGACGGGCCGGCGGCCGTCGGTGCTTACACGCGTCGCTGCGCCCGCAGCTCGTCCCGGATCTGCTCCAGCAGGACCACCTGCTCCTCGCGCACCGCCTCGGCCTCCTCATCGGAGGACATGAACCGGTCGCGGAGCTTGTTCATCGGCAGCACGATCACGAAGTACACCGCCACCGCGGTCAGGAAGAACACCAGGATCCCGTTGAGGAACACCCCGTACGGGAACTCGACCCCGTTCACCGTGAAGCTGCCGCCGACCTCGGCCCCGCCGGTGACCAACGTGATGAGCGGATTGAGGAACGCGTCGCCGAACGACCCCACGAGCGCGGTCATCGCCGCGCCCATCACGACCGCGACGGCCAGCTCGACGACATTCCCGCGCATCAAGAACTCTTTGAACCCTTTGATCATGACGAAGAGTCTCGCATCCCCCTGCGTCCGAACGGCAGTCGCGAGCACGAGTCACCGCCGCCAGGCCGATATCACCCGTGCGGGAACAATCGCGGCAGACCGCGTTGGCGTGGCTGCCGCTCGATCATCGTTCACCTACGGGTTGAGCGGGGCTATGCGGAAGCGTTCGAATTCGGCGGTGGGGCCTTCCGGATTGCCGAAGGCGATCGTGTTGGGGCCTTCGCGGAGTTCGAGGATCAGCGGGTAGGTCCAGAAGTCGTTCCAGGTCCAGGTGCCGCGCATCGGGTAGGTGCCCGCTTCTTCGCCGTTGACGGTGATGCGGCAGTTGCGCGAGACGATGTCGATGTTGTACTCGTGGCCCTTGCCGCGCTCGTCGTTGGCGTAGCTGATCAGGAGCGCGTGCGGTCCGGCCGCGGCCATGACCTCGATGACGGCGGCCGCGCCGCGGCCGTTCCAGCCGATCACGTGGCCTCGGTGCGCGAAGTCGTTGACCACCAGGCAGGACCCGCCCGAGCGGATGACCTCGGCGGCGTCCACTTCGATCGGCGCGGGCCCGACCGCCCGCGCGACCACGAGCGGCCCGTCGGTCGCTTTGGTGCGCAGGCGGTTGACGCCGGCGTGCAGGAACACCGAGCGGGCCAGGTCGACCGGCACGTGCTGGTTCTGCGGTCCCGCGAGTACGCCTGCGTCGGCGCCCTCGACGCGGTGGTAGCCCTCGGCGGCGGCGTACAGGTCGAAGACAAGGCCGTCGCCGTCGGGCCGGGCGAACACGGGGTCGTACGAACGCGGTTCGGGGCGGCGGGCCGTGAGCTCGATCTTGTCGATCGCGACGTCGCCGCGCGCGGTGCCGATCGCGCCGGACTTCGAGAGTTCGACCATGTTGTCCCCGGCCCTGAGGGTCACCGCCCTGCGCACGGTCGAGCGGTGCTTGCCGTTCATGGTGCTGGGGTAGTCGACGAACCGCTCCGCGCCGTTGACGGTGAGCACCTGCTGCGCGGGCTGCGGCTCCGTCGCCTCGGCACCGCGCCCGTACATGTGGGCGTAGAAGATGGCGAGGTCGTAGTCGCCCGCTTCGGGCACCTCGACGTGGAACACCACGGCCGAGTCGTTGCGGCGCAAGCCGCTGACGTCGTGTTCGCCGGAGGCGGCGAACCCGTTGCCGTCGTCGCGGTTGCCGTGGCGGGTGATCGTGCCCGAGGTGATGTCGGCGGCCTCGGCCTCCCATCGGCCCTTCCACGGCGGCGGCCCGATGAGCGCGGCCTGGCCGGGGGTGATCGTGATCCAGTACGCGGCCATCCGGTCGGGCCCGATGATCGGGATCTCCAGATCCTCAGGGGCGCTGACGACCTGGCCGATCGGCACCGGTGGCCCGGCAGCGCCCTCGTAGCCGCTCCAGTCGATGCGGTGCACCGTGGCGGTCACGCGATCGGTCCACTGTGCCGGGTCGAGGCCCTCGGCGGTGACCGCGAAGTCCTCTCCGGTGCCGCCCGCGAGGATCTGTGCGCTGCCGCGCGCCTCGTCGAAGCTCGCGAGCCCCTGCAGCGTGTCCACTGTGTCAGGGTGCGGCGGGGTGACGCGCACGGTCTGGCCGGTCATTCCCGAGTACGCCTTGAGGAACCACCAGGCGCCGTTCGGCACGTTCGGCTCCGGGGCCGCGCCCGAGTAGCCCCCGGCGGCGGTCCAGTACGCCATGTCGGCGTGCACCTTCGCGTCCTCGAACATCGCGGCCCACTGCACGAGCTGCCCCGGCACGGACAGGTCGCGGTTGTTGCCGTACTCGTCGATGTTCACCTGCCGAGGCGTGATGCCGAGCCGCCGCTCGAGTCCGCGGTAGGCGGCGTAATGCCCGCGGAACTCGGCGAGCGAGCGCGGCGAGAGCTCGTGCCAGGTCATCCATTCGGGGAGCGTGCCGGTGTCGCGGGCGCGCCGCAGGAAGTGCGGCAGGAACTCCGGGTGGTAGAACGCCTCGTTGGGCCCGGCGATCGGCACGCCGGGCGCGAGCGAGCGCAGCAGTTGCACGGTGGTGATCCAGTCGGCGAGGAACCGGTCGAACCCCGCCTGGTAGTTCTCCTTGAGCGAGTACCAGATCCAGTCGGGTTCGTTGAACGGGACCCAGACGAGGCGCCCGGCGTTGGCCTGGGTGAGCATCGGCGGCACGACCGCGCACAGCCGCTCGTGGTAGAGGTCGATTCCCACGTCCTCATAGGGCCAGGAGGCGAACAGGTCTTGAAGGTAGACGAACGCGAGGCCGTCCCCATTGCGTCGCAGTGCGGCCACTGCGCTGGAGGCGTCCCCGTTCGGGTGCTGCGCACCACCGTCCGGCTTCACCGCGAGCGTGGTGATGTCGAGCGCGTCGAGCAGCTCGTCGCCGGGCACGCCGTCCTCGGAGACGCCGTAGAGCGACCCGGCCGCGCCGTGCAGGACCGGGCCGGTGGGGGCGGCGAAGTCCGCGGTGAGGCGGGCCGGCCCCTCATGGTGGGGGTTGGCGGTCATTCTGGGCCTTTCGAGGGGCGGTGCCTTTCAGCGTCAGCGTTGTTGTACAGACAGTGTTGATATCAGTCGGCGTTGCCTTACACCAGTACCGGTATCAAACTGTGCTGGTTTCTCGCTGTACCGGTTGAACGCTGTACCGGTGTAACGACGCGGGACGCGGCGGCCCGGACGTCTCGCGGACGATGAGCTCGGGCTCGGGCCAGCTCGGCTTCGGGCGCGGCGTCGAGTTGTCGATGCGGTGGCGCAAGAGCTCGAACGCGCCGCGGCCGACGCTCTCGAAGTCCTGGTTGACCGTGGTGAGCGCGGGGGTGGTGTACGCCGAGAACGGGGTGTTGTCGAAGCCGACGATGGAGAGGTCGCCGGGGACCTCGCGTCCGGCCAGGTGCGCGGCGCGCAGCGTCGCGAGCGCGAGGTGGTCGTTGCCGCAGAGGATCGCTGTCACCGAAGGATCGGCCACGAGCGGCTGCACCGCCTTGAACGCCTCGGCGAACGTCCATCCGGAGGGCACCGGGTCGGGCACCTCACGCCCGGCCTCGCGCAGGACCCGCGACCAGCCTTCGGCGCGGTGCGCCTTGCCGCCGCCGAACGTGCCCGTCGAGGTCGGGATCGCCAGGTGGTGCACGGTGTCGTGGCCCAGGTCGAGCAGGTACCGGGTGGCCCCGGCGGCGGCCTTGCCGTCGTCCATGCCGACCAGCCACGGCGAGGCGGCCAGCTCTTCGGCGGTGTAAGGCCCTATCGCGACCATCGCGTGCGGCTGGGTGTCGAGCAGGACCTGCTTGGCCCTCATGCCGGGTTCGTCGTGGGCCATGATGATCGTCGGCTCGCCCGCGCGGGGGAGCCGGGCGACGATGTCGGCGTCCGAGTGGGTGTCGGCCGGGTCGAGCACGGAGACCTGGACGCTCCAGTCGAGCGACCGGGCGGCCTTCTCGATGCCGCGCAGAGCCGCCTCGGGCCCATAGAGGGAGGTGTCGGCGGCGAGAACGGTGACGGACTCGACCGCGCCGCCCGCGAGGCTCCGGGCCAGCCGGTTGGGCCGGTACCCCAGATCGGCGATGGCCTCGAGGACCTTGTCCCGGGTGGCCGCGGCGACCCGCGGAGAGCCGTTGACGACACGGGAGACGGTCTGGTGTGAGACCCCGGCCAGCCTCGCCACATCCCAGATACTGGCTGCCTTCTTCGCTTGCGCCATCGCTGTAGGTCTCTTTCTATGTTCGTCGCAGGCCGTCCCAGGACTAGGCCGTCCCGTACCAGTGTGCAGCCGCGGTCCCATACGACGCTACGCCGAGTGATGTTAGCGATCACTTCAATGCTGCGTCAAGAACAGTAGAGCACATTTTCGCAACAGACGAGTCATCCGGCGGTAACAGTTTCGGGCGCGGGCCCCAATCACCCCAAACGACGCATCGGCCGCTTACACGCCACCGGTAGCGCCCCGAAGGGCCCTTGTGAGCGTGAGTTCACACACTCGAAATCTTTCGCGACAGCTTCTTAACACGCAAGCCCGGGTCGCGTAACACATCTTGGTGAAGCTGGCTTCACTCCGGTAGGTAGGAGAATCACGCGCCGGCCGCGAGGTCGGCGCGTGACACCTATCCAGAGCAGCGACGCTCCCCTCGCACCGGAACAGCTTGAAAGCCCGCAGTACGTACCTATCTCTGGAGAGAGGAGGCGGCCATGCCCGAGCTCGACACTGGTAATAACGCCTGGATCCTGATCTCAGCCGCCCTTGTTCTGCTGATGACGCCCGGCCTTGCCCTGTTCTATGGAGGCCTCAGCCGAGCCTCGAGCGTCATCAACATGATGCTCAAGTGCCTGGTCGCCATCGGTCTCGTCTCTGTCGTCTGGGTGCTGGTGGGCGAGTCCATCGCCATCGGCGACGGCAGCGGCAACCCGATCTTCAGCATGGACGTCAGCTCGGCATTCGGTTTGCGTTACGTCACCGAACTGGGCATGGTCGACGGCGGCGTCTCCGCCGGCGCGATGTCCGCGTTCGGCATGATGTTCGCGATCATCACCGTGGCCCTCATCGCCGGCGCGGTGGCCGACCGCATGAAGTTCTCGGCCTGGATCGTGTTCGCCACCGTCTGGGTCGTCCTCGTCTACGCCCCCGTCGCCTACTGGGTGTGGGGCGGCGGCTGGATCGAAGAGCTCGGCGTCCTCGACTTCGCCGGTGGTACCGCGGTCCACGCCAACGCCGGTGCCGCCGCGCTCGGCCTGGCGCTCGTCGTCGGCCGCCGGATCGGCTGGAAGGACGGCAACTTCGCCCCGCACAACCTGCCGCTGGTCGTGATCGGCGCCGGTCTGCTCTGGTTCGGCTGGTTCGGCTTCAACGCCGGCTCGGCCTTCGTCTCCGACGCCATCGCCGGTCTGGCCCTGCTCAACACGCAGGTCGCCACCGCCGCCGCGATCCTCGCCTGGCTGCTCATCGACCGCATCCGCGGTATAAAGCCCTCGGTGCTCGGCGCCTGCTCCGGCGTCATCGCCGGTCTGGTCGCGATCACCCCGGCCGCCGGCTACGTGACCCCGCTCGGCGCGATCGTCATCGGCGCTGTCGCCGGTGTCCTGTGCCCCTTCGCCATCGGCCTCAAGCACAAGCTCGGCTACGACGACTCGCTCGACGTGGTCGGCCTCCACATGGTCGCCGGCATCTGGGGCTCGATCGCGGTCGGCCTGTTCGCCTTCGGCGACGTCACCGGTGGCACGAGCGGCGTTTTCTACGGCGGCGACTTCGCGTTCCTCGGCTGGCAGACCGTCGCGGTTCTGGCCGTGGTCGCCTACTCCTTCGTCGTGGCCCTCATCATCGCCCTGATCCTCAAGTTCACCATCGGTGTCCGGGTCAGCGAGGAAGAGGAGCTGGCGGGCATCGACGCCGCCCAGCACGGCGAGGCCGGCTACGACCTGCCCGTCAACGGCAACACCGGCACCGGCCTGCCCGAGGCCGCCGGCGAGCCCGAGAAGGTCAACGCGTAACAACGACTGCACCTCACCGCTAGGAACGGCCGCCCTCTCCCAAGGGCGGCCGTTCCGCGTTCCCGGAACGGTGTCCGCGGGTACTCCCACCCGTCACCCACCACCACCCGAACGGGACGCCGCTGCGCGGCGGCTTTCCTCACATCCGTCACCCACCACCACCCGAACGGGACGCCGCTGCGCGGCGGCGAACATTGCTCACAACGCCGCGCGACGGTCGCGCCGCGATCCCCGTTAAGCTCGTATGAGTCCACCGCATTGCACCACCGAGAGGTTCGCCCGTGTTCGACGCTCTGTCAGATCGACTGTCGGGAATCTTCGAGTCGATCCGCGGCAAAGGCCGCCTGACCGAAGCCGACATCGACGCCACCGCCCGCGAGATCCGCCTCGCCCTGCTCGAGGCCGACGTCGCCCTCCCCGTGGTCAAGACCTTCATCGCCCAGATCAAGGAGCGGTGCGGCGGAGCCGAGGTCTCCAAGGCCCTCAACCCCGCCCAGCAGATCATCAAGATCGTCAACGAGGAGCTCGTCGCGATCCTCGGCGGCGAGACCCGGCGCCTCAACTACGCCAAGCAGGCCCCCACGGTCATCATGCTCGCGGGTCTCCAGGGCGCCGGTAAGACGACCCTCGCCGGAAAGCTCGCCAAGTGGCTCAAGGGCGACGACCACTCGCAGCTCCTGGTCGCCGCCGACCTACAGCGCCCCAACGCCGTCGGACAGCTCAAGGTCCTCGGCCAGCGGGCCGGCGTCGCCGTCTACGCCCCCGAGCACGGCTCGGGCATCGGTGACCCGGTCAAGGTCGCCACCTACTCCATCGCCGAGGCCCGCAATAAGGGCCACGACGTGGTCATCGTCGACACCGCCGGCCGCCTCGGCATCGACGAGGAGATGATGCGGCAGGCCCGCGACATCCGCGACGCCGTGAGCCCCGACGAGGTCCTCTTCGTCATCGACGCCATGATCGGCCAAGACGCGGTCAACACCGCCGAGGCCTTCCGCGACGGCGTCGGCATCTCCGGCGTGGTCCTCTCCAAGCTCGACGGCGACGCCCGCGGTGGTGCCGCCCTCTCGGTGCGGCACGTGACCGGCCAGCCGATCATGTTCGCCTCCACCGGCGAGAAGCTCGAAGACTTCGACGTCTTCCACCCCGACCGGATGGCCTCGCGCATCCTCGGCATGGGCGACATGCTGACCCTCATCGAGCAGGCCGAGGCCGTGTTCGAGGAGGAGCAGAAGGAGGAGATGACCCAGAAGCTCCTCCAGGGCGAGGACTTCACGCTCGAGGACTTCCTCGAGCAGATGCAGGCCATCCGCAAGATGGGCCCGATCGGCAACGTGCTCAAGATGATGCCGGGCATGGGCAACATGCGCCAGCAGATCGACGACATCGACGACAAGCAGCTCGACCGCACCAGCGCGATCATCCGCTCGATGACCCCGGCCGAGCGCCGCGACTCCTCCCTCATCAACGGCTCCCGCCGCCTGCGCATCGCCAACGGCTCCGGCGTCACCGTCTCCGAGGTGAACCAGCTGCTCACCCGGTTCAAGGACGCGCAGAAGATGATGCGCCAGATGACCGGCGCGATGGGCCTGCCGGGCGGCACCAAGGCCACCAAGTCGCCGTACAACAAGCGCAAGGGCAAGAAGGGCAAGAAGAAGCCCGTGACCCGCCGCGGCGGCCCGGCCGCGAAGTCGATGCCGCAGCTCCCGCCAGGTATGCAGGGCCAGATGCCCGACCTGTCGCAACTCAACGCCGCCGACCTTCCGGACATCGACCTCGAGCAGTTCTTCAAGGACCAGAAAAAAGAAAAGTAGCGAGGCGCCGCCCGGGTCCGGGGCGTGTTCTCCGCCACGACGGCGGTCAGGCAAGCGCGATCTTGTCGGACCCGCGCGCGACGGTGGTCGCGACACTGATCTACCCACCCAGGGCGGGTGGTCCCGGCCCGTCCGCGCACCCGCCGCCCTCGCTGGACAAGGCGGAGTCGGCGGGCGATACTGCGAGGCGATGACTGAACGCCGAGCACCGCACGCGCCACTCCGACCGCACCCGTCGCCCCGCCCACAGGCGTCGCAGGCGACGCCGCACCCTGAACCGGAGCGCGCTGCGCGCCCGCCTCTCCACATGCGAGTGGTCTGGCTACCTGACGACACTGCTCGTGACGTCTACGTCGACGGGGATCGGATCACGTTCGATCCCGTTCCCGGGGCCGTTACCGTCGCCACCTCCGGGTACGCCCTGCCCGGGCTCGTAGACGCCCACTGCCACATCGGCATCCGCCGCGGCGCCTCGCCCATCGAGAGCGTTGACGAGGCCCGCGCGCTCGCCCGCACCGACCGCGACGCCGGGGTCCTCGCCATCCGCGACGCCGGATCCCCCTACCCCTACCCCGAACTCGTCGGCGAAGACGGCATCCCGCGCCTCATCCGCGCCGGGCACCACATCGCCGCCTCCCGCCGCTACCTGCGCGGCATCGGCCTCGAATGCGAGCCCGACGAAGTCGTCGGCGCGCTGGCCCGCCAGGCGAAGCTCGGCGACGGCTGGGTCAAACTCGTCGGCGACTGGATCGACCGTTCCAAAGGGGACCTCGCCCCTTCCTTCGAGCCCGAGGTCCTCACCGCCGCGATCCACGCCGCCCAGGCCGAGGGCGCCAAGGTCGCCGTGCACACCTTCTCCGAGGAGGCCGTCGCCTGCGTCGTGGAGGCGGGCGTCGATTCGGTCGAGCACGGCACCGGGCTCGCCCCTGATCTCCTCGACCGCATGGCCTCTCACGGCATCGCCTTGGTACCCACCATGATCAACATCGAGACCTTCGACGACATCGCCGCCGGGGCCGAAGCCAAGTTCCCCCGCTACGCCGACCACATGCGGCGGCTCAAGCAGGGCTTCCCCGAGGTCGTCCGCGCCGCCTGGGAGGCGGGCGTGCCGGTCTACCTCGGCACCGACGCGGGCGGTGGCATCGACCACGGCCTCGCAGCCGAGGAGATGCGCCTGCTCCACGAGCAGGCCGGGATCCCCGCAGCCGAGGTCGTCGCCACGGCCTCGTGGCGGGCGCGCGAATGGCTCGGTCTGCCGCCGGACCTGGGCGATGTCGTCGTCTACGACCGCGACCCGCGCACCGATCTGAGCGCGGCCCGCGAGCCGGCCCTGATCGTCCTTAGAGGACAGATCGTCGATCCCCTATGACCTGCGCCTTTTGCGACTTTCACGAGCGGGCCTCAGTCACCGTCCGTTGGTGGAGGTGGGCTATCGTGAAACGTCCCGCGCCGTTTCCGCCCGACCAGAGAGCATGCAGCGATGACTTATCCTCCGCCTCCGGACCAGTCCGGTCAGGGCGGCTTCCAGTACGACCCGTACGGCAGCCAGCCCGGTTCCCAGCCCCCGATGCCGGGCGGCACGCCGCCGCCGCAGCCGGGCTACGGCCAGCCGTCGCAGCCGCAGCAGCCGGGCTACGGTCAGCCCTCCCAGCCGCAGCAGCCCGGTTACGGCCAACCCTCCCCGCCTCCGGGCTACCCGCCGCAGCTGCCGCCTCAGGCCCCGGGCTACCCGCCCCAGTACGGCGTGCCGGGCATGATGGGCCCGCAATTGCCCAAGGGCCTGGCGATCGGCTCGATGGTCACCGGCATCATCTCCGTGGCCGGCCTCTGCATCCCGTACATCAACTTCGCCAGCCTGATCCTCGGCATCATCGCCGCGATCCTCGGCGGCGTGGCCCTGAAGAAGATCAACCGCGGCGAAGCCGCGGGCAAGGGCCAGGCGATCACCGGACTCGTGCTCGGCATCGTCGTGTGCGCGCTCGCCGCCATCGGCATCATCATGTTCTTCGCCGTCGGTGCGTCCATGCTGGGTACCGGCGCGGCCACCGTCTAGCTTGAAAGCACCGCGATCGGCGCCGCGCTTAGGGGCGCAGCCCGGCCGGCACGATCTCAGGCAGCTTGCCGAGGCGGG
>DATABR010000218.1:0-15952 GCA_036259435.1 Glycomyces sp.
CGGGCCTTTCGGCCCGCCGCTCCGGCGTGGTGCTCCACTCTCGGGACAGGGTCCCTAATGGACCGATCTGTCCAATCCGTCCCGCAGATCCTCCAAGGTGCGGTGGAGGAGCCGGGAGACGTGCATCTGCGAGATGCCCACCTCTTCGGCGATCTGCGTCTGCGTCATGTCGCCGTAGTAGCGCAGCGCGAGTATCTTCCGCTCCCGCTGCGGCAGTTCCTGGATGAGCGGCACCAGCGATTCGTGGTTCTCCACGAGCTCCAGCGCGGCGTCCTCCTCGCCCACCGATTCGACGAGCGATGACCGCTCCCCGTCGGCGAACGGCGGTTCGTCGAGCGACACCGCCCGGTAAGCCTGCCTGGCCTCGTAGCCTTCCTGCACCTCTTCGACCGTGATGTCGAGGTGCGCGGCCATCTCCTCGTCCGTCGGCGGCCGCCCGAGTCGCTGCGAGAGCTCGCCGCCTGCCTGGTTCAGCGCGATTCGCAGCTCTTGGAGCCGACGCGGCACGCGCATCGGCCAGCTCGTGTCCCGGAAATGGCGACGCACTTCGCCCATCACCGTAGGCACCGCATAAGAGAGGAAATCGGCCCCCTGATCGGGGTCGAAACGGTCCACCGCGTGGATGAGCCCCACGGAGGCGACCTGTATCAGATCGTCCTTCGCGATGCCTTTGCCCGCGAACCGCTGCGCGATGTGCTCCGCGAGAGGGAGGTGGCCGGTGACCAGTTGGTCTCGGACCTCTGCCCGGCGTGGGTCCCCCTCCTCGAAGGAGGCCATCTCCCGAAACAGCGGCACCAGGTGGCCGTACTCGTCCGAACCCTGTCGCTTGACTTGTGATCGATTGTCCGCCATGCGATCGCCCTCCTGCCCGTGTGGACATCGGTTTGAAGCATGTTGGCCGCTGTGGGCCCTGACGCTTCTCATTGTAGGTCTGTTGCGGGCCTTGGGCAATGATAAAAGGTGAATTCCCTTTGACAAGGGGCGTAACGCGTAATCCGGGGCATATACCCCAATGAATGAGGTAACTGCCGTCTTGAGTACCCGCCATGCCTGCGGCGCAAACCTCCGCAGGGACTTATCGTCCTAATTGCGCTACAACCGACGGTAAAGTCTTGAAAGGTCAAATAGCGGCGTTCTCGCGGTACTCGCCCCATTCCTCGCGCAGCGCGCCGCAGATCTCCCCGAGGGTCGCCTCGGCGCGAGCGGCCGCCAGGATCGGTTCGATGAGGTTCGCCGTTCCCTTTGCGGCCGTGACGATCTCGGCCAGCGCGCGCTCCACGGCCGCATTGTCGCGCCCCGCGCGGCGCTCGGCGAGCGCGGCCCGCTGGCCGTGCTCGACGTCGCCGGAGACCCGCATGATCTCGAGCTCGGAGGTGACCGTCTCGTGGAACTCGGTGACGCCGACGATGTGCTTGGTGCCGTCTTCGAGCTGCTGCTGGTAGGTGAAGGCGGCCTCGGCGATCTGGGCATTGAACCAGCCGTCCTCGATGCCGCGCAGGATACCGGAGGTGACGGGGCCGACCTCGTGCCTGCCCTCTCCCTCGGCGTCGCGGGCGATGGCGGCGGCGTCGTCGCCCACTTCGCCTCCGAGCGCGAGGATCTGGAGGAAGAGCTGTTCGGCTTCGGCTTCGATGCGGTCGGTGAGTGCCTCGACGTACCAGGAGCCGCCGAGCGGGTCGGCGACGTTGACCACGCCGGTCTCGTCGCGCAGCACCGACTGGGTGCGCAGGGCGATCTCGGCGGCCTGGTCGGTGGGGAGTGCGAGGGTCTCATCGAGTGCGTTGGTGTGCAAGGAGTTCGTGCCGCCCATGATGGCGGCGAGCGCTTCGACGGCGGTGCGGACGACGTTGTTGTAGGGCTGCTGGGCGGTGAGGGAGACGCCGGCGGTCTGGGTGTGGAATCGGAGCCACTGGGCGCGTTCGGTCTTGGCGCCGTATACCTCGCGCATCCACTTGGCCCAGATGCGGCGGGCGGCGCGGAACTTGGCGATCTCCTCGAAGAAGTCGATGTGCGCGTCGAAGAAGAACGAGAGCCCGGGGGCGAAGCGGTCCACGTCGAGTCCGCGCGAGAGCCCGAGCTCCACATAAGAGAAGCCGTCGGCGAGGGTGAACGCGAGTTCCTGTGCGGCGGTGGATCCGGCTTCGCGGATGTGGTAGCCGGAGACCGAGAGCGGCTTGTAGCGGGGGATGTGCTCGGCGCAGTAGGACATGAGGTCGCCGATGAGGCGCAGGTGCGGCTCGGGCGGGAACAGCCACTCCTTCTGGGCGATGTACTCCTTGTGGATGTCGGTTTGGAGCGTGCCGTCCAGTGTGGAGATGTCGACGCCTTGGCGTTCGGCGGCGGCGAGGTACATGCAGAAGATGGGCACGGCGGGCCCGGAGATGGTCATCGAGGTGGTGACGCCGCCGAGGTTGATGCCATCGAAGAGGCGGTCCATGTCGACGGTGGAGTCGACGGCGACGCCGCAGTGGCCGACCTCGCCGAGGGCGGCGGGCTCGTCGGAGTCGCGGCCCATGAGGGTGGGCATGTCGAAGGCGACGGAGAGGCCGCCGCCGCCCGCGCCGAGGAGCATCTTGTAACGGGCGTTGGTCTGCTCGGCGTTGCCGAAGCCGGAGAACTGGCGGATGGTCCAGTTCCGGCCGCGGTAGCCGGTCGGGTAGAGGCCGCGGGTGAAGGGGTATTCGCCGGGCCAGCCGATGCGTTCCATGCGTGGGTCGGCGACGCCTTCGGGCGGGCCGTAGACCGGTTCGGTCTCGATCCCCGAGAGGGTGGTGAAGTCGGCTTCGCGCTTGGCGGCCGACGCATAGCGTTTGGCCCAGCGCTCTCGGCCTTCGGCGATCGACTCAGCGTCCACGGTGACACCTCACTTTTGGCGAAGCAGTTTCGAGCCACGGTCCGGCTCAAGGCCCATACTACTGAACGATCGTTCAGGCGCACAGGAACCGAAGCCCGTGAAAACGAACGGATCGGAGGGCGCGCCGAAGGCGACGGGAGATTCCGGGCCCCCTGTATGCAAGGGTGGCCGCCGGGTCCGACAAAACGGCGGGCTCAGCGCCGCTCGCGGACCGTGATCCGCCGCTCAGTCGATATCGCGCCAGGCGCGGAAGGCCTCCAGCTCCACGGCCACGATCTGGCCGGGGTGGAACAGGCCGGAGACGATGACGACGGTGGCCGTCGGCAACACGACGCCGAAGAACTCGCCGTGGACCCGGCCCACCGGATCAGCGTGGGCCGGATCGGTCACATAGAGGCGGGAGCGCACCACGTCGGAGACCCCGGCCCCGGCGTGGACCATCGCGTCCAGGGCGGTCCGGAAGGCCTCCCGGGCCTGCCCGGCAGCATCGCCCTTCAGATGCGGGCGCGCCTCGAGATCGGCGGTGCAGGCGCTGGTCACCACGAGCGGCCCCACCGCGACGGCACGCGAATAGCCGTAGAGCTGCGCCCACGGCCCGGTCTCCGGTACACGTTCGACCAATGCCATGCGCGCCTCCCCTGATTACAGTCCCTGCAACAGGTTCAACGCTTCAGCGACGGTGAAGTTACGCTCGTACAGCGCAGTTCCCACGATTGCGCCCTCGACGCCGATCCCGGTCAGGCCCGCCAGCGCGCGGAGGTCTGCAAGCGAGGAGACCCCGCCCGAGGCGATCACCGGCTTGTCGGTGGCCTCGCAGACCGAGCGCAGCAGGTCCAGGTTCGGGCCCGAGAGCATCCCGTCGCTCTTGACGTCGGTCACCACGTAGCGCTCGCACCCGGCGCGCTCGAGGCGCTCCAGGGTCGCGAAGAGCTCGCCGCCCTCGTGGGTCCAGCCGCGCGCGGCCAGGCGCCCGCCTCTGACGTCGAGGCCGATGGCCACGCGGTCGCCGAACTCGCCGCAGATGCGGTCGCACCACTGGGGGTTCTCGAGCGCGGCCGTGCCGATGTTGACGCGGCGGGCCCCGGAGTCCAGGGCGCGCCCCAAAGTCTCGTCGTCGCGGATGCCGCCGGAGACCTCCACCTCCATGTCGACTTTGGACACGACCTGGGCGAGCAGCTCGTGGTTGGAGCCGCGCCCGAAGGCCGCGTCGAGGTCTACGAGGTGCAGCCACCGGGCGCCCTGGCGCTGCCATTCGAGGGCGGCCTCGAGCGGGTCGCCGTACTGCTTGCCGGAGCCGGCCACGCCCTGCACGAGCTGGACGGCCTTCCCGCCGGTGACGTCGACGGCCGGAAGAAGCTGAAGTTCGCTCATCTCACAAATCCTTGATCCAGTTGGACAGCAGCGCGTATCCGGCGTCGCCGGACTTCTCGGGGTGGAACTGGGTGGCGGCCACGGAGCCGCGCTCCACGGCGGCGATGAACGGCTCGTCATGGGCGCAGGTCGCGACCAGCGCGCCCGGAGGCGTGGCCTTGGCGGCGTAGGAGTGCACGAAGTAGAACCGCTCGGCCGCATCGATACCCGCGAAAAGGCGCATACCGGCGTCGGCGGTGACGGTGTTCCATCCCATGTGCGGAATCCGCTGTGCCTCAAGGTGTTCCACGCAGCCTTCGAAGACGCCCACGCCCTTGGTGCGCACGCCGTGCTCGATGCCCTCCTCGAAGAGCACCTGCTCTCCCACGCAGATGCCGAGCACGGGCGCCTCGGCGGCGGCCCTCTCGCGGATCACCGCGTCGAGGCCGTGCCCCCGCACGCCCTCCATGCAGGCGGCGTAGGCGCCCACGCCGGGCACCACGAGCCCGTCGGCGCGGCGGGCCGCGTCGAGGTCGCTCGTGAGCGTCACGTCGCCCCCGGCGCGCTCCAGCGCGCGGAAGGCCGAACGGAGATTGCCCGAGCCGTAGTCGAACAGGGCCACCGAGGGTTTGCGGGAGCTTCGATCCCTCCGGTCCGGGGAAGCGAGCGAAGCGCGCGGTTGGGTGGGGATACGGGTCTGAGTCTTGGTCATCGTGGTCCCCTAGCCGTAGATCGAGTAGAGGCCGCCGAGGAAGGCGGCCACCGCCGCCACCGCGACGATGATGGCGGCGACGTACTTCTCGCTCTTGCGCAGGCTCAGGGAGCCGCCGAGGAGGATCCCGGCCAGCGCCATGAGCAGGACGGGCCCGGCGAAGCTCACAGCACGCCCTTGGTCGACGGAATGTCGGTGCCCTCGATCCGGGTGGCGTACTTCAACGCCCGCGCGAGGGCCTTGAACTGGGCCTCGATCACGTGGTGCGCGTCGGGCTTCTGGCCCGGGTTCGCGGCGCGCAGCACGGTGACGTGCAGGCAGATCCGCGCGTGGTACGCGAAGGACTCGAGGATGTGGCGGGTCATCGAGGTCGGGTAGTCGGTGCTGATCATCGGCGCGATGTCCATGGGCTCCTCGTGGACCATGTACGGGCGGCCCGAGAGGTCCACGACGGCGCGCGCGAGCACCTCGTCGAGCGGCACGGAGGCGTCGGCGAAGCGCACCACGCCGGCCTTGTCGCCCAGGGCCTCGGCGAAGGCCTGGCCGAGCGCGATCGCGGTGTCCTCCATGGTGTGGTGGGCGTCGATGTGCAGGTCGCCCTTGACGGCGATCTTGAGGTCGAACCCGCCGTGCTTGCCGAGCTGGTGGAGCATGTGGTCGTAGAAGCCGACCCCGGTGGCGATGTCGACGGCCTTTTCGGTGCCGTCGAGGTCGACGTAGATGTCGACGCTGGTCTCGCCGGTGGTGCGGACGATGTGCGCGGTGCGGCTCACGGTTGTTGCTCCTGGTTTTCGAACAGTTCGGGTCGGCGCTCCAGCACGGTGTCGAACGCGGCGAGAAGCGCAGTGGTCTCGTCCTCGGTGCCGGCGGTGATCCGCAGGCGGCCGGGGAGGCCGACGTCGCGGATGAGCACGCCCTGGTCGAGGATGGCGCGCCAGAGGGCCGGGGCGTCACCGAAGCCGCCGACGAGCACGAAGTTCGCGTCGGAGTCGGCCACGGTGAGCCCCTTGGCGCGCAGGTGCTTCACGATGCGGTCGCGCTGGTGCTTGAGTTCGTCCACTTCGGCTTGGAGCTGCGGGGCGCACGCCAGAGCGCCGCGCGCGGCGGCCTGGGTGATGCTCGAGAGGTGATAGGGCAGGCGCACCAGCAGGAGCTTCTCGACCAGTTCGGGGTCGGCGGCGAGGTAGCCGACGCGGGCTCCGGCGAATGCGAAGGCCTTGCTCATGGTGCGGGTGACCACGAGGCGCTTGCGACCTTCCAAGCGGTGCAAGGCGGTCGAGCGCGGGTCGCGCGCGAACTCGGCGTAGGCCTCGTCGACGATCACGACGCCGCGGGCGGCCTCGTAAGCGGCGTCGATGACCCCGGCGTCGAGCGCGGTCCCGGTCGGGTTGTTCGGCGAGACGAGGAAGACCAGGTCCGGGTCGTGCTCGGCGATCGCCTCGCGCACGTAGTCAGCGCTCAGCGTGTAGTCGGCCTCGCGCCCGGCGTCGACGAACGTGGTGCCGGTGCCGCGGGCGAGCAGGGGGTGCATCGAGTACGAGGGCATGAAGCCCAGCACGGTGCGGCCCGGTCCGCCGAAGGCCTGGAGCAGCTGCTGCAGGATCTCGTTGGAGCCGTTGGCGGCCCACACGTGGTCGGCCGTCAGGCCATGGCCCAGATAGGCCGCCAGGTCGGTTCTGAGCGCGGTCGCGTCGCGGTCGGGGTAGCGGTTGAGGCCGCGCAGCTCGCGGCCGATGAATTCGGCCACCACGGCGGCCACCTCGTCGGGGATCGCGTACGCGTTCTCGTTGGTGTTCAGCTGGACCGGCACGTCGAGCTGCGGCGCGCCGTACGGCGACTGCCCGCGAAGGTCCTCGCGGAGCAGCTTCTCGATCTCGCTCACTGCGCCTTCCCCACGGCCCGGCTCTCGAACCTCGCTGACACCGCTTCACCGTGCGAGGGCAGGTCCTCGGAGTTCGCGAACGCCACGACATCGGCGGCGACCACTTCAAGGGCCTCCCTCGAGTAGTCGATGATGTGGACCCCGCGCAGGAACGTGTGCACGCTGAGCCCGGCCGAGTGGCGGGCGCACCCGCCCGTGGGCAGCACGTGGTTCGAACCGGCGCAGTAGTCGCCGAGCGAGACCGGCGAGTAGGCCCCGACGAAGATCGCTCCGGCGTTGCGGATGCGCAGCGCCACTTCGCGGGCGTCGGCGGTCTGGATCTCCAGGTGCTCGGCGGCGTAGGCGTCGGCGACCGCGACGGCCTCATCGATCCCTGCGACCAGGATCGTCCCGGACTGCTCCCCCGCCAGCGCGGTCGCGATGCGCTCGTGGTGGCGCGTGTCCGGTACGCGCTTGGCGAGTTCGGCGTCCACGGCGTCCGCTAGAGCAGCGGACGTTGTGATGAGCACCGAGGCGGCGGCCGGGTCGTGCTCGGCCTGGCTGATGAGGTCGACCGCGACGTGCGCCGGATCGGCGGTGGCGTCGGCGATGACGGCGATCTCGGTGGTCCCGGCCTCGGCGTCGATGCCGACCAGGCCTTTCACGGCGCGTTTGGCGGCGGTGACGTAGATGTTGCCCGGTCCGGTGATCATGTCGACCGGTTCGCACTCGACGGTGCCGTCGTCATCTCGGGCGCCGTAGGCGAACATGCCGATCGCGGTGGGACCGCCGACGGCGTACACCTCGTCGATGCCGAGCAGCCCGGCGACGGCGAGGATGCCGTTGTCGGGCAGGCCGCCGTTCGTCTTCTGTGCTGGGGAGGCGAGCGCGATCGAGCCGACCCCGGCGATCTGGGCCGGGACGGCGTTCATGATCACCGAGGAGGCGAGCACGGCGAGGCCGCCGGGCGCGTACAGTCCGACGCGGCCGGCCGGCACGTACCGTTCGGTGACGACGCCGCCGGGGGCCACTTCGGTGACGACCTCGGGGAGGCGCTGGGCCTCGTGGGTCTTGCGGACCCGCTCGATCGAGGTCATGTAGGCGCGACGCAGGTCCTCGTCGAGGCCGTCCGCGGCGGCCTTGATCGCGGACTCGGGGACGCGCAGGTGCTCCAGATGCACGCCGTCCCACTTCTCGACGAGTTCGACGACGGCGGCCTTGCCGCGGTCGGCGATGTCGTCGAGAAGCGGTTGGTTCTCCCGCACGGCCGCGCTCACGTCGAATGCGGCGCGCGGCAGCAACTCGCGCAGGGCGCGGGCCGGGTAATCGGCTACTGCTCCTGAAAGATCGATGCGTCTGAGCACGGTCCAAGCGTAGTTGGCCGCTCTTCCAGGTCAAAAGGCATACCGCTATTCGGGAGCGTCCGTTCGAAGACCGGGCCGACGTGACCAACCTGCGCAGACGGTGTAAGTGAAGGTCGCGGCGAGTGCCATGACCGCCAGCGCGCCCAATTGGAGCGAATCGAGCGCCGTTGTGAAGTTCCCGACCTTGATCGCGGCCCACGCGGCGGCGGGGTCGAGCTGGACGAACAGGACCGATGGCGGACGCCACATGTGGACGCCCGCGGGGGCTTGCGCGACGGCGTCCCAGAACTGCTGCCATTCGTGCGCGCCGATCTTCCAGGCCACGACCTGGCAGCCGATCGAGCCGATGACCAGGCCGAGCAGGACGAAGGGGCCGCGCCGGTCGCGCATGGCGGCCCAGGTGAAGGCGGCGGCGAGGATGCCGAGGCCGAGCCCGATCCCGGCGAACACGAGGTCGGCTTCGACGTAGGCCCCCGGGTAGGTCTCGACCGACCGCCAGCCGCCTTCGACGACGACGAACTCGACGCGCGGCGACACGATCTGCCACAGCATGGCGAAGGGGAACCCGAGCGCGGTGAGGACGACGGCCAAGGCCCCGGCCGCGAGCAGGTCGCGGCCCGCGGTTCGCTCGGAACGGGTGCGACCGTAGACGTGCGGGTCGTCGACAGCGGTCGATTGGGGCTCGGCGTCAGTCACGCCTGGAATCCTGCCACAGCGGTGCTCGCGCCCGGCAGGGATGTGCGGGGGCGGACGGACCGGAACCCGGTCGTAGGGCGGGCCCTAAAGGCCGTCGACGATGGTGGCGGCGGCCTCGAACCACGCCGTGCGGGTCTCGGGCCGCAGCGCCGAGAACTCGATCTTCGCGCCCGGTTCCAGCGAGGGATCGTACGGGACCACCGCGCAGGCGCGAGTGCGCTGCGCGAAGTGCCGCTGGAGGTCGTTGAGCAGCGGCCCGGGGTTCGGGGTCGGCATCGACAGGAGCGTGACGGCGTTCTTGACGAGGTTGCCGTAGCCGCCCTCTTCGAGGTGGTCGAGCATCCAGTCGGCCGAGAACGCGGCGTCCTCGCGCGGCACGGTGGTCACCACGAGCCGGTCGACCGAGGAGACCACGGTACGCCAGTTCGGCGACTCCACGTTGTTGCCGGTGTCGATGCAGACGATGCCGTGGGTGCGGGTGAGGATGTCGAGCACCCGCAGCACGGTGGTCGGGTCGAGGCGGCGCTGGAGCTTCGGGTCCTCGTCGCCGGCGAGCACGTCGAAGGAGCCGTCGGAGGAGTGGCGCAGGAACTCGTCGAGGTGCTCGGGGAGGTGGACGCCGGCGGCCTCCACCTGGTCGAGGTGTTCCACGAGGTGGCGGATGGTGCGGCCGTGGCGGGCCGACCCGGCCCGCAGGCCGAGGGTACCGCGCAGTTCGTTGTCGTCCCAGGCGATCACGCCGCCGTTGCGGGCGGTGCCCATGGCGGCCGCCGAGAGCACGGTGGCGGTGGTCTTGTGCACGCCGCCTTTGGGATTGATGAACGCGATGACCCGGCTGCGGCCCAGGTCGCGGCGCAGGCGCTGCAATGCGACGGGACTCGGCTCGGTCTGCTGCTCCCGGCGCGGCTGCGGCGGCAGGCCCTGCTGGGGCGCGCGCACCTGACTTTGCAGCTGCGCGGCGCTCGGCGGCGTCTGGGTGGCGACGGGGGGACGGCGGCCCGCGGTGGGCACCGAATAGTGCGCCTGACCGGGCGGGGGGCCGACGGGCGGCGACGGAGGGTAGGACTCGCGGGGCGGTGGTGACGGGGACTGCTGTGCGCCGCCGGCACGGCCGCGGCCGCGACCGAGGAGCTTCTGCCACCTCGACCCGTCGGATCGGTCGTTGTTCCAAGCTTCGGGCGTGTTCACGCGCTACCTCCTCTCGGGCGGACCAATCTGCGGCTCGCATGCCTTGGCACCGTTCGCGAGCCGAGAACCGACTCAGCAGACGGGGCCGATGCGAGCATCGCCGTACCGACCGGAAACCATTACCACCCGCGACTATTAGAACACAACGATCCCTCAAGGCCCGTTGCGAATCGCGGGCCGGCGGGCCCGGGGGGTGAGGCGTACGTTACGCCCGGAGCGACGGTGCGACAGGCGTCCCCTCAGAGTCTAATGGCTTCTTAGCCGTCCGCCCGCAACCGCGCCAGTGCCGTTTCGAGATCCTCAGGGTAATCACTCGTGAAGGTGACCGTCCGGCCGGTCGCCGGGTGCGCGAACTCGAGCCGGTAGGCGTGCAGCCATTGCCTTGCCAGGCCCAGCTTCTCGGCCATCGTCGGGTCCGCACCGTAGGTCAGGTCGCCCACGAGCGGGTGGCCCAGGGCCGAGAAATGGACCCGGATCTGGTGGGTCCGGCCGGTTTCCAGGACGATGTCCATCAGGGATGCGCCCGGGAAGACCTCGATCGTGTCGTAGTGGGTGACGCTCGCTTTGCCGTCGGCCACCACCGCCCACTTGTAGTCGTGGCGCGGGTGCCGCCCGATCGGGGCGTCCACGGTGCCCGAGAGCGGGTCCGGATGCCCTTGCGCCACAGCGTGGTAGCGCTTGGCGACCCGGCGCTCCTTGAAGGCGCGCTTGAGCTCGGAGTAGGCGACTTCGCTCTTGGCGACCACCATCAGGCCCGAGGTGCCCACGTCGAGGCGGTGCACGATGCCCTGGCGCTCGTCCGCGCCGTAGCTGGAGAGCCGGTACCCGGCCGCGGCGAGACCGCCGGTGACCGTCGGGCCCGACCAGCCCGGACTCGGGTGCGCGGCAACTCCCACGGGCTTGACGACCACCACGATGTCGTCGTCGTCGAAGACCACGTCGAGGCCTTCGACCGGTTCGGTGGACTGCACGCGCACATCATCGGGCGGGGGCGGGAGCACCACTTCGAGCCAGGCCCCGGCGCTCACGCGCTCGGACTTGGTGACGCAGCGGGCCCCGTCGACGGTCACGTCACCGGCGGCCACGAGTTCGGCGGCCACGGTGCGGGACAGGCCCAGAAGACGCGAGACGACCTGGTCGACCCGCTGGCCTTCGAAGCCCTCGGGGACCGGCATCGAGCGAGTCTGGCGCGCGGCGAGATCGCTCATGCCGCGGTCTCCTCCTGCTTGCCGCCCTTGCGCGAGTCGGGCGAGAAGCCGCGCCCGGTCAGTTCGAGCAGCACGATGAGCACCACGCCGCAGCACAGCGCCGAATCGGCGATGTTGAAGATCGGGAAGACCTCGGCGAACGGCTTGAACACGCTGATGAAGTCCACCACGTGACCCTGACCGAAATCGCCGTTGAACGGGTCGGCCGCGTTCGACGGCGAGCGGAAGTACCGGTCGATCAGGTTGCCTGCGGCACCGCCCAGCACCAGGCCGATCGCGAGCGACCAGGCCGGGTAGACGATCTTGCGGGACAAGACGATCAGGAAGAGCACCACCGCCGTGGCGACGACGGTGAAGATCCACGTGTAGCCGGTACCGAGGCTGAAGGCCGCACCCGAGTTCCAGGTGAGGCTCAGGTAGACGAGCCCGCCGAGGATCCGCACCGGCTCCTGCGGATCCAGATTCGCCTCGGCCAGGAACTTCGTCCACTGGTCCAGGCCGATCGCGAACACCGCGATCAAGAGGGCCGCGACCATCAGCCCGGGCCTGCGGGCCGGTTCGTCAGGGGTGGTCTCGTCGGTACCCGGTCCGTCCAGCGTCCCGGGCTGCGTGTCCTCGCTCAGCGTCGCTCCTCCAGCTGTTTGCAACTGACGCAGAGGGTAGCCGACGGGAACGCGGCCAACCGCGCCGCCGGGATCGCTTTACCGCACTTCTCACAGAAGCCGTACCCGCCCTCGTCGAGGCGCTCGAGCGCGTGGCTGACCTGCCGGATGCGCTCTGAGATCGCTCCCGCCACGGCGACCTCGTGCTCATGCTCGACGGTCTTGGAGCCGGAGTCGATCTGATCGTCCCCGGCGGTGTCGCTCAATCGCTCGCGCTGCGCGAGCGCGATCGAGTCGGTGTAGCGCTGCTGCTCGTCGATCAGCTCGTCGAGCCGCTCTTTGAGCGCGCCGCGCAGCTCGGCCTGCTCGCTCTCGGTGCGCAACTGCTGGGCCTCGGACTCCTCGACGGCGGGCACAGGCTTCGGCCTCGCGGCCTTCTTGGCAGCCTTCTTGACCGCGGGTTTCACCGCGCTCTCCGACGCCGGCTTCACGGTCTTCTTGGACGCAGCCTTCTTGACCGCCGCCTTCTTCACGGCGGCCTTCTTGGCCGTCTTCTTCTCGGCCTGCTTCTGGGTCTTCTTCGCTGGACTCATGACGCGCCTCTGGAGGGGTATGTCGGCTCGGGTTCCGGTGGCGTCGGAGCACGGCGGAACCGCGGCTGCGGCCCGCCTCGGGCATTCGGCATCGCGGCTCCCGGGTTCGCGTACTCCTGACGACCTCGTCGAAACGAGGACGATGCGCGTCAGGACCCAAGGGCACCTGCCGCGCAATTAAGCACACAGGATACGCAAGACCTGCAACTAGGTCAATTACTTCGGGAACTTGTGTCCGGACTGCGCGTAAGCGTGCCTACCGCGCGCCGTCGCCCCTCAGCGGCCGCCGACCGGGGCCAAGAGCAGCCGCGACACCGGCTCGCACAGGGCGCAGGGCGTGAATCCGAGCTCGAGCGCCTCCGCCACGGGCAGCGGCTCGCGCTCGCGCCCGGACAGGTGCACGCACGCCGAGTGGTGGAACCGGGGGCGGCCGTCGACGACCGCGACCTCGGTGTCCAGCCGCATCAAGGCGGCGGCCTCGACGCTGGACATGCGCTGCTCGGTGGGCTCGGCGGCAGTGGACGTCCGGGCGCGGTGGCTCGGCACCTCCCCGCGGCTCTGACGGGGCGCGAGGTCTTCGAACCGGAGTTCGGGATCGCGGTCCAAGGCGTAGTCCGTGGGTTCGAAGACATGGCCTTCGAGGAGCGGCAGTTCGGTGGTCGGTGTGTCGTCGAGCACGATCCGACGGAACTGCTGGGTGTCGTCATCGGCGATGGCCTCGCGGGGGTGCAGGCGAGGGCGCTTGGCGCCTCGGCCGAGAATCCCCACGTACAGGGCCGCTCCGGCCGCCAGGCTCGCCGCGACGGACGAGGCCAGCAGGTGGTTGTTCCCGGAGATCATGCCGATGACCAGCAAGACCGCCGCGGTGACGAGGATCAGCACGCTGCTGACGATCACGTCGTGTCCTCCCCTGCGCGAGGTAACGGGGCCCTCGCGCGGTCCTTCGCGGCCCCCGAGGGGACCGCGGCATCGTAAAAGCATGGTGCGGCGGTGAGGGCGCGGGGCCGAATCATCGACCGGCGCCCTCACCCGCTCACCCATGCTTAACGAGGCGATCCCCGTTCAGGTTATGGCTCGCGACGGGACAGATATGTCCGCCTCGCGGGCCGTACCGGAGGGGAGGACTCACAGGAGCGGGAGGGGCTACCCGCGCCCGCCCTGCATCACGAACGCCGAACGCGAGCCGGAGCGCTCGCTCGCGGCCGGCTGCTGCTGGACCTCCTCGAAGGTCTCCTCGTCGGTGCGGCCCTGCTGGCCGTTGAGGTCGCGCAGCTGGCTCTCGAGGTAGAGCTTCAGACGAGTGCGGTACTCGCGCTCGAAGGTCTTCAGCTCCTCGATGTTCTTCAGCAGGGAGGAACGGGAGTCCTCCAGCTGGCCGATGACCTGCTGGCGCTCCTGCTCGGCTTCCATCTCCATGCGCTCGGCCTTGTCACGGGCCTGACCCACCAGGTCCTCGGCCTGCGCACGGGCCTCGGAGACCATCGTCTCGGCCTCGCGCTGCGCCTCGGTGACCATCGTCTTGGAATCGCGCTGGGCCTCGGACACCATGGTCTTCGACTCGCGCTGCGCCTGCGACATCATCGTCTGCGATTCGCGCTGCGCCTCGGAGACCATCGACTGGGCCTCGCGCTGGGCCTCGCCGAGCAGCGTGTCGGCCTCCCGGCGGGAGTCCTCCAGGTGCTCGTCGGCGGTGCGCTGGGCGACCATGAGGAGGCGCAGGGCCTCCTGCTCGCCGCCGGCACTCGCGCTGGGAGCGGCGGGCGCCTCCTGCTGCGGTCCGCGCTGTGCCAGTTCCTGCTGGAGCTGCTGCGCCTGCTGCTGCGCGTTCACCATCTGCTGGTGCATTTCGTGCAGTTCGGCGTCGAGCTCCTGGAGCTGCTGCTCCATGGCGTGCTTCTCACGCTGCACTCGGTCGAGTGCGGCGGCCATCTCGGCGTGGTCGGCGGCTCCGGGGGGAGCACCGGCGCGGAGACTCTCGAGCTGTGCGCGAAGTTCGCCGTTCTCGTCGCTGAGGCGAGCGAGTTCCCGCTCCACCTCATCGAGGAAACCGTCGACCTCGTCCTCGTCGTATCCGCGCTTCCCGAGCATGGGTTTCTTGAACGTGACGTTGTGAACGTCGGCTGGGGTCAGCGGCATTCGAAACTCCTTCTCAGCTGTTCGCCTGGCGCACAAGGCCACTCAACACCATATCCGTGCCGTGCACCCCTGCCGAACGCTGCTACGTGATGAAGCCCCGAATGACTACGTCCATCAGGATCCACGTGATCAGCAACAGCGCCAGGAACGCCAGATCAATCGATACAGTACCAAGCCTGAGAGGTGGAATCACCTTCCTCAACCCCTTCAGGGGAGGGTCGGTCACGCTGTAGACCGTCTCCAGCAGGGCCGCAGCGCGCGGCCCCGGCTCCCAGCGGCGTGAGAACTGCACCACCACGCTGCACACCAGGCGAGCCAAGAGGAACAGGTAGAAAGCGAAGAGCGCCAGATAGATCAGCTGCAGTGCCAGGTTCACGGTTCGCAGTGTATCCCTCAGGTCAGGACTGGTTGAAGAACCCGCCCTCGGCGATCTTCGCCTTGTCCTCCGCGGTCACCTGAACGTGCGGCGGCGAGAGCAAGAACACGCGGTTGGTCACCCGCTCGAACGAGCCGCGGGTGCCGAAGATCAGGCCCGCCGCGAAGTCGACCAGTCGCTTGGCGTCGGCCTCTTCCATCTCCGAGAGGTTCATGATCACCGGGGTGCCGTCGCGGTAGCGCTCGCCGATGGTGCGCGCCTCGTTGTACGTCGTCGGGTGCAGCGTGGTGATCCGGTAGTTCGCGTGCGACTCCTCCTCGGCCGGGACCGGCCGCACGGTGGCGGGCTCGGCGAGGGCGAGGTTGTCGCGCGCCAGATTGTCGCGGCTCAAGGGGGTGACCGAACCGGACCCGCGGTTGAGCTGGCGGACGGGGCTGCGCTCTTCGACGGTGCGGCCGACTCGGCCGGTGGTGCGCTGCGCGCCCCGCGCCCGTTGAGGCGCCTGCTGCTCCTCGGCGAACTCGTCGCTCTGCTCGTAGCCGTTGTTGTAGCCGCGATCGTCCTCGTCCTCGATGAGGCCGAGCCAAACGCCCGCCTTCCGCATCGCGCCCATCGATCGTGCTCCCTCCTCGGGCCGCCCCTGTTGAGTCAGGTACGCGGTCTCATCCTAGCGCCGACTCCCTACACGGAGGTGTTTTTGCCCGACTCGACCATCCTTGTCGCGCCCGTTGTCCGCCACTTCCGCCACATACCTTACGCCATCGGTTCACGTTCGCCGAGCACGTTTCTGCCGAGTCTGACCATTGTGGCCCCATAGGCGATGGCGGCGGCGAAGTCGCCGCTCATGCCGGCCGAGATCTCGGTCGCCGAGGCCTCGACCGACCGAACCGTCTGGGAGCACTCGGCAAGCAGCTCAAAGGCTTTCGGCGGCTCCCAGTCGACCGGGGCGACCGCCATGACGCCCCGCGGCCGAAGCGACCCGGAGGCGGCGACGCGCTCGGCGAGAGCGCTC
>DATABR010000219.1:0-6361 GCA_036259435.1 Glycomyces sp.
AGCACGAACAGGATCAGGATCCATACGGCGATGACCGCCGCCAAGGCCACGGCCAAAACCCAGGTCGGGACCGTGTACTCCCCTCGGCGGTTCCGGGCGATCTCCTCGCGGATCCGCGTCGTGCGCCGCTCGTAGGCCGCCACCGGGTCGAGCGAGCGCAACGCGCCCGAGCGCCGGTCGCCTTCGCGCTTGGGCTCGGCCCCTCGCTGCTGTTCGGCCTCGCTCTCCCGCTCGGCCGCGCTGTTCCGGTCGGACATCCCTTGCCTCACATGCTGGCGATGAGCTTGTCGACGCGCTCGTCCCGCGAGCGGAACGGGTCCTTGCACAGAACCGTGCGCTGTGCCTGGTCGTTGAGCTTCAAGTGCACCCAGTCCACCGTGAAGTCACGCCGCTTCTCCTGCGCCTTGCGAATGAACTCCCCGCGCAGCCGCGCCCGCGTAGTCTGCGGCGGCACTTCCTTCGCCTCGAAGACCTCCACGTCATGCGTGAGCCGCTCGGCCTCGCCGCGCTTTTCCATCAAATGGTGCAGACCCCGGCCCCGGCGAATGTCGTGGTACGCCAGGTCGAGCTGCGCCACGCGCGGGCTCGACAGCGCCAGACCGCGCTTCTCACGGTAGCGCTCGATGAGCTTGTACTTGGCGACCCAGTCGATCTCGCGCGAGACCGCGTCGAGATCGCCGGACTCCACGGCCTGCAGGACCCGGCCCCACAGCTCGATGACGCGCTTGGTAGTGGCGTCCGCGCCGCGCTGGTCGACGAAGTCGATGGCCTTCTCGAGGTATTCGCGTTGGATGTCCAATGCGGACGCCTCGCGGCCGCTCGCCAAGCGCACCAGTCGCTTGCCGGTGGTGTCGTGGCTGATCTCGCGGATCGCCCGGATCGGGTTCTCCAGCGTGAGGTCGCGCATCGTCACACCGGTCTCGATCATCCGCAGCACCAGGTCGGCCGAGCCGACCTTGAGCATCGTGGTGATCTCGTTGATGTTCGAGTCGCCCACGATCACGTGCAGGCGCCGGTACCGCTCGGCGTCGGCGTGCGGCTCGTCGCGGGTGTTGATGATCGGGCGCGACCGGGTGGTGGCCGAGGAGACGCCCTCCCAGATGTGCTCGGCGCGCTGGGACAGGCAGAACCGGGCCCCGCGCGGGGTCTGGAGGACCTTCCCGGCGCCGCAGATGAGCTGGCGGGTGACCAGGAACGGGATGAGCACCTCGGCGAGGCGCCCGAACTCGCCGTGGCGGCTGACGAGGTAGTTCTCGTGGCAGCCGTAGGAGTTCCCGGCCGAGTCGGTGTTGTTCTTGAACAGGTAGATGTCCCCGGCGATGCCCTCGTCGTGGAGGCGCTTCTCGGCGTCGATCATGAGGCCTTCGAGGATGCGCTCGCCGGCCCGGTCGTGCTTGACCAGGTCCTCGACGGAGTCGCATTCGGGGGTGGCGTACTCGGGGTGGGAGCCCACGTCGAGGTAGAGGCGGGCGCCGTTGCGGAGGAACACGTTGGAGGAGCGGCCCCAGGAGACCACTCGCCTGAAGAGGTAGCGGGCCACTTCGTCCGGAGACAGGCGGCGCTGTCCCCTGAAGGTGCAAGTGACCCCGTATTCGGTCTCCAGTCCGAAAATGCGCCTGTCCATGTCGAAACCCTACCCCGATTCGGTTGAGGAGGACACCCCTCGCGGTCGAACGGTTCCATACCGCGACGAGCCCTTGGGAGATTGTTCGATTTGCGGCGGTTTACACCCGGATTCCCCGGGTGCCGCCGGGGGGGACCGTCCACTTGAGTGGGACCATCCATACTCGAAGAAGCGTCGGTTCAGCTGATCGCTGTTCGGCAGTGTCGCTGCGGCATTGTCGGGACGGATGCCGACCGGGCCGGTCGGGGTCCGCGATGGCGCGGGTACCCCGCTCGACCCGGTCTCAAGCGGCGCCGGAGCGCCGGGCGGTCAGGATTCGCCGGCTTCGGGCGTTTCGTCCGATGCCTCGACCTCGGGTTCGGCCTCCGCTCCGGCGTTGGGCATGAGCGCGTCGAGGGCGAGGCCGTCGATGCGCCGGAAGGCCCGGCCGGGACGGGCCCGCTCGAGGACCGCGACCTCCAAGACGTCCGTGGTCAGCTCGCGCGGCGTGCCGTTCGAGCCTCCCGAGGACAGCGCCCGCAGTGCCAGCGCGAACGCGTCGGCGAGCGGGGCCTCGAAGTCGTGGCCTTCGGCGAGGACCTCGACGAGTTCGTCGGCCGCGCCGCCCATGGCGAGGTAGCCGGGTTCGTCGTTGATCGAGCCGTCGAAGGTGAGTCGGTAGAGTTCGTCCGTTTCGGTGCTGGTTCCGACGCCGGCGACGCAGATCTCGACCTCGAAGGGCTTGGTCTGCTCCGAGAAGATCGCGCCGAGCGTCTGGGCGTAGGCCTTGGCGAGGCTGGCGGCGTTGACGTCGCGGCGGTCGTAGGAGTAGCCGCGCAGGTCGGCCATCCGGACGCCGGCGGTGCGCAGGTTCTCGAACTCGTTGTACTTGCCGACGGCCGCGAAGCCGATGCGGTCGTACAGCTCGTAGACCTTGTGCAGGGCCGAGGAGACGTTCTCGGCGACGAGCAGGACGCCGTCGGCGCAGGAGAGCACCACGACGTTGCGACCGCGGGAGATGTTCTTGCGGGCGAACTCGGCCCGGTCCCGCATGATCTGCTCGGGACTGGTGTAGAACTGCATGGCCATGTCCGGCTCCTCTCCTTATCCGTAGGGGTTCTCGGTGCGGACCGCGATGACCGAGCGGGCGACATCGGCCACGGTGGCCTCGTCGATGCGCTTGGAGCCTTCGGCGGTGGCGGTCATGACCACGGGGTAGAGGTCCCGGGTGGGGTCGGGCCCGCCGGTGGCGGAGTCGTCGTCGGCCGCGTCGTAGAGCGATTCGACGGCGATCTTGACGGCTTCGTCGGTGCCGATGTCCCGGCGGTAGCGTTTCTTGAGCGAGCTCTTGGCGAAGATGGAGCCGGAGCCGATCGAGTCGAAGTCGCGTTCGGCGTAGATGCCGCCGACGACGTCGAAGCTGTAGATCTTCCCCGCTTCGGTGATCGAGGTGGCGTCGAGGTCGAATCCGGCGAAGAGCGGCACCACCGCGAGGCCCTGAAGGGCGATGCCGAGGTTGCCGCGCAGCATGGTGGCGAGGCGGTTGGCCTTGCCGTTCAAAGTGAGCGGGGCGCCCTCGATCTTTTCGTAGTGCTCGAGTTCGAGCTGGTAGAGCTTGACCAGCTCGATGCCGAGGCCGGCCGTTCCCGCGATGCCGACGAGCGAGTAGCCGTCGGCTGCGAAGACCTTCTCGATGTCGCGGCTGGAGATGTAGTTGCCCATGGTGGCGCGCCTGTCGCCGGCCATGACGACGCCTTCGGCGGTGCGCAGGGCGACGATGGTGGTGGCGTGGGCGCTGATTTCGGCGAAGTCGCCGGGGGGCAGGGGTCTGCGCCCTGGCAGCAGTTCCGGTGCCGCCTGCGCGAGGAACTCCGAGAAGGAGGAGGTTCCAGCCGTCATAAACGCGTGGGGCAGTTTGCCTGGGAATCCTTGACCTGTCACGACATGACCTCCCTTGTTCTCACTATTCAAAAAGCGCCGCATCCTCGGCCGCGGAGGCCGGCGGTGTCACTGACGCAAGACCCCCGATGCGCCTACGGCGTCGCACCGGGTGGCCTTGTGCCCGCAGGGGGCTTGCTACTGGCCGCCCTTTTGCACGAACGAGCGGACGAATTCCTCGGAGTTGGTCTCCAGGACCTCGTCGATCTCGTCGAGCAGGTCGTCGACATCTTCGGTGATTGCTTCGTGGCGTTCGGCGATCTCGGGGTCTACAGCGGCCTCAGTGGTTTCGGCATCTGCGTCCTGCCGAGACCGCTGTGACTGCGACTGCCCGCCGGAGTCCTTCGCTGCCATAGCTGTTCCCTTCCTACCTCGTCGGTGCTTAAACCGTACCGCGAGAGTACGACAGCACGCCAGATACGACGCTGCACCGCTGTCCAATATTCCCGCGGACGCAACAGGGGCCTTAGTCCGCGGTGATGATGTCGAGGAGGTCCTTGGCCGCGGCGCAGCGTTCGAACAGCTCCCCCACGTGGGCTTTGGTGCCCTTCTCAGGCTCCATCATGGGCACTCGCACGAGCGAGTCGGCGCCGACGTCGAAGATGACCGAATCCCACGAGGCGGCGACGACTTCGGAGGGGTAGCGCGCGAGGCAGCGGCCGCGGAAGAACGCACGCGTGTCACCGGGCGGCTCGGTCATCGCGTCGATGATCTCGGTGTCGGTCAGCAGGCGCTTCATCTGGCCGCGGGCCACGAGGCGGTGGTAGAGGCCCTTCTCGGGCCGCACGTCGTGGTACTGGAGGTCGATGGCCTGGAGCTTGGCCGAGCCCCAGTCGAGGCTCTCGCGGTCCCGGTAGCGGTTCAGCAGCGCGAGCTTGGCGGGCCAGTCGAGCATGTCGGCCAGCTCCATCGGGTCGCGCGCCAGCGCGTCGAGCACGTACGCCCACTGGTCGAGGACTTCGCGGGTGTCGGGGTCGGCGTCGTCACCGCAGTAGTCCTCGGCCTGTTCCAGGATGGACTGCTGGAGTTCGACGGCGGTGAGGCGCTTGCCGTTGCGCAGTTCGATCTTGTGCTTGAGGGACGGGTCGTGGCTGACGGCGCGCAGTTCGGCGACGGGCTCACTGATTCCGAGGGAGCCGTCGAAGGCGCCGGACTCGATCATGGACAGCACGATCGAGGCGGTGCCGACCTTGAGGAAGGTGGCGTGCTCGGCGAGGTTGGCGTCGCCGATGATGACGTGGAGGCGCCGGTAGCGCTCGGCGTCGGCGTGCGGCTCGTCGCGGGTGTTGATGATGGGCCGTTTGAGCGTGGTCTCGAGGCCGACCTCGACTTCGAAGAAGTCGGCGCGCTGGGAGATCTGGAAGCGGTGCTCGGAGGCGTCCTGGCCGATGCCGATGCGCCCGGCGCCGCAGAAGACCTGGCGGGTGACCAGGAACGGCGTGAAGTGGGCGACGATGTCGGCGAAGGGGGTCTGGCGCGACATGAGGTAGTTCTCGTGCGCGCCGTAGGAGGCGCCCTTGTTGTCGGTGTTGTTCTTGTAGAGGTTGATCGGTCCGATGCCGGGGGTGTGGGCCGCGCGGAGGGCGGCTTCGGCCATGGTCATCTCGCCGGCCTTGTCGAACAGGACGATCTCGCGCGGGTTGGTGACCTCGGGGGTGGAGTACTCGGGGTGCGCGTGGTCGACGTAGAGGCGTGCGCCGTTGGTGAGGATGACGTTGGCGAGCCCGGAGTCCTCGTCGGCGAGGTTCTCGGCGGGGTCGTACAGGGCGCCGGTGTAGGTGAAGCCGCGGGCGTCGCGGAGCGGGGTCTCCTCCTCGTAGTCCCACCTGGCGCGGCCGCCCTTGGACAGCTCGGGGCGGGCGGCGTAGGCGTTGACGATCTGGGAGGAGGTCACCATCGGGTTCGCGCCCGGCTGGCCCGGCACGGAGATCCCGTATTCGATCTCGGTGCCCATGATGCGGCGTACGGTCATGCCTTCGAGCCTAGTCCCTTCAGGCGCGCCGCCGCCCTCTCCGACCGCAGAGGATTGGATTTGGCTGCCGTCGATCCGTGCGCCGTTGAGGTTCTCCGTTCTCATGGCGACCGGTTACCCGTTGAGGGCGGGGCGACACGTGCTCGGGCGCGCCGATCGGCCGGCGGGGCGGACCCGTCGGCCGATCGGAACGTGGGTGACCGGAGGCGGTGCCTCCGGTGCTACAGGTACTGCCCGGTGTTCGACACGGTGTCGATGCTGCGACCGGAGTCGGGGCCCTTGCCGGAGACGAGCGTGCGGATGTAGACGATCCGCTCGCCCTTCTTGCCGGAGATGCGCGCCCAGTCGTCCGGGTTGGTGGTGTTGGGGAGGTCCTCGTTCTCGCGGAACTCATCGACTGTGGAGTCGATGAGGTGGCTCAGCCGGATGCCCTTCGACTGGTGTGTCAGGAAGTCCTTGATGGCCATCTTCTTCGCCCGAGCGACGATGTTCTCGATCATCGCGCCGGAGTTGAAGTCCTTGAAGTACAGGACCTCCTTGTCACCGTTCGCGTAGGTGACCTCGAGGAAGCGGTTCTCCTCGGTTTCGGAGTACATCCGCAGCACCGTGGCCTGGATCATCGCCGCCACGCAGGCGTCGCGCGAGCCACCGTGCTCGCTCACGTCCTCCGAGTGCAGCGGCAGGTCGGTGAGGATGTACTTGGAGAAGATGTCCTTGGCGGCCTCAGCGTCCGGGCGCTCGATCTTGATCTTGACGTCGAGCCGGCCGGGTCGCAGGATCGCCGGGTCGATCATGTCTTCCCGGTTGGACGCCCCGATCACGATGACGTTCTCCAGGCCCTCCACGCC
>DATABR010000220.1:0-5143 GCA_036259435.1 Glycomyces sp.
GGTCGGCCTGACCGGGCGCGAGGTCGAGACCGGGCCGGTCGAAGCACTCGCGGGCGTTCACGAGCGGGTGGTTGCCGACGAACACGATCGCGTAGTCGGCATCGGCCGCCAGCGCCGCGGCCGCCTCGGGGCCGTTCTCCACCAAGGTTTCGGCGAGGAGCGTTTCAGTGCTGCCCTTGACGAGCGGGAGGCTGCGGTCGTCGGCCAGGACCGGGCGGAACGGGCCGTCCGGGATGGTGGAGACGTGGTTCATGCCGAACAGGTCGACCCTCGCTCCGTTGCGGCGGTAGTGGAAGTTCTGGTGAGTGAACCATGCGTTGGCGTCGATCATGTGCTCGTCCTGGGCGAGGAGGATCGGGCCGGCGCCGCCGCCGCTCGCGCCGGCCTGGTTGATGAAGGTGGCCGGGCCGTCGCTCTGTTCGAGCAGGTTCGCGGCGACGAACCGACCGGTGGCGGTGTGGCGGAACATGTGCTGTTCGTGCGCCCAGTCCCAGACCTCGAAGGTCTCGGTCGTACCGATCTGGTCGGCGCGCGCGACGAGGGCGCCGTTGTCGACGACGTTGACGTACTTGCCGCCGGCCTGCCAGGCGATGGTGTCGTTGCCGCTGTGGTGGGTCACGCGGGCCTCGCCGAGGCGTTCGCGGATCGCATCGAGCGCAGTGGTGCGGCGCTCGGCCGGGACGAGCGGGCTGTAGTAGTCGCGGAGGTTGAGGTCGGCGAGCGGACCGAGCACGGCCACGCGAGCGGTCTCGGGGAGAGGCAGCGTGGCCTGGTGGTTCTTGAGCAGCACGAGCTGTTCGCGGGCGGCCTGGAGCGCGAGTTCGATGGCCTCGGGCCGCTCCTGCGGGCGCGAGTCCTTCTCGATCAGGTTGTACGGGCAGGCGTCGCCGTCGAGTTTGCCGGTGCGCACGAGGAAGTCGAGCCAGTCGCGCACCGCCCGGTCGACGTGCGCCATGGTGAGCCCGAACAGGCCGCGCCGCACGGCTTCGCCCGCGTTGGCGACGAACGGGAGGACGGAGCCGTCGTGGAAGTGCGTCTGCCCGGCGTGGAGCATGAGCCCCGCCGCGTAGACGCCGTGTTCTCCGGTGCCGACCTCTTCGTCACCGAATGAGCGTCCTTCTTCGGCCCCCAACGCGGTCGGGTACGGGACGGCCTCCTGGTGCTCCCAGGTGTCGCGCACCTCGCCTTTGCCGGTGTGGAGGTTGACGCCGTCCCAGCCGTCGGGCAGGAAGAAGAACCTGCCGTCGGCCCATTCGTTCCGGAGGGTCTCCAGGAGCGGCGAGATGATCGAGGGCACGCCGTTGACGAGGTTGTAGGCGGTCATCGCGCCGTGGACCGCGCCGGCTTCGACGGGCTTGCGGTAGGGGACGGCCTGGTATTCGTGGAGGGCGCGCACGCCCATGGAGGCGGATCCGCGGTTGCGGTACCACTCGTGGTTGTAGGCGAGGAGGTGCTTCATCTGCGGGAGCATTCGCACGTATTCGGGGTGGCGCCCGCGCAGCCCCCACGCGTAGGCGGTGGTCATGGCGGCGACGTGGAGCGGGTCTTCGCCGAAGCCCTCTTCGAAGCGCCCGGCGAGGGGGTTGGAGCGGATGTCGGCGACGGGGCCGAAGCCGGCGTAGACACCCGAGTCGCGGGCGCGGGTCTCGTAAGAGACGACCTCGCCGATGCGTTCCATGAGTTCGGTGTCCCAGGTGGCGCCGAGGCCGATGGCCTGCGGGAAGAGCGTGGCGTCCTCGTGATGGCCGGAGCCGTGCAGGACCTCGTTGAACTTGTTTCTGAGTTCGGGGAGGGTGAAGCCGTCGGCGAGGACGGTCTCGGGGATGCCGTTGAGGCAGGCGAGTTTCTGGTCGTCGGTCATGAGGGCGAGGATCGCCTCCACGCGTTCGGCGACGGGCCGGTTCGGGTCGAGGTACACGGGAGCGCTCATGCTCGTCCTATCGGTCGGTGGCTGGTCCCCCGACATTACGACGGACGACCAGACAAATTCTAGTGGATATCCCGAACGGTGCCCGCGACCGCGCTGGCCGATCCGTCCTCGCTGCGTTCGTTACGATTCCTGTCATGAGCCCCGGCCCCCATCCCTCGCTCGGCGTCGATTTCGGCACCTCGCACACCATTGCGGTGGTCCGCCGTGCCGACGGGAGCCTGCGGCCGCTGCTCTTCGACGGTGCGCCACTGATGCCTTCGGCGGTGTGCGCGGACCCGGGCGGCGGGCTCTCGGTAGGCCGCGACGCCGTGCACGCCGGTCGTCGCCATCCCGAGCGGTTCGAGCCGAACCCGAAGCGGCTCATCGACCGGCCCTCGACGCTGCTGGGGGCCCGCGAGTACCCGATCGCCGACCTCGTCGCGGCGGTGCTGGACGCGGTCGCCGACGAATGCCGCCGGGTCGTGGGGCAGCCCGCGCAGGTGACGCTCACCATCCCGGCCGAATGGGGGCCCGCGCGCCGCCGCGTCATCGAGGACGCCGCCGCGCGCTCGGGACTGGGCCGGGTGCGGCTCGTGCCCGAGCCGGTCGCCGCCGCCACCTACTACGCCGAGGCGCTCAAGCACCGCATGGCCGTGGGTTCGTCGATCGTGGTCTACGACCTCGGCGCCGGCACGTTCGACGCGAGTGTGGTGCGCCGCACCGAGAACGGTTTCGAGACGGTCGCCCTGGACGGCCGGAACGACTTGGGCGGCTTGGACATCGACGCGGCCCTCATCGAGCACCTCAGCGCCACGTACGGCGACCGCGAGGGCTGGAAGCGCTTGGTGAACCCCACCACGATCGAGGAGCGCCGCTCCTTCCGCGAGTTCCAGGAGGAGGTGCGCGGCGCGAAGGAGCGCCTCTCGCGACACCAGCAGTCCGATATCGCGATCCCGCTGCTCAATGTCGAAGCGCACCTGACCCGCGGCGAACTCGAGCAGATCGCCCGACCGCACCTCGACCAGACCATCCGCGTCACCCAGGCCGTCATCCGCGCCGCCGGGCTCGACGTCGCGGCCAGCGCGGGCGTGTTCCTCGTGGGCGGGGCGAGCCGGATGCCGCTGGTGGCCACGATGCTCCACCGCTCGCTCGGCCTGGCTCCCACGGTCCTCGACCAGCCGGAGATCGTCGTCGCCGAAGGCAGCGTGCTGTGGACGCAGGCCGCGCCCGGCACGGCCACGTTCCCGCTGCAGCGGCCCGCGCAGCACGAGGGCTACGGCGCGGCGGGAGCGCTGACCCCTGCGATCGCGCGCTTCGCGCCGCCTTCACCGCAGACCGCGCCCCCGCTCGAAGCGCAGGCATCGCCGACCGCACCGGCGTTCCAGCCGACGCAGCAGTTCACGCCGTCCCCGCAGGAAGCGCGGAGCCCGCAACAGGTGTCGAGCCCGGCCCGCCAGAACCTGCCGCCGCAGACGCACACGCCGGTGCACACGCCCCCGATCAAGGTCGAGTCCGGCGCCGCCGATCCCACGCCGCCTCGCACCGAGGCGGAGCGTCGCCGCGCCAAGAAGGTCGGCAAGCGGGCCGTCATCGCGTTCATCCTCGTCGACATCCTCGTGATCGCCGGGCTCGTCTGGCACTTCGGCCGCGACGACGGCATCGAGGACAACGGCTCCGACAGCGGGTACGGCGAGAGCGCGTTCGACCCGACCTGGGAGACGGCCGCGACCGGCGACCTGGTCGGCGAACTCCTCGGCGCACACGAGGGCGGCATCACCTCGCTCTCCAGCATCGATACCGACGCCGGTCCGATGCTGTTCTCGGCCGGGTACGACGGCGTGATCCGCCAGTGGTCGATGCGCGAGGGCGAACTCGTCGGCGAGTTCACGATCGAAGCGGACGTGAGCTCACTGTGGACGACCATGACCTCCTCGGGCGAGCCGGCCGTGGTCGCGCTCGACGGCGACTTCGCGCCGTACCTGTGGACGGCGTCCAACGCCGCGTTCGTCTCGGCGGGCACGCCCGAGATCGAACTGTCCAGGAGCGTCGAGCGCCCGCGGGTGGCCTTCGCGAACGGCCAGCCGGTGCTCACGCTGCTGACCCGCGACCAGTTCCAGGTCTACTGGATCGAGAGCGGGTACGCCGACGATGTCGTCTCACTCCCAGAGGGACTGGCGTACCCGAACTACTTCTACAGCGAACTGACGCAGTACAGCGAAATCGTCGCGGTCGGCACCGACCAGCAGCTGGCGATCACCGACGGCCTCGACGGCTCCGATCTCGGCACCTTCGAGGATCTGGGCGAATGGACCGAGGAGGACACCGCCAACGGTCTCGGCATCGTGTACGACGACGGCATCCCGTACGCCATGCTGTACAGCGACCTGGGCCGGCTGCACTTCTGGGACCTCGACACGTGGGACCCGGCGTTCGCACCGTTGGACTACACCGACCGCAAGGACAAGTTCCACAACGAGATCGTCGCGACCGAGGCCGGTTCGTCGCTCCTGTTCATCGACCAGGAAGCGGACGCCTTCGTCTACAACATCGCGTCGTCGGAGGCGATCGCGCTGGCATCGGCCGACACTGGCTCGGTGACCGAAACGGGGAACATCGTCCTCGTCGACGGCCGCGAGTTCGCCGTCACCGGCGACGTGGACGGCAACATTCAATTCTGGAGTCTGGGACTGTGATCTTCCTGGTCATCGCGGCCGTCATCATCGCCGCCATCACCGCGTACGCCATCTGGGCCATGGGCCAGGAGCACCGCATCGAGACCACCGCGCACCTCGACGCGCGCGCGAACGAGGTGTGGGCGGTCCTGACCGACTTCCCCGCCTACGGCGAGTGGAACCCGTTCATCACCGAGATCTCCGGGCTCCTCGCCGAGGACGAACGGCTCGAAGTGGTGTTCGCCCAATCCGACGGCAAGACCTCCCGGTTCCGCCCGCGCGTGCTGCGCGTCTCCCCGGCCCGCCAGATCCGCTGGCTCGGGAAGCTCGGCCCGGGCGGCCTGTTCGACGGCGAGCACTACTTCGTGCTCGAACCGCAGAGCGACGGCACCACCGTCCTCACCCACGGCGAGCGCTTCACCGGCGTGCTGGTGCCGCTCATGACGAAACTCCTGGCCGACACCGAGCAGGGGTTCACGTCGATGAACACCGCGCTGGAGGCCCGCATCGAGTCCGCCCAGGACTGATCACGCACGCCAACGCGCCGCGGCAAGAGCCGCGG
>DATABR010000221.1:0-1830 GCA_036259435.1 Glycomyces sp.
AGAGGCGCGGGGCGCTGGTCATGGTGCCGAACAGGAGCGCGGCGGTCCAGCGGAAGACCCGGAGGAGGGCGGTGACGGTGCGGCCGTGGCGGCGTGCGGTGCGTTGGGTGTGGGCGGCGGCGAGGGGCGCGGAGTCGATCAGCCAGCGATCCCAGGCGTCTTCGCGGAGCTTCGAGAACCGGTAGGGCTCCTCGTTATGAGGGTCGGGTTCGGGCCAGAAGCGGCGGTGGTGGCGCGGGCTGGGGCTGGGCTTCTCCGCCTCGGGCGGGAGCGGGTCGGGCAGTTCACCACGGCGGTGGCGCCCGGTGCGCCGGTCTTGGCACCAGCCGGGCGTGCCGGAGGGGCCCGGATCGAGCGGGTCGTCGGGCCTGCCGCCGATCTCCCAGGTGTCGCCGGGCTGGTGGCGCAGGTGCGGCGGTTCGGAGCGCGGGTCGCCGGGGCCGGCGGCGCGTCGCTCGAAGGTGTTTTGGTCGGTTGCGTCGAGCCGATTTTGGCGTAGGCTGACATGGACCATGGGAGGTTCGCCTCTCTGGTTGAGGAGGTGGGCCGCCAACCTGTTTGGCGATAGAGGGGCGGCCCACCGGCCATGTTCAATTAGTCGCGCACTGCGCGACTTGAGCACCATTACACACCGATGAGGTCGGCGCAACCATCAACACGCGCAATCTTCCGATTGCAAGGGCCATAACACGGTTATTGTGGTCACACCGAGTTGTCGTAATGCAAAACCGTTCGCAGCGTTAGGATTCGCTTCAATTCACACCGACCGAAGTGGTCCTCAGCCAGAAGGCCAAGGACCAAGCTTTATGCCGCCGAATCCGGTCGCATGAGGTGCAGGTCGTCTCCCCAGGCGTCGAGTGTCGTGCTGTGACCGGCTTGACGGGCCTGCGCCTCCACTTCGGCGAACAGGCGCCGTTGCGGCATCGGCTCGCCCGCGGCGGTGATGCGCCCGATCGTGTCGAGCAGCGTGTCGCTGTCCCACTGGGGGAGCGGATACCTTGCGAGCTCCCATTCCAGGTGCTTGTTGTACGGGCGCGGGCGCCGCTCAAGCGCGAACAGAAGCTCGAGGAGGTACCCGATGCTCTCGGCGGCGTCGAGCCGGGCCGCCAGCCGACGGCCGTCGCGGTGGTTCTTGACCGAGCGGAGGACCATGTTCGCGTAATCGTCCAGGCGCTCGGCCGCGGTCTCGAACGCCTCCTTGGGTTCGAGCCGCTGCTTGGCCGCGACGGCCGCGGCGATCTCGCCGCCCGCGCGGTCCAGGACGACCCGGCCGCGAGCCAGCGCGTAACGGACGAAGCCGGGCATGCCCGCGGCCTTGAAATCCGCGAGCGAGGTCACGACCAGGTCGAGCGCGGGCGAGCGGTAGCCGTGGAACCGGTCGAGATCGCTCGCGCCACTGTCGGAGAGGACGACCCAAAGGTCGTGGTCGGAGTGTTCGGTGGGCATGCCCTCGTGGGCTTGCGAACCGAAGAGCACGAGGCCGACCACGGTGGGGTCGGCAAGGGCGAGCGCGGTGAAGGCGTCGTAGGTGAGCGGCTGCGTTTCGGACATGGCCGGTCTTCTCCTTGTGGCACGACTCGAGGAACTCCCGGCTGTAACCCCAGTGTCCCTTGGATCTCAAGGCCAGATCCGAGAGGCGCTGCGCTTCGTCCGTCCGAGCGGGACGGAACTTGATTTCCATCGCGAGGAGTCTACGCACCCGGGCACGCGGAGTCCCCTGAATTTACGGTCGGGCCTCCGCCCTGATCGACCGGCACCGGGCGGCCGTCTCGTGCAGCACCGCCGTTACGCGCTCGGCCTGTTCGGCGCGTAGTGCGGGCGGCCTTCGGG
>DATABR010000222.1:0-14988 GCA_036259435.1 Glycomyces sp.
AGCCGTCGACCGGCGCGCCCGCCTCCCCACTCGCCTCGAACCCGGTGTAGAGCCCGAGGAAGCCGAACACGAACGCCAGCAGCATGATCACGATCGTCGTCACCTGCGCCCACCGGCGCCCCGCCCCGATCTTCACCGCCAGCACCCCGAGAAGGATCACCGTGGCGATCGTGGCCGCGATGACCACGGTGACCACCGCGGCGAGGTCTTCCATGCCTTCCGAGAAGTCCCGGCTGAACTCGAAGTCCTTCAAGTCGAGCGCCTCGGACCAGAAGAGCGCGGTCATCCCGCCGCCCGCGCCGCAGCAGATCAGGAACGAGAACTGCAACCAGAGCATCACCTGCGCGGCAGTGACGGTCCCGGGCTTGCGGAGCAGGAACTCAGGGGCAGGGGCGTAGCGGGCGGCGTGAACATGGGCGGATCCTTCGCGTGGGCGGTCACCAAAGTCTAGGGCTCAAGGGCCACTTGGCCGAAACACTCGCGCTCGAACCAGCGTCAGCCCGCAGGCCCAACACCTGGTAGGTCAGAACCACTTGCAGGACGAGCGGCACCGGGAACGAGGGCGATATCGAGGAACCGCCAACCCAGCACCCGGTCCCACATGGGTGGTCGGACTCGTGTGCGTCGAAGGGATCTCGCGTCAGTCTCGGAGGGCGTAGCGGAGGGCCTCGAAGATCGTTTCGTCTCGGTGCCGGTAGCCGTTGGCCTGCAACACTCCCGGCTTGATCTTGGCGCCTCGCAGCACTTCCACCGCTGCCTCACCGGCGACCAGTTTCACCGCCCAGCCCGGAATGATCCACGGGGTCGGGCGCTGGAGCGCTGCTCCCAGAGCCCTGGTGAACTCGCGGTTCGTGGCCGGAATCGGGCCTACCATGTTCACCGGACCTCGCACCCCCTCGTGCTCGATTGCGAACATCGCTGCGTTCACCCAGTCGCGCAACGAGATCCACGGCAAGTACTGCTTCCCGCTGCCGAAGCGGCCGCCCAGGAGCCACTTCCACACCGGAACGAATCTCGCGAGCAGGACGCTTTCCGGCCCCATCACATGGCCGGTGCGCAGCCGCACCACCCGCGCCCCCGCCTCCTCGGCCGGGGCCGTCGCCGACTCCCACTTCAAGCACAGCTGCCCGAGGAAGTCCGCTGCCGCCGGAGTGGACTCGTCCACCTCCACATCGGCGCGGTCGCCGTACCAGCCCGCCGCCGAGGCGTTCACCATCACCGGCACCTTCGCCCGCGCGACCGCCGTGGCGAGCACTTTCGTCGGGATCACGCGGCTCGCCTCGATCCGCCGCTTGTACGCGTCGTTCCAGCGCTGGCCGCCGACGTTGGCGCCGCAGAGGTTCACCACCACGTCCACGCCGTCGAGGATCTGCGGATCGAGGTCCTCTTTATAAGGGTCCCAGACGATCTCGTTCTCCTCGTCAGGCCGGTGGCGCACCAGCCGCACGATGTCGTGGCCTTCATCGTGGCCTTCGAGAGCACGCATGAGGGGCTTGCCGAGATAGCCGCTTGACCCGGCGATGACGATCCGCATGCCCCCACCTTATGGCCTCGGCTCGCTGTACCAGTCTCGAACCTGGGCACGGAGTCCGGGCGCTTGCAGTTCGGCGTTTGCCTGGATCGCCGCGAGGTTCTGCGCGGCCAGCGCGCGCCGCCATTCGAGTTCGGCGCTGCGCATGGCGGCGTCGATCGCGCACGGCGCGTGGAAAGCGGACGCGGGCAGGTCGGCCCAGACGCCGTTCTGGCGGATCTCGGCGCATCGGAAGGGCTCCTGGGAACGGGCGCAGTCCGTTGCGCCCTCACGTTCTGCTACAGGCCCAGCCTGGTGAGGTTCAAGCGGCCGAGGCGGTTGCGCCACGGCACGTCCGCTTTGATCCCGGCCAGGACCGAGCGCTGGAGGGTGTTGTCTTGCGGCAGCTCTTCGATCGGGGTGTCCTCGGGCCTCCCGAACACGAAGCGCCACAGGTCAGAGCGGTTGTCCGCCGGGTCGCCGGGGCCTTCGAGGTCGAAGAGGGCGCCGAAGCCGGTGATGTTCGACCGCTCCGGCAGCCAGTCCCGCAGTTGCGGGTCCAGCAGCCAGGACTCGCACTTGAACACGAGGTCCTCGGGACCGTCGTACCGCTCGGGGAAGACCGTCGGGAAGAACTCCAGGGCCCATTCGACCGAGTCGCGCGCCGCGTCCAGCGTGAGCGGCCCGCCCTCGCCGCGGATGTGCATGCCGACGAACGGCTTCGGGTCCGGACCTTCGACACAGAATTGGAGCCGTCCGAGCTGGTAGAGCGCGCCGCGCACATGCCCGGTGAACCAGTTTGCGACGTCGAGTCCGGCCCGCCCGTGGAGGCGGCGGTTGAAGCGCAGCTTCTCGCCGACGTCGGCCATGACCCGGCGCGAGAGGTCCTCGTCGACGCCCCTGTCACGGTGGTAGGCGAGCATGTCCGGGACGGCCGCGAGCACCGGGTACACGCCCAGGAGCGGGTGCTCCGGCGGGGGCTTCGGCCACGAAAGCCAACTGCGGCCGCCCATGTCGGCGGCGATCGACTGGTAGAGGCGGTCGGCGAGTTCCCGCGCGCCGGAGTCGAGCGTGCCGAGGGCCGCGGCGGCGTCGTCGGCGTCCTCGGGATCGGCTCCGCACCAGTCGAGCAGCAGTTCGCGGACGGCGGCGGCGTCGGGTTCGGGGTAGGCCTTGACGGCACCGGGCCGCGGGAGATCCTGAGTCACCGGCCTATGTCACCACGCCCGGCCCCCCGGCGGCAACATCGGGTCGGTCACCTTAGTCTGGGCGTTGTGCGACGGTTGCTGACGCCCCCTTGGATCGTCCTCCACTTTTTCGCGGTGGTGTTGACGATCGCCTTCGGGCTGCTCGGATGGTGGCAGCTCTCCCGCGCCCAGCACGGCAACGCCATCAGCTGGGGCTACGCCTTCGAATGGCCGCTGTTCGCGCTCTTCACGCTCACGCTGTGGATTCGGCAGATGCGTCTGGAGCTGCGCAAGGACCGCCCCGAGGGCGAGGCGCCCCGCGGGAAGCCGGAGCCGCCGCCGATGACCTCGCCGTTCGAGACCTCGATTCTCAAGGCCCGCACGGAAACCGACCCGTCCCAGGGGAGCCACGCATGAACGCCGCTCTGAAACGCTTCCGGATCGTCGCCTGGATCGTCGGCACCTTCCTGATTTTGCTCATCTTCGTGGCGATGCCCCTCAAGTACTTCGGCGGCGACGACACCATGGTCACGGTCATCAGCCCTATCCACGGCCTGTGCTACATGGTCTACCTGGTGCTCGGCTTCCACCTGGCCCAGCAGGCCGGCTGGAGGTTCTGGCCGCAGACGGTGGGCCTCCTGCTCGGCGGCACCGTGCCGGTCGCCTCGTTCTTCGTGGAGCGCTGGGCGCACCGCCGCATCCTCGAGGAGCACCCGCAGGCCGCCGATCCGAAGGTCCGCACCGAAGAGCAGGTCTAGAGCACTGAAAAAGCCCGGCGACGCGTCGCCGGGCTTTCCCCTTGCGTATCAGGCCTCCAGGTACGACCCGGACGTGAAGGTCTCCCAGTCGAGGCTCCAAGCGGTGAAGCCGTCGCCCTGCGGCACTTCCTTGCCGGTGTTCTTCACGATCACCGGGTCGCCCCAGCGCACGAAGTTGTAGAGCCACTCGCCCATCTCGTCGGAGACGTTGATGCAGCCGTGGGAGCCGTTCGAATTGCCCAGCCGCGAGGCCGCCCACGGCGCGCCGTGGATGAACTGGCCCGAAAACGTCAGGCGCATCGCCCATTTGACGTCGGTCTCGTAGTCGTACAGGTCGGAGACGAAGGTCGATTCCTCCTCGCGGCTCATGATGATCATGGTGCCGGAGAACGAGCGCGCATCGTTGCCGTCGATCTCGTTCGCGCCCAAGGAGATCGGGATGGTCTGGACGATCGAGCCATCCTGGTAGGCCCGCATCTGCTTGGTCTCGTCGTCCGCCTCCAGGTACCGCAGCTCCGAGTCGGTCGTGAAGCTCGTCGTCTGGTCGAACTCGCCGTACGCGCCGTCGCCGAGGTCGAGGCCGCCGATGCCGAGCCGCACCGAGACTTCGGTGTTCGGCTGCCAGAACTCCTTCGGCCGGTACTCCAGGGCCCGGCCGGTGATCCAGTGCCAAGAGCCCTCCTGCGCGGGCTCGGCGGTGACGAACAGGCGCCGCTCGACCGATTTGCGCAGGTCCTCGGGGACCTCGTGGCCGGTGAAGCGGAACGCCAGGATCGCGCCCTGCCCCACCATCGAGTCCTGCCCGGGCAGGTAGTTCTCGATGCCGATCCGGTTCCCCGGGGAGGCGATCGTGGTGAACGTCGCGGTCGCCGTCGCCGTGAGGCCGTCAGCATCGTCCGCGGTCACCGTCGCGGTGTAGGCCGTCTCCCATTCGAGCGGGTTCGCCGGGACCCAAGTGGTCCCGTCGGGGTGCATCGCGCCCTCGACCGCGGTCCCGGAAGCGTCCGTGAGCTTGAACTCCTTGAACTCGCCGGCTTCGACGGTCCAGGCGATCTCGGTCGCCGCGGTGGCGTCGGTCGCGCCGTCGGCGGGCGTGAGCTGGACCTTCGCGACGCTCTGCGGCTCATCGGCGGCGGATTCCCCGCCGCCTTCCGAAATGGTGCCCGATTCTTTCGTGCACGCGGCCGCGAGACCGACCACTGCAGCGGATCCTGCGGCGGCGAAGGCACCGCGGCGAGTGAGGGAGGATCGTCCGAACGTCATGGATCCACGGTACACAGCAGAGGCGAGCCGTCGTCTACTTCGCACCTGTGAAATCCACGGCCCCACGCCGAACGGAGGTTCAGCGGATGCTCAGGTGCACGTGGTTCGTGTGGTCGGTGTTCGGGTCTCCGTAAGCGCCCGAATAGCTCTTCCAACCCGAGGACGGCATCCAGATCTGGCGATACCAGATGACGTACTGCACACCGAGCGCGTCGGCGTTCTCCACCAGCCAGGCCGCGAGGTTCTGCCCGTAGTCGTAGTCGTCGCCCCCGGCGTCCCCGCCGAAGCCGTTCGGCTGGGCCGCGAAGTCGCAGGCCCGGCCCTTGCCATGCTCGCCGAAGGAGGACGGCCGGTAGCAGGCCACGAAGCGGGTGAACCCGACGATCTGGGACTGCTCCAAGGCGTGGAGCGTCCGCGGGCTCAGACACCCGTCGGTGGTCGGGTCGTCCTCCGAGCAGCCCTCGCCCGGCAGCGTCCCGTCCGAATTGCGTGGCGCCGGCTCGGCCGCGGGCGCGTCCGAGGCGGAGGGTCCCACCGCGTCGTCGCCGCCGGAGGCCGCGAGTTCACGGGCGGCCGCGTCGCGGGCCGACTCCATGTCCTCGGTCGCGTCCTCCTGCTCCTCGATGTTGTCCGCGAGGAGCTGGCGGGTCGCCTCGATCTCCTGCATCCGCGTGATCAGCTCGTTCAACCGGATGGCCCGGGACTCGCCCAGGAACTCGAGCATCTCCATGGCGCCGATGGCGTCCTGCGGATCGCCCGAGGCCAGCAGTGCTGCCGTCGACTGGAAGTCGGAGGTGGTGGAGGCCACGAACGCGTACTCCTCCAGCTCGACCCGCAGCGCGACGATCTCGACCTCGGAGTTCTCCAACTCCGTGTTGAGATCCTCCTGTTGCTGCTTGAGCGCGGCCAGCTCGTCCTGCGCGTCGAGGTACTCCTCAATGGCCTGACTGAGCTCGTTCGAGGCGCCATCTTCCTGCGCGGAGGACTGCGAAGCGGGCGTGACCAGGAAGACCACGCTCGCCAGGGCCACGATGGGGAGCGAGAGCACGCGCTTCGCCCCGGTGAAGAACGATCGTGCGCCGCTGGCGCGTGCTTGGGGGGAGGTGCCGGCGTTCAAGACTTGGGGTCCTTCGGTTGCTCGGAGCCGAGACGACGGGATGGACGGCGTACAGCCTAGAACGGGAGCATTTCTCGACAGCACCGGGCCTTGCCGTATAACCACTGGTGATCGTCACATCTCCGCCGCCGATTGTCCAGTGTGTCGTGGGTAACTTTCGGGCGGTTCCACCCTGTTCCGCCTGATAGGATTCGTTCGAATTCGAACCAGCTGAAGAGGCTGGTCGCGCCAGAGGGAGAGGAGGACCGGACATGGCCGCAGGAGACTTCGAGAGTCGCTGGCTCCCCGCCGACGTCAACGCCGTCTGGACCAGGTTCCTCCGGGTCACGCACCGGCTCGAGCACCAGATCGACCGCCGGCTCCAAGAGCAGCACGACCTCACCCTCACCCAGTACGAGATCCTAGTGCGCCTGGCCGACACCGACGAGGGCGCCATGCGCATGAGCGACCTCGCCGACCGCATCGTCACCGCCAAGAGCGCGGTCACCTACCAGGTCAACAAGCTCTCCGCGAAGGGCCTGGCCGAGCGCAACAAGTGCGACGAGGACAACCGCGGCATCTGGGTCGCCCTCACCACCGCCGGCAGTGAGCGCCTTGAGAAGGCCGCCCCGTGCATCCTCTCGCTGGTGCGCGAACTGTTCCTCGACGCGATCAACTGCGACCAGGCCGCCGAGCTGGACAAACTCCTGGGCATCTGGTCGGACAACCTCGACGAGCGCGACCGCAACTCGATCCCCTTCGTTCACGAGGACCTGCCCGCCGAAGCCGCGTGATCGCTTTCGGTGCGCCTGCCGGTGTACAGCCTGCGGACGGTCAGTGCCGGTGTAGGGTCAGGCCGTGCCGAGCTTTCCGCGTCCTGAGACGACCGTCCCCCACCGCGTCGACGGGCTCGCCGACCTGCTCCCCGCGGCCAAGGACTGGGATCTCGCCGTCACCGGCGTGAGCCTCGCGGCCGACCGCGTCGAGCCCGGCGACCTCTTCGCGGCCCTGCCCGGATTCAACCGCCACGGCGCCGAATTCGCCGCCCAGGCCGTCGAGCGCGGCGCAGTGGCGGTGCTCACCGACGCCCGCGGCGCTGCACTCGTCGGCGGCCTGCTGCCGACCCTCGTCGCCGACGACCCGCGCTCGCTCACCGGCGAGATCGCCGCCCGCGTGTGGGGCCGCCCCTCCGAGCGACTCAACCTCATCGGCATCACCGGCACGAACGGCAAGACCTCCACCGCGTACCTGGTCGAAGCAGGCCTCGCCCACGCCGGGCGCACCACCGGCATCATCGGCACGGTCGAGACCCGCATCGCGGGGAACCGCATCGAGTCCGCGCGCACCACCCCCGAGGCCCCCGAGCTCCAGGCCCTCCTCGCCGTCGCCCTCGAACGCGGCGTCACCGACGTGGTCATGGAGGTCTCCAGCCACGCCCTCGTGCTCGGCCGCGTCGAAGGCTGCCGCTTCCGCACCGCCGGATTCACCATGTTCGGCACCGACCACCTCGATTTCCACTCTGACCTCGACGACTACTTCGCGGCCAAGGCCAGGCTGTTCGACGGCCGCGCAGAGATCGAGATCCTCAATGCCGACGACGCCCGCGTCGCCACGCTCGCGGGCCGCGAGACCCTCACGTTCTCGTTGCGGGACCCGGACGCCGAGTACTACGCGAGCGACATCGCCACCGACGGCTTCACCCAGACGTTCCGCCTGAGCGTCCACGGCGTCGACCATGTGGGCCGGGTCAACATGCCCGGCCGCCACAACGTCGCCAACGCCGCCCTCGCCGTCGCCTTGCTCCGCGCCGCGGACGTCGACGTCGCCACCGCCGTCGCCGGGGTCGCCTCCTGCACCGGAGTGCCCGGCCGCATGGAACTCGTCTCCGGCGACGCCCCCGTGCGCGGCGTCGTCGACTACGCCCACAAACCCGAGGCGATCACCGCCGTCCTCGAAGCCCTGCGCGAATCGACCCCTGGCCAGGTCATCGCGATCCTCGGCGCCGGCGGCGACCGCGACCGCTCCAAGCGGCCCCTCATGGGCGCGGCCGCCGCGCGCGCCGCCGACCTGGTCATCGTCACCGACGACAACCCGCGCACCGAGAACCCGGCGCGCATCCGCGACGAAGTGGCCGCCGCCGTCACAGGCGTGCCCTGCCGTAATATTCCCGGACGGGAAGCCGCCGTGCGGAAAGCCGCCGCACTGGCCGCCCCGGGGGATGCGATCGCCCTGCTCGGCAAGGGCCACGAGACCATCACCGAGACCGCCGCGGGCCCCGTCGCCAGCGACGACCGCGAGCTGCTGGCACGCGCACTTCGCGACGCCGGTTGGATGAAACCGGCGCACCGTGTTGAAGCGTGATAGTCCCGAACCCAGCTGAACAACAGGAGGAGTCCGCCGCGTGATCCCCATGAGCCTGGCCCAGGTCGCCGCCGTCGCAGGTGGCAAGCTCAGCGAGACGGCCGACCCGGAAGCGGTCGTCACCGGCGGCGTCGAGTACGACTCCCGCAAGGCCGGGCCCGGCGGTCTCTTCCTCGCGATCCCCGGCGACAAGGTCGACGGCCACGACTTCGCCGCCAAGGCCGCTGCCCAAGGCGCGGTCGCGACCATCGCCACGCGCCCGATCGAGACCCCGGCGATCTACGTGGACGACGCGATCGACGCGCTCACCAAACTCGCCAAGCACATCGCCGCCGTCTCCGAGGCCCAGATCATCGGCGTCACCGGCTCCAACGGCAAGACCTCCACCAAGGACCTCATCGGCCAGCTCTGCGCCGACCTCGGACCCACGGTCGCCACCGAGGGCAACTTCAACAACGAGCTCGGCCACCCCTACACGGTCTGCCGCGTCGAACCCGACACGAAGTACCTCGTCCTCGAACTCGCCGCGCGGAACCTCGGCAACATCACGCAGCTGTGCGAGATCGCCCCGCCCCGGATCGGGGTGGTCCTCAACGTCGGCATCTCCCACCTCGACGGCTTCGGCGACATCGAGACCACCGCCGAGGCGAAGTCGGAACTGCCGCGCTTCCTCGGCGAGCACGACGCCGTCGTCCTCAACGCCGACGACCCCCGCGTCAAGGCGATGGGCCAGGGCACCAGGGCCAGCGGCCGCTATTTCGGCATCGAGAACCCGGCGGACTTCACCGCCGAGGACCTCGAACCCGGCGACGGGCGCTACCGCTTCACCCTGCGGACCCCCGACGGCACGGCCCCGGTCCGACTGGGGCTGTGGGGCCTCCACCACGTCTACAACGCCCTCGCCGCCGCCGGAGCGGTGTGGCACCTCGGCGCGACCCCCGAGCAGATCGCCGACAGCCTCTCCAAAGCCGGGCGCCTCTCGGAGCGCCGCATGGACGTCTTCACTCGATCCGACGGCACCACCGTCATCGACGACTCCTACAACGCCAACCCCGCTTCGATGGGCGCGGCCGTCCGCACCCTGGGGGGGATTCCCACCGAGGGCCGCCGCATCGCCGTCCTCGGGCTCATGGCCGACCTCGAAGAGCAGAGCGAGTCCTGCCACCGTCGCCTCGGCGAGCAGGCCCGCGAAGCCGGCATCGACGAGGTCATCGCCGTCGGCGAAGGCACCGAACCCATCATCGACGGTGCCGTCGAAGGCGGTCGTGAGCACAGTTCGAGCGGTGCCGACGGCGTCACCGCCACCCACGTACCCGATCAAGCAGCGGCCATCGCGCTGCTGCAAAGCCGGCTGCGCCCCGGCGACGCCGTCCTGGTGAAGGGTTCCCGATACCGCACCTGGGACGTCGCCGACCACCTGCGCGCCAAGGAGGAAACCGACCAGTGAGAGCAGTCATCGTCGCCGCGTTCGTGGCGTTCACGCTCACCATGGCGCTCACGCCCCTCGCGGCCAAGCTGTTCCGCCGCCTGAAAGCCGGGCAGCCGATCCGCACCGACGGCCCCCAAACCCACCTCGCCAAGGCCGGCACCCCCACCATGGGCGGCGTCGTCTTCATCGTCACCACCGTGCTCGCCTACGTCGCGGGCCACCTGGTGCTCATGGCCCTCCCCGAGAAGGTCGACGGGCTGGTCCTCAACCGCCCGACCGGCTTCACCGCCACCGGAATCGTCCTCATTGGACTCTTCGTCACCTGCGGCTTCGTCGGCTTCATCGACGACTGGCTCAAGATCCGCCGCAAGCACTCCGGCGGCATCTCCGGCAAGGCCAAGGTCCTCGGCCTCTCCATCGCCGCCACGATCTTCGGCATCGTCGCCGTCTACTACACCGGATCGATCGACACCGACAGGATCTCCGAGACCGTCGCGACCCCCTTCGTCTCCTTCACCCGCGACATCGGCTGGCTCAACGTCACCGAGATCGGCATGGTCGTGCTGATCGTGCTCCTGGTGAACGCCACCGCCAACGGCGTCAACCTCACCGACGGCCTCGACGGCCTCGCCACCGGCGCCTCGATGATGGCCTTCATGGCGTTCATGATCATCGGGTTCTGGGAGTACCGCCACTGGTGCGGCGGCGCGCAGCCGGCCGACAACCTCTGCTACGACGTGCGCGACCCGCTCGAGATCGCCCTCATCGCCGGGGCCGCCGCCGGGGCCATGTTCGGCTTCCTATGGTGGAACACCTCGCCCGCCCAGATCTTCATGGGCGACTCCGGGTCCCTCAGCCTCGGCGCGCTCATCGCCGGGCTCGCCTTCGCCTCCAAGACGATCCTGCTGCTGCCGATCATCGGCGCACTGTTCGTCATCTGCACCGCCAGCGTCATGATCCAGGTGACCTCCTTCAAACTCACCGGGCGAAGAGTCTTCCGCATGTCGCCGATCCAGCACCACTTCGAGCTCGCCGGATGGTCAGAAGTGACCATCGTGGTCCGATTCTGGATCATCGCGGGCATCGGCGTCGCCATCGCCCTCGGCTTCTTCTTCGCCGACTTCCTGCGAATCGCGGGATAGCCCATGTCGATGTACCGCTCGCACCCTTCGTCAGGGCTGATCGGCTCCAACATCCTCGTCGCCGGAGCCCGCGTCGCCGGAACCGCATGCGCCGAAGTCCTCCTCGACCGCGGCGCCACGGTCACCGTCTACGACCGCGAAGACTCCGAACAGATGCGGTCCCTCGCCGACCGCGGCGCGACCTGCGTCGTCGCTCCCGAAAACGGCACAGGCGAGTTCGACCCCGCGCTCCTCGACGGCATCGAGCAAGTGGTGCTCTCACCGGGATTCCCGCCGCACCACCCCATCGCCGAGGCCGCTCGCGAAGCCGGCGTCGAGGCCTTCTCCGAACCCGAACTCGCCTGGCGCCTCAGGGCGCCCGACGCCCCCCGCTGGCTCGCCGTCACCGGCACCAACGGCAAGACCACGACCACGACCATGCTCGCCGCCATGCTGCGCTCGGGCGGCCTGCGCTCGGACGCGGTCGGCAACATCGGCGTCCCACTCGTCCACATCGCCAACGGCCCGTACGACGTGCTCGCCGTGGAGCTCTCCAGCCACCAGCTCCACTGGTCCTCCACGCTGGCGCCCACGGCCGGGGCCGTGCTCAACCTCGCCCCCGACCACCTCGACTGGCACGGCGGCTACGACGCCTACGCCGAGGCCAAAGCCGCCGTCTGGCGCGGCGGCAAGGCCGTGGTCAACCTCGACGACCCCGCCGTCGTCGCCCTCGCCAAGCACACCGACGCCGCCGTCACCGGCTTCACGCTGAACCAGCCCGAACAGGGTCAGTTCGGCGTCGCCCTCGGCTTCCTCGTCGACTACACCGGCCCCGAGCCGGTGCAGATCTGCTCGGTGGACGACGTGCGCCCCGCGGGCTGGCACAACGTCGCCAACGCCCTCGCCGCCGCCGCCCTCGCCCGCCACGTCGGCGTCGCGCACGAGGCGATCGGCGAGGCCCTGCGCACCTACGTCCCCGAGCCGCACCGCAACGTCACCGTGCTCGAGTCCGGCGGTGTCACCTGGGTCGACGACTCCAAGGCCACCAACCCGCACGCCGCCGCCGCCGCACTCGCAGCCTACGAATCGATCGTGTGGATCGCCGGCGGCCAGCTCAAAGGCGTCGACGTCGACGGGCTCGCCGCCCAGTACGCCCCCAAGATGCGCGCCGCGGTCCTCATCGGACAAGACCGGGCGCTCCTGGCCGACGCGCTGGCGCGACACGCCCCGGAGCTCCCGGTGGTCGTGCTCGACGGCGGCGACGATGCGGTCATGACCGAAGTCGCCGTCCGCGCCGCGGGCTTCGCCGAACCGGGGGACACGGTGCTCCTGTCCCCGGCCGGGGCCTCGTACGACATGTTCACCTCCTACGCCCACCGGGGCGACGCGTTCGCCGCCGCCGCGCGGGCGCGGTTTGCGGGTGAGGCCGAGTGAGGAGCGGGTTTACCGAGTTGCTCCGCGGCCTGCTCGACCGGCCGCTCGCCTCGTACTACCTGCTGCTCTCCTCCTCGGCGCTGCTGCTCACCATCGGCCTCGTGATGGTCTTCTCGGCCACCATGGTCGAGTCCTACCGGGCCACCGGCTCGGCCTTCGCGATCATCCTGCAGCAGGCCATCTGGGCCGGGGTCGGCCTGGTCTGCTTCTGGATCGCCCAGCGCCTCCCCTCGCGCACCTACCGGGCCGTGTCCCGTCCGCTCCTGGTCGTCTCGATGCTGCTCGGCCTCGTCCTGGTGGTCGTGTCCATTCGCCAGTCGCAGCAGTACTCCAACGAACAGACGGGCATCGCCTCCGACAACCTGTGGATCCACCTCGGGCCGGTCCAGTTCCAGCCCGCCGAGATCGCCAAGTTCGCGCTGCTGCTGTGGGCCGCCGACTCGCTCGTGCGCCTGGGCCCCCGCATCGCCTCCTGGCGCGACCTCGCCATCCCCATGTTCCCGATCGCCGGGGTGCTGATGATCGTCATCGGCTACGCGGACCTGGGCACCATGCTCATCATCGTCGCCATGTTCATCGGCCTGCTGTGGGCGTCGGGCGTACCGCTGCGCATCCTGGCCGCCCTTCTCAGCGTGGCGCTGGTCGGCTCGGCGCTCCTCATCGTCTTCGAGGGCTATCGGATGGAGCGCATCATCTCCTTCTCGCGCCCCGAGGACTTCGCCGACACCTGGGGCTACCAGGCCCTCCAGGGCTACTACGCGATCGCCGACGGCGGCTGGTTCGGCGTCGGACTCGGCGAGAGCCGCCAGAAGTGGGAATGGCTCCCCAACGGCCACAACGACTTCATCTTCGCGCTCATCGCCGAGGAGCTCGGCGTCGTGGGCTGCCTGGTGATCATGGCGCTGTTCGGCGTGCTCGTCTACACGGGCTTTCGCATCGCGCGCCGCTCCGACGACCCGTTCCGGGCGCTGGTCGCCGCGGGCGTCACGATCTGGCTCGCGGGCCAGGCCTTCATCAACATCGGCGGCGTGCTCGGGCTCATCCCGTTGACCGGGGTGCCGCTGCCGTTCATCTCCGACGGCGGCACCGCGCTCGTCGTCGTGCTCGCGGCGGTGGGGATGCTCGCCGGGTTCGCGCGTGCCGAACCCGACGCCGCCCAGGCGCTGCGGGCCCGGAACCCCTCGCGTCTCGTACGCTTGCTGTGGGCCCCCCTGCCGCCCGCACCCCGCTCCGAATCCGACTCGGAACCGACTAAGTCCCGTCCCACGACCAGAAAGACATGACGTTGCCTCAGCTTCGATCGGTCGTCCTCGCCGGAGGCGGCACCGGCGGCCACATCTACCCGCTCCTGGCCTTCGCCGACTGCCTGCGCCGGCATGACCCGCACGTCCGCGTCACCTGCCTCGGCACCGAGAAGGGCCTGGAGAACGACCTCATCCCCAAAGCCGGTTACGACCTGCGCAACGTCCCGGCCCACCAGCTGCCCCGCAAGGTGAACCTCGACCTGCTGCTCACCGCGCCGCGGATGCTCAAAGCCATGAAGGCCACCCGCGACGTCTTCGACGAGGTGCAGGCCGACGTCGTGATCGGCTTCGGCGGCTACGTGGCCGTGCCCGCCTACCTCGCCGCGTGGCGGAGCAAGACCCCGATGGTCATCTTCGAGTTCAACGACCCGCCCGGGGTCGCGAACAAGATGGCGCTCAAGTTCAGCGACAACCTCGCGCTCGGCTTCCCGCACCTGCCGCAGGCCTCGCCGATCCTCGCCGAGGGCACCGTCACCGGCGTGCCGCTGCGCCCCGCCATCGCCCACCTCGACCGGGGCGCCATGCGCGCCCAGGCCTGCCAATACTTCGGGCTCGACCCGCGGCGCCCCGTCCTGTTCGTCTACGGCGGCTCCCAGGGCGCGGCCTCGATCAACAACGCCGTCTCCGGCGCGGCCGGGGCGCTGACGCACCGCGGCGTCCAGGTCCTCCACATCACCGGCGCCCGCCGCGACGAGCCGATCCACATCCCCGAGGGCCTCCCTGTGCCCTACCGCACCCTGCCCTATCTCGACCGCATGGACCTCGGTTACGCCGCGGCCGACATGGTCCTCGCCCGCGGCGGCTCGATGACCGTCGCCGAAGTGAGCGCGCTCGGCGTCCCCACCGTCTTCGTCCCCATGCCGTGGGGCAACAAGGAGCAGTACCGCAACGCCGGGCCCGTGGTCGACGCCGGCGGCGCGATGTTCTGCGACGACGAGAACCTCAGCCCCTCCTGGATCGAGGCCAACCTCATCCCCGTCATCACCGACCGCGGCCGCGTCGCCCACATGTCCCAGGCCGCCGCCGCCTTCGGCAGCCGCACCGGCGACGAGGCGCTGCGCAACTACACGATCAAGGTACTGGAGCAGGCATGAGCGACGACCCTAACGACCTGGCGAGCCCCATCGACGAGGGCATCACCGCCGAGGATCTCGGCCGGACGCTGTTCATCGGCGTCGGCGGCGTCGGCATGAACGGCCTCACCCGCCTCTACGCCACCCGCGGCCTGCCCGTATACGGCTCCGAGCTGAAGGACTGGCCGAGCCTGCCCGAACTCGAACGCCTCGGCGTCACGATCCACCGTGAGCACGTGGCGTCCAACCTGGACGGGATCGACACGGTCGTGCGCTCCACCGCGCACAACGACGAGCACCTGGAAGTGGCCGAGGCGCGCCGCCGCGGCATCCGCGTGTACCACCGCTCCGAGGCGCTCGCGGCGGCCATGACCGGCCGCCAGTCGATCGTGGTGACCGGCACCCACGGCAAGACCACCACCACCGCGATCATCACGCAGATGCTCGAGCAC
>DATABR010000223.1:0-4810 GCA_036259435.1 Glycomyces sp.
TCACGAAGTTGAAGCGCAACGCGAGTTCGTCGCGGAACGCCTCCAGGTAAGCGGGGTCGAGAACGCGCTGGGCCACGGGCAGGGGACCTCCGGGAGAAAACAGCGGAATTGCGGCGGTTCTCATCGTAGCGGAGCGTTACGTCTCGCGCAGGACACGCGAACGCCGTTGTTCTGCACGGAAGTCTTCACGCGATGTCGTACCTCCGAGGGACGCTTGGGAACTGGGGGCCCGTGAAACTTCGTAACCCAAAGCTTCTAGACACGTAAGCGCGGCACCGGAATCGGACGCGTGTCGGAGATACACGAAACGCAAAGGCCGTGCCATAGTGCAAGAGCGCGCATTGCGCGCACTCCAAGTTCCAACCGAATATGGCCGGTGGGCCGCCCGCTCAAACGCCAATCCAAGTGGCGGCCCACCTCCTTCACCAGAGAGGCGAACCTCCCGTGGTCAGTCACACCCTACGCGAAAACAGGCGTGGCGCAACCCATCAACTCGCGGCCCTCCGCAACCAGGCCCGCATGATGATCCTGGTCCAGCAGCCGTTCTACCGTCATGACAGCCTCGGTCCCGGTGCGGATCTGCGCGAGATCACCGGCACGAGCGACCAGGCCGGCTTCTACGACTGGGCCGGTCGGCGGCTCTTCCTCGCCGACGGCGAGCCGGATCCGATGTGCCCAGGGGCGTATCGGTTCCAGCACAACCCGGCCTGCTGCGATCTGGAAGCGTCCGATTCCGACCCGCGTTCACCGCGCTACGAGCCGATGCACTTGCGCCACAAGCCTGGCGACACGTGGATTATCGACACCAATCGTCCTTACGATCCGTACGACCCGGGTCCGTACGGTTCCCATGGCTGGTATCAGGACGAGCGCACCGGCCGCCACCGTCGTGACGAGACACCGGACCCGCTGCCCGCCGATGGCTGGACGCCACCGCAGAACGCGTGGTATCCGGGCACGGCCGACTGGCCCGAACCCGAAGCCCCACAGCCTGAGTCGCTCGCACCGGCCGTACGGTCCGACCAGCGCGGCGGTACCAGCCGTCGGCGCGGCTCCGACCATCAGGACGGCTCCGGTGGGCGCAGTGGCACCGAAGGGCGGGGCGATTCGGACGGGTGGGGCGGCGGCCGCCAGAGCGATCCCGGTGTGCGGGGTGGTGGCGATCGCGAGCGCGGCTCCGTCGAGCGGGGCGGTTCTGACCTGCCGCCGCCGTGGGGTCTGCGCGGACGGCCGGTCCCTTCCCCCGAAGGCGACCGGCCCGCCTCCGCCGAGCGAGGCGGTGATCGGTCGTCCCCCGGCCCGCACGGCAGTGAGCCGCGCACGCAGTGGGGCCGCCGGCACCCCGAAGCCCGGCCCCAGGGCCACCGCGTACCTGCACCCGGCCGCGACGACCAGCCCGGCCAGAGCGACCGCGACGATCGCGACCGCAACACGACGCGGCAACCCTGGGACCGCGAGGAACACGGCAGCGACCGGAGCGGCGACGCTGACGAGTTCCGGTTCTCCAAGCTCCGCGAGGACGCCTTCGACCGCTTCATGATCCAGTCCGCGCAACTGCGCGCCGCGCATTTCCAACCCGAACGGCCCTACCTGCGCGAACGCGCGACCTGGGTGTTGCGCTGGCTCTGGTGGGTCCTCGCCTGCGGCTCGGTCCCCATGCCGCGCCCCTGAGTTCGCGCAATCACCGCCCGAAAGCGCCTGCACCGCAACCGATCCCCATGCAACCCGGCCTCGATGCCCGGTCGCGAGGCGGTCAGCCGCAAGTCGGCCGGTCCGAAGGCGGCCAGGGCCGAAGCGGTCGGTCCCAGGCCGATCAGATCGGACGCGGTCAGGCCCATGGCCGCCAACCGCAGAGTGACCGGCCCCGTGAGGTCCAGTCGGATTGCGTTTCCAGGCCCGGTGCCGCGATCGCTGTCGCTGTCGACGGTGCCCGCGCTGCCCGCAGGGTCATTGCCGCTCGCGGCTCTCGCACTAGCCCCGATCTCGCTGCGGCCGTGCGCGACAGCGCCGCCCACTGGCGTGCTCACCCACGTCAGAATCGCCCGCGTCCTTCGAATCGGCCCGCACCCGGCTCGTACATGGCCGCTTGGGAACAAGCCTTCGACACCAGCAGCACCTTCATCCTGCGAGCCGGTGGTGCCGCGTGATCCCCGACCGCTACACCACCCGCCGCATCCGCGCCCGCTACCGCAACGCCCTCACCGCAATCCCGTTGCCAATCCGCTACATCGACCCGCCCGACGCCGCACTCCCGATCGACCTCGCGGGCCTGCCGGTGCTCGCCGCCGAAACCGTCGACGAACGGCTGGTGCGATTCTCACTCGTCATCGGCCAGACCCGCTTCCGCCTGACATTCAAAGAGACCCAGCCCGAACTCATCGGATACGTCATCGCCCTCGATTCGCCGAACCCGCGCCTCGTGGTCTCCGAACCGCTCCACACCGAATGGGCCCTCACCAACGAACCGGCCCTCACCCAACACGCCACCCGAACTTGGAAGGAACACACCAAAACCTGCGACTGCTGACCAAAGCGAAGCGGTGTGCCGCAAAGTCCGGCGGCACACCGCTATTTACTCTCGGATCGACGCGCGAACGTTCTCGCCGACAACGCCGGCGAGGAGTATCCGCCTTCCCAGAGACGAAGTCGCGCGGGCCGTAAAGAGGGACCGGACACCGGATTCATGAGCCTCACATCGTTCGAAGCATCGGGGGGCCGGGCCTTCGGTTCCGCCCCGGCGCTTTCGTTCGGCTGTTGGATCCGGGCTGTTGCCGGGACCGGGCGCGGCGTGAAAGCCGCAGGTGGTTCGATTATTGGGTGAGCACGCGATTTGAGGAATTGGGCTGGCGGTCGACGCCGATGGGTGAGATCAGCTTGCGTAGGCGGTACGACCCGGAGGTCAAGACCGACGTTTACGAGGTCAAGCTCGGCGAGGAATACCTCATGTCGAGCCTGTTCCCGGTCGCCGAGATCGAGCTGGCCCGGCTGGGCATGGCGCGTACTCCAGGGGGCCAACTCGACGTGGTCGTCGGCGGGCTCGGCCTGGGCTATACCGCCCAAGCCGCGCTTGAGGATTCGCGGATCGAAACGCTCACCGTGATCGAGTATTCGGACGCGGTCATCGACTGGCACGAGCGCGACCTGCTGCCCGACACCGAAGGTCTCGCGGCCGATCCGCGGGTACGCCTGGCTCACGGCGACTTCTTCGCCGCCGCGACGAGCGCCGAAGGCTTCGATCCCGAGCGTCCCGGCCGGACCTACGACGCGGTCTTGCTCGATATCGACCATTCGCCGCGGCACGTGCTGCATTTTCCGCACGCCGCGTTCTACTCGGTCCAGGGCCTGACCGCGCTCGCCGCGCACCTCACTTCCGGCGGCACCTTCGCGATGTGGTCCGACGACCCGCCGGACGACGCCTTCATCGCCGTGCTCGACCAGGTCTTCTCCGATGTCGACGCCAAGCGGATCTGGTTCGACAACCCGTTCACCGGAGGCCAGTCGTCCAACACGGTCTACCTCGCGACCCGGGCCTGAGCCCTCAGTCGTCGAGCGCCGCCGCGAGTCCGCGCAGCCCTGAACGCCTAGAAGTGCGACAGCGGGGCGGACCGTTCGGCCCGCCTCGCCCGCTTCGGCGTTGATCAAGACGCATTGCGCGCCAGGCGGAACCCGAGGTCGTCGATCTTCAAGGTCGGCATGGTCCGGCGGCGGACTCCGGCGCGGCAGCTCCAGTGTTCGTCGAACCAGCCGCCGCCCTTGATGACCCGGTAGTCCTTGTAGACCTTGGCGTCGTAAACGTCGAAGCACCATTCCCAGGCGTTGCCGAGCATGTCGTACAGACCCCACGGGTTCGGGGCCTTGAGACCGACCGAGTGCGCGCGCTCCTCAGAGTTGCCTCGGTGCCAGGCGATCGCGTCGAGTTCGTCATAGCGGGGGCCGGTGGTGCCAGCCCGGCAGGCGTACTCCCATTCGGCCTCGGTGGGCAGCCGGTAGCCGTCGGCTTCCCGGTCCCAGAGGACCGCTTCGCTGTCGGATTCCTCGGGCCGGGCCGCGTAGGCCGGGCGCAGGCCCTCGCGTTCGGAGCGCGTATTGCACCAGCGGACGGCGTCGAGCCAGGAGACGTTCACGGCCGGGAGTGATCCGTTCTCGCCGGTGACACCCTCGAAATCGTTCCGCGTGACTGGCTTGTCCGACAGGAGGAACGCGGCGACCTCGGCGGTCCAACTCCGCTCGGTGCGCCGGTCGGTCAAGGTCACGGTCCCGGCTTCGATGTGCATCAGCGTTGCTTCCACCACCGAATTCTAGGAGTCGCCCAGCGGCCGAACTTCGATGAGTGATGCCCGACACACCCGCTCTTCTCCTGTCACGTTCGCGGCCGCCCCCGTTTCAACCAGGTGTAAGCGTCCCTCGAACCGAACCGGAGCAGTCCAATGACCATCGCCTACATCATCGTCACCGTCTTCGCCGCGCTGTGGGTCGGCTTCTCGGCCTACTCGATCTTCGCCAAGGCGCCGTATGTCGTCGACCCGCTGCGCAGTTACGGCGTCCCGGAGTCGTGGTGGCTGTGGCTCGGCCTCACCAAGGCCACCGGAGCGCTCGGCCTCCTCGTGGGCCTGTTCATCCCGCCCATCGGCATCGCCGCCGGGATCGGCCTGGTCCTGTACTTCATCGGCGCGATCATCACCGTGCTGCGGGCACGCAAGTTCAAGATGCTGGTCGCGCCGCTCATGTACCTGGCCCCGGCCGCCGCCGCGCTCGTCCTCGGCGTACTCGTCTGAGGACGCGAACGGGGCTCGCGCAAAGCGCAGGCCCC
>DATABR010000224.1:0-2245 GCA_036259435.1 Glycomyces sp.
CCGCCGGGCAGCGAGAGCCCGGCGGCGTCCGAGTCGCCGAAGCAGGCTCTGCCCGCAACCGGCAGCGCGCTCGGCGCGGGCATCGGCGCCGGGGCCCTGGCTTTCGCGGGCGGCATCGCGCTCCTGCTGTGGTGGCGCCGCCGCCGCGCGCTCCGCTCGGAATGGTGAGCGCCCCACGCGCGCAAGCGCTCGGCCCCAGGAACGCGATGCTCCATCACGACACACTGAATCCCACGATGCGGGAAATTCTGGTTCGGGTGCGAGGCCGGTGGCATACTACGTTTCGTGACCTTCCAGCTCATGATTAGCTGCGGGCGTTCTGCGGAGCATCGGCAATAGATGCCGCCGCCGAACGCCAGACCTCCTGCGCCCGCAGGAGGTCTTTTTCGTTCAGGGCAAACGAACGTTCAGGTCAGCTGCGCAGCGGCGGGCCAAACTAGAAACAGAACTTGGAGCACCAAGTGACGCAAGCAAATCCGCACACCGGCGGCACACCGGCCAGCAGCGGCGGCGACTTCCACGTCTTCGACACCACCCTCCGCGACGGCGCGCAGATGGAGGGCCTCCGCTACTCCGTCGCCGACAAACTCGCCGTCGCGGAACTGCTCGACGAACTCGGCGTCGACTACATCGAGGGCGGCTGGCCCGGCGCGATCCCCTCGGACACCGCGTTCTTCTCCCGCGCGGCCGACGAACTCAACTTCAAGCACGCCAAGCTCGTCGCCTTCGGCATGACCCGCCGCGCCGACACCACCGCCGCCGAGGACCCGGGCTTCGGAGCCCTGCTGGACTCGCGCGCCCCCGTGCTGTGCCTCGTGGCCAAGTCCGACACCCGGCACGTCGCTCAGGCCCTGCGCACGACCCCCGAAGAGAACCTCGCGATGATCAGTGACTCCGTCCGCACCGGACGCGAGCACGACCGCCAGGTCTTCATCGACTGCGAGCACTTCTTCGACGGCTTCCGCTACGACCCCGAATACGCGACCCTCGTCGTCAAGACCGCGCTCGAAGCCGGCGCCGAAGCCGTCGTCCTGTGCGACACCAACGGTGGCCGCATCCCCTCCGACATCACCGCCGCGATCACCGACCTGCGCGCCCGCCTCGCCCTCGACCTGCCCGCCGAGCGCATCCGCCTGGGCATGCACGCCCAGAACGACACCGGCTGCGCCGTCGCCAACACCATCGCCGCCGTCGAAGCCGGCGTCATGCACGTCCAGGGCACTGCCAACGGCTACGGCGAGCGCCCCGGCAACGCGAACCTGTTCACCGTCGTCGCGAACCTCGAGACCAAACTCGGCATGAACGTCCTGCCCGAGGGCTGCCTGGAGCAGCTCACCCGCGTCTCCCACGCCATCGCCGAGATCGCCAACATGACCCCCGACGAGCACGCCCCCTACACCGGGCACGCCGCGTTCGCGCACAAGGCCGGCATCCACGCCTCCGCCATCAAGGCCGACCCGGCCCTGTACAACCACGTCGACTCCACCGCCGTCGGCAACGACATGCGCATTCTCGTCACCGAGATGGCCGGGCGCGCCTCCGTCGAACTCAAAGGCCGCGAACTTGGCATCGACCTCTCCGGCGACAAGGCCGCGCTCGACCGCATCACCAAACGCGTCAAAGAACTCGAATCCAAAGGCTGGTCATTCGAAGCGGCCGACGCCTCCTTCGAACTGCTCGTGCGCGACGAGGTCGAAGGCGGCCTTCCGAGGCCGTTCAAGCTCGACACCTACCGCGTCATCGTCGACCACGACCCCAACGGCGCCACCGTGGCCGAGGCGACCGTGCGCCTCGTCGTCAACGGCGAGCACGGCCACGCCGAAGAGCACCGCATCGCCACCGCCCAAGGAAACGGCCCCGTCAACGCGCTCGACGCGGCCCTGCGCAGCGCCCTCGCCACCCGCCACCCGCGCCTGGCCGAACTCACGCTCTCCGACTTCAAGGTCCGCATCCTCGCCGGCTCCACCGGCACCGACGCGGTCACCCGCGTCCTCGTCTCGATGAGTGACGGCGAATCCGAGTGGACCACCGTCGGCGTGGCCCCCAACCTCATCGAGGCCTCCTGGAACGCGCTGGCCGACGGCCTCGCATACGGCCTCAACCGCCGCTAGCAGACTTTTCTCCTACCGATTTCGCCACGAGCGACACCCGACCGGACCCGTCCACAAGACCTGGTTCTCGCCCGGCCCGCGCCGATCGTGCTGGAGGGCAATGAAAAGGGGCCCGTTCTCGGAACGGGCCCCTT
>DATABR010000225.1:0-7925 GCA_036259435.1 Glycomyces sp.
CGCCTATAGCGACTACGGGCGATGACCGGCCGGGCCGCGGGCGCCACGAAGCGCGGGGAGCGACCGGTTCGCGGGCTCGCCGAAGGCGCAGTGGCGATTGCGAGAACCCCCGTGTCATCGTAGGTACCGGGGGTTCTCGCAATCGCCACTGCGCCTTCGGCGAGCCCGCGAACCGGTCGCTCCCCGCGCTTCGTGGCGCCCGCGGCCCGGCCGGTCATCGCCCGTAGTCGCTATAGGCGGGCGTTCCCGATGCGCCCCCGAGCATCACGTGCAACGCTTGAAGCGTGACTCGCACGAGGAGCCTCGCTGTCGCCACCGCCGTCGCGGCAGTGGTCCTCACCTTCGCCCTGGCCGTACCCCTGTTGAACAAGGCCGTCTCCCCCACCGTCGACGTCGGCGGGCAGACGTTCACGCTCTCCGGCGTCACCCTCACCGCGCCCGACGAGGTCCACATGCGCCCCGGCTTCTACCAGCCCGAGTCCGGCCGCGCCGAATTCATCGTCGGCGACGCCGAAGTCGACATCGCCGTCGCCCGCCCCTACGACTTCGACGCCGAGTACCTGGCCGAGGAGATGGCCCGCCTCCTCGAAGTGCAGCCCGGCGTCCAGCTCACCGAGCCCCGCGCCTGCGCCGCCGACGGCGTCGAGGGCGCCGGACGCAGCTTCGTCACCGAGACCGGCGCCGGATTCGCGTGCGCCTTCGTCCACGACGACATCCGTGCCGAGGTCACCGCGACCGGCACCTCGCTAGACTCTGCCACTGTGGACAGAATCGACGCGCTCATCGGCCAGCTGTCCTTCGAGGCCGCCTGATGCGGCCCGACCCCGCCTCGCCCACTCAGTGGACGGCACTGTTGCTCATCGGCGCGGCCGCGATCCTGCTGCTGTACAACACCCTCCCGGTCGCCCTCGCTTACCCGCGCGCCGGGACGACCGCACTGGTCCTATTCTCGCTCTTCGCCGTCCCGTTCTGGTGGATGCGCCGCCGCCTCTCCGCCCGCCTCACGCTCCCGGCCGCCGCGCCCGCACTCGGCCTGGTCTGGGGCGCCACGGTCGCGGTCATGACCTCGCTGTTCGGATCGCGGGCGCTCCACGGGCTGCTCGCCACCGCGTGGGGGCCGTCATGGGCCGAGCGCTGGTCGCCGGTCCTGGCCGCGCCGGTGGTCGAGGAGGTCGTCAAGGCCGCCGGAGTCGTGCTGGTGGTCGCGATCGCATGGGGGCGAGTGCACGGGGTGCTCGACGGGATCGTGCTGGGCGCGTTCTGCGGCGTGGGCTTCCAGATCGTTGAAGGCTACGCGTTCGCGATGTCGAGCACGGTGCTGAACCGGGCCGGAGACGTGGTCGAGCCGGTCATCGCGGTGTTCATCGTGCGCGGGGTGCTCGCCGGGCTGTGGAGCCACGCAATCTTCACCGCGATCGTGGGCGCGGGGGTGGCGTACGCGGCGACGCGGAGGACCGCCAAGTCAGTGTGGGTCGCGGCCGGTTCGCTGGCCGGCGTGATCGCCTTGCACGCCTTCTGGAACTCGCCGCTGCTGCGCGACGGCCTGGGCTTGGGCGCGCTCGGCGTGCTCGCCGGCGTGATGGTCAAGGGCCTGCCGGCGGTGCTCATCGTGTGGTGGCTCGTGAAATGGGCGAAACGAGAAGAGGTCCCGGTCGGGGTACCGACCGAAACGGCCGCCTGACTGCTCGTCCGGCAGGGGTGCACCGCGCATAACAATGCCGTTCGAGTCAGAGCGCGCGGTACCCGAACGGCATTGCCGTTGCTCGGTCGCGTCCGTCGCTCAAGGCGTCCGCTCCCACATGGCCCGCAAACGTGCGGTCGGTCCGCGGTCGACGCGACGGTAGTTGGCGCGAGCCGCGTCGTCGTGTTCCTGGCCGACCGCTCGGGGGCGGCCTGCGGTAGGCGATTCGGCCCTGGCACCGGTGGTGAGCCGGACCCGCAGGTCCGTCCGGTGCCTCACTTGGTGACGAGTGAGGTTTGACCCAGGGCCGCCGATTTGATAATCGGCGCCGACCGAGCATTGTGAAGTTCTCTCAATTCAGACGCTACCAGCGGCTGGAGGGTTTGTCACTGACTCGGCAGTTCGAATCGTCCCGATTCGTCGGTGCCCACGAGGCCCTCGGCGATGAGCTGGGCGACTGCCTCGTCGAGCATCCTCGAATCCGGCCAGACGGCGTCGATCCGGGCCCGCTCCACCGGCTCGTCGGCGTCCCTGAGCAAAGCCATGACCTCGCCTCGCACATGCCGGTTGGTGCCCTTGTATCGCTGGCGCTTGCGGCTCGGCCCGGCCGGGACCTCCTGGCCGGAGAAGCCGCACGCGTCGCTCACCGGGCAGTCGCCGCACTCGGGCTTGCGGGCGGTGCACACCAGCGCTCCGAGCTCCATGAGCGCCACCGAGACCTGCGCGGCGGTCGCGGCGTCCTCGGGGAGCAGCGATTCGGCGGCGGCGAGGTCGGCCTTCGTGGTGGCGGTGCCGGCGTCGCTGCGCCCGCCGAGTCGGGCGACGACGCGGCGCACGTTCGTGTCCACCACCGCGTGCCGCCCGCCGTAGTGGAATACGGCGACCGCGGCAGCGGTGTAAACGCCGATGCCGGGGAGTTTTTCGAGTTCGGCGGGGTCGGAGGGCACGACGCCGCCGTGCTCGGTCGCGACGATCCGGGCGCATTCCTGGAGACGCAGGGCCCGGCGCGGATAGCCCATGCGGCCCCATTCGCGCAGCACGTCGGCGGTCGGGGCGTCGGCGAGGTCGGCCGGGGTGGGCCAGCGCCCCATCCAGGTCTCCCAGACGGGGGCGGCGCGGGCGACCTGGGTCTGCTGGCTCATGACCTCGGAGACGAGTACGCCCCAGGCGGTGGTGCCGGGCTTGCGCCAGGGGAGATCGGTGCGGCCTCGGTCGTCGAACCAGGGGAGGAGGCGGTCGGCGACGAGCGCGGGGGAGGGCAGGCCCCGCGGCGTGTCGGTGGCGGGCCCGACGGTCGACTCGGCGGTGGCCGTGATGGCAGGGCCAGTAGCGGCGGGTGCGTTGGCAAATTCAGCGGCGGTGCGCATGTGCTCCATTGTCGGTGCGGGGTCTGAGAACCGGACATGAGGGTCGGCGGATCTTCGGGCGGTGTCCTGCTCCGAACGAGGAGCGGTAGGCGGTACCGATCGGCGGCGATCCGAGCTGCGGCCGGTGTTGCAGGCGCGCTGGTGACGGTTCGGTCGGTGGGCAGCGTGGAGCGGAAAAGGCGGGTCTGGCGTTCGAAGTGCGGGCCCCCGGTCAAAACCCTGACAGGAGGGTCTGACGATTCGGGGGCCTGCGCCCGGGTAGATGCGTGTAATTCCGCTCTCATGCGGCTGCGCTGGGTTAGCGTCCCGGCGTGCAGGGTTTCAAGGGCAGGTTCGTGAAGGGTTCGGAGCCCGAGTCGGTCTATTGGCGGCGGCGGGGCATCGTGGCTGGGGCGGTGCTCGCGCTCGTGCTCCTGGTCGTGTTCGGGCTCGGCGAGCTCGGGGGTGGCGACGGGCGCGACACGGTGGGAGCCGATGTCGCCCAGAACGAGTGGAAGCCGCCTTCGCCTTCGACCACGTTGAACCGGCCGTACATCCGGGAGACGCCTTCCTCTGCCGAGCCGAGCGAGCCGGCGACCTCGACCGCGCCGCTGGTCGTGGCGTGTCCGGCCGATGACCTGATGCTGCAGGTGGTCGCGGCGTTCGACGAGGTGCGTTCGGGTTCGGAGGTGCCGGTGAGTGTCCTGGTCGCCAGCGGCGCGGATACCGCGTGCACCGCGGATCTGCGGGAGGTCGCCGTGGAGCTGGCCGCCGGGGCCGATGTGGTCTATTCCAGCGCGCACTGCGAGACGCCGAAGGGCGAGCAGGTCGAGTTGAGCGGCGGTGGGGGGCAGACTGTCGAGTTCACCATGGACGGTCTGGCCTCGGAGGAGGGCTGCCGGGGCGCCCGGCGCGAGCTTCCGGCTGGGGACTACGAGCTGCGCGCCCGTCTGGGCGAGGCCGTTTCGGCGCCCACGAAACTGCGCTTGACGTAGCTTTCCGGTCGCCTGCGGGCGGGAGCCACGCATCGGCCGGGTTCGGCGGTGCTGGCCAGCGCTTGTCAGTGCCGTTCAGCATCAGCGGTCGTGCGCGGGCCGGGTGTCGACGCCCGCGTGCGGCCGCCTCGGTCAGAGGTAGCGGTCGAGTATCGAGACTTCGGCCAGGCGGGTCAGGGATTCGCGGATGCTCTGGGCGCGTCCGGGGCCGATGCCCTCGACGTCTTGGAGTTCTTCCACCGTGACGCCGAGCAGTTCCGGCAGTGCCCCGAAGTGGTCTACGACCCGTTCGATCACGGCTTCGGGGAGTCGCGGCACTTTGGCGAGCATCCGGTAGCCGCGGGGGCTCACGCGCCGGTCGAGCACGTCGGGCGAGTTCGGGTAGCCCAGCGAGCGCGCGACCGCGATGAGGTCGAGCAGGTCGGGGGATCGCATGTCGTCCACGGTGTGCAGGGCCTTGCGGTGGTCGGAGCCGTCGGGCAGGTAGTCGCGCACGATGAGTTCGCGGTCGGCGTCGACCCCGGCCATGAGCTCGTCGAGCTGGAGGGCGAGGAGCCGTCCGTCGGTGCCGAGTTCGATCACGTGGCCTTCGACCTCGTCGGCGATGTGGCGGGCCATCTCGAGGCGCTGGAGGACGGTGACGGCGTCGCGCACGGTCACGAGGTCTTCGATCTCGAGGCTGGAGAGGCTTCCGGCGACCTCGTCGAGGCGCAGTTTGTAGCGCTCGAGGGTCGCGAGGGCCTGGTTGGCGCGGGAGAGGATCTGCGTGGAGGGTTCGAGCAGGTGGTGGATGTCGCCCATGTACAGGCCGATGGTGTGCATCGACTGGCTCACGGAGATCACGGGGAAGCCGCTTTGGATCGCGACGCGTTCGGCGGTGCGGTGCCGGGTGCCGGACTCGTTCGAGTGGATCGAGGGGTCGGGCATGAGGTGGACGCCGGCGCGGACGATGCGGGAGCCGTCGGTGGTGAGCACCACTGCGCCGTCCATTTTGCACAGCTCGCGCAGGCGGGTGGCGGAGAACTCGATGTCGAGTTCGAAGCCGCCGGTGCAGATTTCTTCGACGAGGCCGTCGCAGCCGACGACGATGAGCGCGCCGGTGCGGCCTCGCAGGATGCGCTCCAGGCCGTCGCGCAACGCGGTGCCGGGCGCCATGGTGGCCAGTGTCGCGCGCAGGCCCTCGTCCGGGATCGACGCCACGGGTACCCCCAATGCTGGATGGTCCGCCGGCGGGTGCGTGCCGGACGGTTGAGGCGACCTCTCGCCCAGGGGCGGGGCGACGGGTCGATTCCAGTGTACGGATCACCCGCGCGCGTCAGGGAGCGGCATTTGGGGCAAGCGGCGCATCTCAGGGGGTGAGCCGGCACGCAGCGGCATCGATGTGCGCGGAGGGTCCGGCAGCGACGCGGTTGCGGTCGCGCCGGACGGTGGGTTCAGAGCCGGTCGACGACCTGCACGTGCCCGGGCGCGTAGGAAGCCAGGCGGGCGAGCAGCTGCTGGGGTTCGGGCGCGAAGTCCTTGCAGCGCACGGCGAGGTCGAATCCGGCGACGAGGCCTTCGGTGGCCCGGTTGGCTTCGCGCAGCGCCGAGCGGCCGATGAACCCGGGCCGGTCGGAGCCGCCGCGTCCGAGGTAGACGTCTGCCGCGAAGAGCAGGTAGGAGGTGCCGCGGCGCTTGGAGCCGACGTGGATGGCGGCGAGCTCCTCGACGTTGCTCCAGGGAATGAGGAGGCTCTTGCCGAAGCCGGGGCGCACGCGCAATCCGAAGTGGTTGACCATGAGTTTCGGCGGGCGCACGAGCGGCACGAGGAATCCGGTGGCGCCGAGCACGGCCATGATCGTGAAGAACCACGGAAGGGCGGACACGGGGTTCGGCTCGCCCGAGTCGAGGGTGCCCGGTTCGGTGCGGACGAGCGCGTACAGCGTGCCGATGAACGCGGCGCAGGCGAGCGAGTAGAGGACCAGGGACGAGACCCGACGGGTGGGTGAACTGCGTTCGACGACGACCCATTCCGAGCTCCTGCGCACGGCTCACCTCCGACCCGCAACTCTAGGGGGTATTTGCGCACCCCTGACAGCCGCGTCGAACCCCGCCACGCGTCGAACCGATCCGGGGGAGGGCCGGGCATTCGACCGCCGGGCCACCGCCGGGCAACGCCGGACGTCCAATGCACCGTTGGGTTCGGGCCCCCGGTTTTCCAGAATGCCAGGAGGGTACGACGAAACCGGCCGCGGCCGCAGTGTCGGACCGGTCACCTCCGGTGCGAACTGAACTGCGGCTTCGTTTCTCAATGGGACTCTCATCGGCTTCACAGCGGCTGCTGACCAGCGGCTGATGGAGTGATGCCATGCAACCGACGCACGGAAGGCGGCGATGACGATGTGGGGACCGCATTACGACGGCTGGGGCTGGGGCTTCGGTCTGATCTGGGGCCTGCTCAATTTGCTCTTCTGGGCCGCGATCTTCGGGCTGGCGATCTGGGCCGTGCTTCGCCTTTCCCGGTCGTCGCCGCAGCCGCGACCGCCGGTCGGGCCCGCGGGGCCCGGCTTTCATCCCCATCGGGAGTCGCCGCGCGAGATCCTCGACCGTCGCTTCGCCTCCGGCGAGATCGACGCCCACACCTATGAGGACATGCGCGCCCGCCTCGAAGGCACCGCCGAACCCGCGGCCCGGCCTGCACCAGCCGCTCCCGGAACGCCTGCACCGCAACCCGGCCCGGCCGCGGCCGCGGCGACGCCGCCGGACGAGGACCAGACCGAACAGCGCTGACAGCTCACCGGTCGGTGCGCAGCCATACGGCCGCGTCCGGCGGGAGCTTTCCCGGGCCCGCCACCGGGTCCTCGAGTCCGGCGCTCGCCAGCAGCGGCGTGCCCTCGGGCAGCGCCACTGCGCGGTCGGTCAAGTTCACCACGCACGCGAATCCCGGGTCCCGCGCGAACGCCAGGACTCCTTCCTCGCTGTCGAGCCACCGCATCTCGCCGTCGCCCAGCGCCGGCTCGTCCTTCCGGACGCGCAGCGCCAAGCGGTACAGCGACAGCATCGAATCCGAGTCGCCGAGCTGCCTCGCCGCCGTCAACGCCCGCCACTCCTCGGGCTGCGGCAGCCACGAGCCGTTCGGGCCGAACTCGAACGGCGGCGCGTCGCCGCCCCAGGGCATCGGCACCCGGCACCCGTCCCGGCCGAGGTCTCGCGCTCGGGTCCGGCGGAACACCGGGTCCTGACGCAGCTCGTCCGGCAGGTCGAAGACCTCCGGGAGTCCCAGCTCATCGCCCTGGTAGATGTACACGCCGCCCGGCAGCGCCATGCTCAGCAGGGCCGCCGCCCGCGCCCGGCGCGTGCCCAGCGCCAGGTCGGTCGGCACGTCGTGCACCCGCTTCGTGAAGGCGCTGTCCTCGCGCCCGTACCGGGTCGCGTGACGCGTCACGTCGTGGTTCGACAGCACCCAAGTCGGCGGCGCCGCCACCCGCGCGTGTGTGTCCAGCGTCCGGTCGATCACCGCGCGCAGCGCCCCGGCCCGCCATGCGCACCTGAGGAACGCGAAGTTGAACGCCGTATGCAGCTCGTCCGGCCGCAAGTAGAGCGCGAACCGATCCGGGTCGGTCACCCACATCTCGCCGACGAACACCCGGTCGTCTCCATACTCGCCCAGCACGAGCCGCCAGTCGCGGTAGATCTCGTGCACCTCGGGCCGGTCCTTGTCCGGCTGCGGCCCGCCATCCGCATAGGACGGCAGCGGCTCGCCCGGGCCGGGCCTGCCGGACAGGCCCGGCCCGGGCGAGCCGCTGCCGTCCTATGCGGATGGCGGGCCGCAGCCGGACAAGGACCGGCCCGAGGTGCACGAGATCTACCGCGACTGGCGGCTCGTGCTGGGAGAGTATGGAGACGACCGGGTGTTCGTCGGCG
>DATABR010000226.1:0-8630 GCA_036259435.1 Glycomyces sp.
GCTGGGAACTGGTGTGGCAGCGGTTGCGCCACCCCGAGGGCACCGGGCTGGCGCAGATGCCGCAGTACGGCGAGCCGCTGCCGTCCCGCAACCGCCCCTGGCTGGACCGGCCGACGCTGCTCGTTGACGACGCGGTGCTCGGATTGCGGGTGGGCCTTGACCTCCCAGCCTTCGACGAGCGGGTCGAAGCGGCTCATGAATGGATCGTGCCGGAGATGTCGTCGTAGCCTGGGCCGCCGTAGTCGGTGCCGTCGGGCTGGTTTCCGGCATTGGCGTGGTTGTCCCGGCTGCGGGCGGCCTGGTTGTTGGCGGTGGCGGTGACGATCGGCGCGATCGTCTTGATCTTGGTCAGGACGTCGCCGGCCTTCGCGAGGTCGGTGGTGACGCTCTTGATGGAGGTCATGAGCATCGAGGAGATGTTCTTGCCCGAGGCGAGCGTCTTGGTGGCCTGCATGATGTTCCGGGCGGACATGATCGAGGTCCAGGACGCGGCCGCCGCGGTCGAGCCGCCGAAGGTGACCGCGGCCGCGGCGAGCGCGGCCAGCCAGGTCATGATCAGCTGCGACAGGAAGCTGGAGATGATCGACTTGATCACCTCTTGGAGCGTCTGCGCGAGCGCCTGCGCGACGGAGAGCCAGTGCTGGCAGGTGCCGGCCTTGACGCCGATGCCGCCGATGGCGTCGCCGAGCTCGTCGATGCGCACCTTGGCGATCGCCGAGGCCTGGTCGTCCCATTCGCCGAGCCCGGTGGCGGAGACGTGCTGGACCTCTTGGGCGAGGGCGTAGCAGGCCTGCTCGATGTTGTTCCAGCGGTCGATCGCGTTCTGGAGGCGGTCGGGGTTGCCGGTGACGAAGCCGAGGATGTCCTCGAGCGGCTGGATGACGTGGATGAGGAAGTCGAGGCCGTTGCTGATGAGGGCCCCGATCGGGTCGGTGATCCAGCCGACCGCCTGGGCCCCGAGCTCCATGGTGGCGGCCGAGGCCTTGGTGATGTCGACGTCTTCGCCCTGGAAGGAGTCCCAGAGGTTGTTGGCCGCTCCGTAGGCGGTCATGTTCAAGCCGTCGGAGGCGGGGTTCATGGAGAGGAAGTCGGTGGAGGGCTGGTCGCCGACCATCCCGTCCATGCTGTAGTCGTTGTTCGCGTGGCTGAGATCGCTCATGTCGGCTCCCGTCTAGCAGATCTGCGCTTGCTGCACGGCCGCGGCGACTTCGTCGAGCGAGGATTGGACGATCTGCAGCTGCGCCGCGATCTCGCCGTCGGTCTCCTCGTAGGCGCGGGCGCAGGCGTCGAGCCGGATGCCGTGCGCGGCGATCGCCGCGGGCACGTCCTCCATGAGCGAGGTGACCTGCCAGCTGACGAAGCTGCTGTAGGCGATGCCGACGAGGGCCCCGAGGAAGGGGCCCCACGTGCCGAATTCGGGGTCGGCGTCTTCAGCGGCTTCTTTGAGGGTGTTCGCGTCGTCGGCGAGCTCGTACAGCCGGTCGCGCGACTGGTCGATCGCTTCGATGTCCTGGACTACCAAAGGGGGCTCCAATACTGCTTGCGGCGCGGGTGGCACCAGGTTGCATCATATGAAGCGGCGGCTCGGCCCCGCATACCCGCCATCGCTCCGAACGGGCCCCGACAGCAACGGTGAGGGGCCGTATCGCCGCCGTCTCTTCGCGGGACGATCTCACCGGTGATCGGGATCGTCGAGCAGGTCGTCTTTCGCCGCTTGCTCGTCGAGGTGCCGCCATGCCCGATGGACGAGGGCCGCGCGCTGGTCGTGGGTGAAGTGATGGGAGGTCTCGATCGTCATCCCCCATGCCTCGTGGCGTCTGACGGCGATCCGCGCGAGATCAGATCGTGGGCGGCACCCGAGGAATCGGGGCCACTCGCGCACCCGTAGACCGTGGCCGACCGACGGCTCCGTGATCGTCCGGTCGTCCATCCCCTGCCCCGACGGGCGGGCACGTCATGTCGCGGCAGTCACTAGAGCGCGGCAGGTCCGCGAGGGTAACTAAGGTTAGGCTACCGTAACGCCGGTTGGAGAAAACGATCTCGTCGGGCGCATCGGTCCGGCCCGAAGGGATGGATCGGTGAGAGTCGGCGTGCGCGTGACCCCCGTAGTAGTGAGTGCTTCAGTCCTGTTGGCCGCCTTGACGGGTTGCGGCGCGTCCGAACCCGTGCCCGAGCAGGCCGCAGTGGCCGGGGAGGGTGCGACGACGTACCCGCTGACGGTCGAGAACTGCGGCCGGGAAGTGACCTTCGACGCCGCGCCGCAGCGGGCGGTCTCGCTCGACCAGGGATCGACCGAGATCCTCCTGTCCCTCGGGCTCGAAGACCGCATGGTCGGCACCGCCTCGTGGACCGACCCCGTGCGCGAGAACCTCGCCGAGGCCAATGACACGGTGACCCGCCTGTCGGACGAGGCCCCGACCTACGAGGTCGTCTTGGACACCGACCCCGACTTCGTCACCGCCTCCTTCGGGCGCCACTACGCCCAAGGCGGCGTGGCCGAGCGCGCCCGCTTCGCCGAGTCCGGCATCGAGTCGTACCTCTCGCCCACCGACTGCGACGGCGGCACCAGCATCAACGGCGGCGGCACCCGCACTCAGCCGCTCACCGTCGACTCCCTGTACCAGGAGATCCGCGAACTCGCGCAGATCTTCGACGTCCAGAGCCGCGGCGAAGCGCTCGTCGACGAGCTCGAAACCCGTCGCCAGGCCGCCCTCGAAGGCATCGAAGCCTCGGGCCTGACCGTGGCGTTCTGGTTCTCCGACCTGAAGACCCCCTACATCGCCGGCGGCCTCGGCTCGGCGAACCTGCTCGCCACCGAGGTCGGCGCCGAGAACGTGTACGCCGACCTCGCCGACGACTGGCCCGCGACCACCTGGGAGTCCATGGTGGACCGCGACCCGGACGTGCTCGTGCTGGGCGACCTGAGCCGCAAGCGCTGGCCCGGCGACGCGCTCGACGAGAAGATCGACTTCCTCGAGTCCGACCCGCTCACCAAGGACCTCACCGCCGTGAAGGCGGACCACTTCGTCGCTCTGCACGGCGCGGAGATGAACCCGTCCATCCGCATGATCGACGGACTCGAGGCCCTGGCGGACGGGCTGCGCTCGTTCCAGGAGACTCGGTGACGCTCAGCCCCGCCCGGCCGGTCGCATCGGCGCCCGGCTCGCGGCTGCGGTTCCCGGCCGTGGGGCTCGGCGCGCTCGCGGTGCTGCTCGGCTCGATCGGCGTGGCGATCACCCTCGGCCCCGCCGACGTCTCACTGGTCAACGTGCGCGACATCCTCCTCAATCACCTTGCGGGAGCGGACATCCCGGTGCGGGTCTCCGAGGACGCGATCGTGTGGAACGACCGCCTTCCGCGGGCCCTGGTCGCCGCGGCCTGCGGCGCCGGGCTCGGCCTGTGCGGCGTGATCCTCCAGTCGCTGCTGCGCAATCCCCTCGCGGATCCGTACGTCCTCGGGATCTCCTCGGGCGCCTCGACCGGCGCGGTCGTGGTCGGCATCCTCGGCGTCGGCACCGCCGCGCTCGGCATCCCCGGCGGCGCGTTCATCGGCTCGCTCGCGGCCTTCGGTGTGGTCCTGCTGATTGCGCGCCTGGCAGGCGGCAGTGACGACAAGGTGATCCTCGCCGGCATCGCCGTGACGCAGCTGTTCTCGGCACTGACCTCGTTCGTCATCTTCGCCTTCGCCGACTCGGACGAGGCGCGCGGCGTCATGTTCTGGCTGCTCGGATCCCTTGAAGGCGTGCGCTGGAACGACGTGGTCCTCTGTGGACTTGCAGTGCTCGGGGGTCTGGTGTTCTGCCTCGTGCGCGCTCCCGTGCTGGACGCGTTCGCGTTCGGCGACGACGTGGCCTCCTCACTCGGCGTCTCGGTGCGGCGGGCCCGCCTGACGTTCATGATCGTCACCGCGCTGCTCACGGCGACCCTGGTCAGCGTGGCCGGCGCGATCGGTTTCGTGGGCCTAGTGCTGCCGCACGCGGCCCGGTTCCTCACCGGCCCGCTCCACGTCCGCCTCGTGCCCGTGACCGCGCTGACCGGTGCGGCCTTCATGGTCTGGGTCGACGCGCTCTCCCGCGTGGCCTTCTCGCCGTCACCGCTGCCGGTCGGCGTCGGCACCGCGCTCATCGGCGTGCCGGTGTTCATCGCGATCATGTTCCGGCGCAGGAGGGCCCTGTGACACTCCAGACCCGAGCAGTGACCTGGAACCGCGGCGGCCGGCTCGTGGTCGACGGCGTCTCCCTGTCGCCGAAACCCGGTGCGACCGTCGGGCTCCTCGGACCCAACGGCTCGGGCAAATCCTCGCTGCTGCGGCTGCTGTGCGGATCGGTGCGACCCACCTCGGGCGTGGTCACATTGGACGACCGGTCGCTCGCGGCCCTGTCGCGGCGGGACGCGGCGCGCGCGATCGCCACCGTCACCCAGCACGCCGACACCGTCGTGGACATCACCGTGCGCGACATCGTGGCCCTCGGCCGCATCCCGCACCGGGGCGTGTTCGGCGGCGACCGGGACGCGGACGCCGCGGCAGTCGCAGAAGCATTGGAGCGCACCGGACTCACCGGCAAAGCGGGGGAGTTGTGGCACCGGCTCTCCGGCGGCGAACGCCAGCGCGTCCACATCGCCCGCGCACTCGCGCAGCAGCCGCGCGAGCTCCTGCTCGACGAGCCCACCAACCACCTCGACATCCGCTACCAGCTCGACCTGCTCCAGCTGGTGACCGAACTGCCGGTCACGACGGTGGTGGCGCTGCACGACCTCAATCTCGCCGCGATGTTCTGCGACACCGTGCTGGTCCTCAAGGACGGCCGCGCCGTCGCGGGCGGAACTCCCGTGGAGGTCTTGACGCCCGAACTCATCGCGGAGGTGTACGAGGTCAATGCGGCCGTGCGGATCGACGAGGCGACGCAGCGCCCGCACATCACCTTCACCCGCAGCTGGGGCGACGAGGTCGAATAGGACGCCCTCACGCCGGGGGAACGCCCGACGCGATCACCGCCCACCGCGACGAGCAGCTCGCGTTCCCCGTCCGGCACCAGGCGCGCCATGAGCGCGATCGACCTCGCTCGGCTCGACACGCTCAGCGGTGCGGCACCGACCGAATGATCTCGGGGATGTCCGTTCTGTTCAAGACGCGCGGGCCGGTCCGGTCCTAGCGTGGAGGGCATGGCACGAATCACCGAAACCATGATCGAACGGGCGGCCGAGTTCATCTGGCTGACCGGCAGTGCGCTCGACCAGCGCCGGATGGCGCTGGCCCTGGGCGTAGGCGACACAGCAGCAGTGCTCAGGGCCCTCGAGGCCTACCGCACCGCCGACGGCGGGTTCGCGTTCGCACTCGAGCCGGACGTGAAAGGCCCTGAACCGCAGCCGATCTCGGCGATGCACGCACTCGAGGTCCTGGACGAGGTCGACGCGCTCGACCAGGAGACGGCCGGTCCCATCTGCGATTGGCTCACCCGTTGCACCGCCGCGGACGGCGGCGTCCCGGACCTGCTCGCGAGCATCGCCGCGTATCCGCGGCCCTCGTGGGTCGCGGTGCCGCCGCAGGACCAGGGCGGGCTACTGACGACGGCGCGGATCACCGGGCTGCTCCTCAAACACGGCATCGACCATCCGTGGGTCGCCGGGGCGACCGCATTCTGCCGCAAGGCGATCACTGACATCGAGTCCACGCACCCGTACGAGGTGCTCAGCGTCAGTCAGTTCCTCGACCACGCGCCCGACCAGGCCTGGGCGCAGGCGGCCTCCAAGCGGGTCGGGGCGCTCGTGCGCGAGCAGGACCTCGTGCTGCTCGACCCGGCGAATCCCGACAGGATCTCCCCGCCCCCCGGGTACGCGGTCGCGGAATTCACCTTCGCCTGCGACTACGCCTCCGGGCCCGACCGCCTCTCGGCCGAGTGGTTCTCGCCCGAGGAGATGCGCGTCGCGCTCGACCACCTCGTGTCCGAGCAGCGCGAAGACGGCGGTTGGCCGATCCACTACCGGCTGTGGAACCCGGCGATCGAGCAGCAGGCCCGGCCGGGGTACACGCTGCTCGCGCTGCGGGTCCTGCGCGCCTGGGATCAGGCGGTCTGAGCCGTCACGGTTCGCGGGGACGCGCCCGACCAGCGCCGCATCTGGCGGCTCAGATGCGCCTGGTCGGCGTAGCCCTGCTCGGCCGCGATGCGACTCCAATCGGCCCCGCGGCCGGAGGCTTCCAGCGACCGGCGGAACCGCAGGATCTGCTCCAGGGTCTTCGGCCCGTATCCGGCCGCAGCGAGCACGCGGCGGCGGAGCTGGCGCTCGGAGTAACCCATTTCCCAAGCGAGACTGGCGATCGCGGGCGGGCGGGGACGGTCGAGCGCGTCCGCGACGGCCACCGCGACCGCGTCCGGCCCGTGGATCGAAGCCCGGGAGCCGAGGGCTCCGGCCAGGGCCCCGGCGATCCGCCACGGGTCGGTCTCGACCGAGAGCCGGTCCTCCAGGCGTCTGGCCTCCCTGCCCCACAGATCGTTCAACGCGGGCTGGGCGTTCACCACTTCGGTCGCCGGGGTCTCGCCGAGCAGCGGGCGCGCCGCGCCGGGCCGCAGCCGGACGCCGACGATGCACTCGCCGGGGGCCAGCGGCACCTCGCGGTGCGCGGTGTCCGGTCCCGCGATCTCGAGTCCGCCTGCGCGCCAGAGCAGATCGAGGCACCCGTCCGGGACCACCCGGGTCTCGGCCACTCCGGTCGCGGGCGCGGCGCGGACCCACGCGCAGGGCGACCAGGCGGCCAGCGCCCCGCGGACCGGACGCTCCTCATAGGTTGAAACCTCCGGCACCGCTCCACCGTAGCGCCGGGGTCCGACAAGCGACGGCGGCCGGCTCACGGTTCCGCGGTGTGATCAGAGCGACCTTGGGTGAGATGGGCCAGTCGGCGCAGCGACTCGCGATTGCGCGGCGCCAAGACGCGCGATTGCACTGCCTTGGGCAGCAAGTGGATCGGGCCGCGCCGGGCCTGCTCGGTCATGGTGACGCGGGTGCGGTGGGGGCCGAGCTGGGCCAGCTCGAGCCGGACCCACGCGGCACCGAGCGGCCACAGTCGCGCCTCCAGCTCGAGCAATGTCGGCGGCCGAGACGTGAGGACCACCGTCACGTCCTCGATGTGCAGCGGCCACGGCCCGATGCTGTGGTGGAGCCGCGAGCCTCGTGCGGGCCAGCGCTCGTCCACGTCGCGCACGTGCGAGGCCCCGACGACCCACGCCGGATAGGTCCAGCCGTCGGCGAGGACCGCGAAGACCGCCTCCGCGGGCGCGTCGATCTCGATCGAGACGGCCCGCCCGCGAACAATCGACATATTCGAACCGCTCCCTCGTGTCATGGGTCACAAGTACCCGTGGCCTGGCATCGCAAACGCCCCGGTCACCGCACCCGCGCGCGCCGGTCGCCGTACACACTGCGGTTCGCCGCACCGACCGCAGCACGGTAGAGGCCACCGGTCAGGCCGTCCCTCGCGAGCGCGGCCCGCGCCGCGTTCGCGCCCGGCGCGCCGTGGACCGCCCCGCCCGGATGCGCCGAGGCACTGGCGAGGAAGAGCCGGTCGATCACGGTGTCAGCCCTGGCCAGACCGGGCACGGGCCGGAAAACGAGCTGCTGGTGGATCGCGGCCGTGCCGCCGTTGACCGACCCCTCGACCAGACTCGGGTTCCGCCGCCGCATGTCCTCGGGCCCCACGACCGCGCGCTCGCGCACCAGACCGGTGAAGCCGGGCGCGTGCCGCTCGATGTGGCCCTCGATCCTGTCGGCGAGACGGCGGATCCGGTCCTGCGACCACCGCTGGCCCCTCGGCAGCCGCGTGTACACCCACGCCGCTTCAGTGCCCGCCGGGGACCTCGTGGGGTCGGCGGTGGTCATCTGGCCCATGAGCAGATGCGGTTCGCGCGGCATCTGCCCGCAGGCGAGCGCCGTCGTCGCCCGCGCCATGCCGTTGACATCGTGTTCGAGATGGACGGTGCCCGCGAGCGCGACATCCGGTTCCTTCCAGGGGATCGGCGCGTCCAGGGCCCAGTCCACTTTCATTGTGGCGAAGTCCCAGTCGAACGCGTCCAAGTCGGTGACGAGGCGCGACGGCAGGTGCTCGCGGCCGATCAAGTCGAAGTAGAGGGCCGGGGCGGGCACGTCGGCGAGCACGGCCCGGCGGGCGCGCACGGCCGTCCCGTGCGCGTCGCGCACCCCCACGGCCCGGCCGCGCGCGTGGAGGACCGCGGTCACCGGCCTGCCGCACTCGACCCTGCCGCCGAACCGCTCCAGCCGCCTGATCAGCGCGTCCACCAGACCGGCCGCGCCGCCTTCGGGCACCGGGAATCCGAGGTCCTGCCCGATCATCGTCAAGAGCCACCCGAAGCAGCCGCTGCCGGCCTGGTCGGGTCCGAGCCCGCTGTGCATCGCGTTGCCCGCCACCAGGGCGCGCGCGCCCTCCCCGGCGAACCGCTCCTCGCCGTACCGGCGGGCGGTCAGCGTCAGGTCCCGCACCAGGTGGAGCGCCTCTCCCGCGCCGGTGCGCCGCAGCAGCCGCGCCGAGGCACGCATCGGCGGGAACGGGCGCATCAGCATCGCCAGCAGCGGGTCGCGGACGCGCTGCCAGCGCTCGTATTCGGCGCGCCACGCGTCGC
>DATABR010000227.1:0-18272 GCA_036259435.1 Glycomyces sp.
CCTCTCTCGCCTCGTTGTCGCCGCCTGCTCGAACAACGACCATCACCAAGCCTGGCAGTCGAAAAGCCCCGCCCAAGGATCGGGCTTCCTGGTTGTCGCTGCCGCAGTATCCGCAGCCCTCACCGAACCAGACAGCCAAAGAACCCTGCTAAGGGTTGGCGCTCCATCGTTGTCGCCGCCCGCTTGAATCGCGACAATCACCGAACCGGGAAGTCGAAGAGCCCGCCTCGCGTTCCGCCTTCCTCGCGTACGGGAACGGCCACTGGCACTTGCCCTCCGGGCACCTGGAGCCGGGTGAGTCGATCGTTGCCACGCTCATTCGTGAGGCCAAGGAGGAAATCGGCATCACGCTCGCTGAGACCGCAGTCGAGTTCGTGCATGTCATGCACCAGAACGACGATCCGGACCGCATGCAGTTCTTCTATGCCGCAACCGAGTGGGAGGGCACGCCGGAGATCCTTGAGCCCGACAAGTGCGACGGGCTCGGTTGGTTCCCAGTCGACCGGCTCCCCGAGCCGATCATCGACTACCACTTCCAGGCGCTCGAGAAGATTCGGCGCGGCCGGTCCTTTTCGCTCATGGGCTGGTGAACGACGCAGCCGTCTCCGCTAGTAGCGGTCGACTGTGGTGATGAGCTTTTCGGCCAGCTCGTCCGGGTCGAGCTTTTCCCTGGCGAGCGCGAGGTATAGCGAGTCGAGGTCCGGGAAGCCCAGGGAGGACGCCACGCCGTGGAGCGGCTGTTCTCCCGCCAGTCCCCTCCCACGGGCGATCAGGGAGCGCCACAGGCGGTTCTTGCCGGCCTTCAGTTCGTCCTCGAAGCGCTGCATGGGGATGATCGGCAGTTCGCCGGTCGAGTCGACGTCGTCGGCTGCGCCGAACCAGTCGTTGATGTGCAGCTGCGCCTCGGGCGTCTTGGCGTGTTCGAGCCACTGCTTCGACGGGCCGTACGGCTGCTCGGTGGTGAGCACCAACTCGACCGTGTCGCCGTCGCGCAGGGCCTGCGAGAGCGGGGTGATCTCGCCGTTGACGTATGCGGCGATGAGCCGATGGCCCTTCGCCGGGCCGGAGCAGTAGGCCACGTCCACAGCCGTGGCCGCCTTGGGCACCATGAGCTGTTCGCCCTCGCCGGTGAACACGAGGATGTCCTGGTCGGCGAGGTCGCAGCGGAGCGAGTGGAGGAACTGGCCCGAGTCGGCCACCTCGTGCTGCCATTCGAGGAGCCGCTGGAGCCACGGGAGCTGCACCTCGACCGGGTTCGACCCGGAGCGGCGCAGGCCCGCCACGATGCCGATCTCGGCGGTCTCGTGCATCTCCTTGGTGCGGATGAGGAATTCGATCGGGGTGCCGCCGGGGCCGGCGACCGCGGTGTGGATCGATTGGTACAGGTTGAACTTCTTGGCGGCGATGAGGTCGCGGAACTTGCCGCCCACGGGCTTCCAGAGCTTGTGGATCGCTCCGAGCGCGGCGTAGCAGTCGGTGACGGGCCCGTCGACGACGATCACGAGGCGCGGCGGGTCGGCCGGGCCGGTCCCGGGGTGCTTTTGCATCTCGCGGTAGATCGAGTACGGATGCCGGGGCCGGTCGAGCAGCCGCGCGGCCACCTTGAACTCGCGGAGGGCCTTGCGCACCTGCGGGGCGATGACGGCGACCTGGCGGTTGCGGTCGGTGTCCGAGCCGAGGTGTTCCCTGATGCGCTGGAAGACATCGGGCTCGAGCGTCTCGAGGACGATGTCTTCGAGTTCGCGCTTGATCACGTAGAGGCCGAGGCGGTCGGCCAGCGGGATGAGAACGTCCTTGGTGGCCTCGGCGATGCGGATCTGGCTGGGGCGCTTCTTGAACTTGATGGTCCGCATGTTGTGGAGCCGGTCGGCCAGTTTGATGACCATGACGCGGATGTCGCGCCCGGCGGTGAGCACGAGTTTGCGGAACGTTTCGGCCTCGGCGGCCGAGCCGAGGTGGATCTTGTCGAGCTTGGTGACGCCGTCGACCATCACGGCGATCTCGTCGCCGAAATCGCCGCGGAGCGCTTCGAGCGAATACGGGGTGTCCTCGACGGTGTCGTGGAGGAGCCCGGCCGCGATGGTGGCGGTGTCCACGCCGAGGTCGGCGAGGATCGTGGCGACCGCGATGGGGTGGGTGATGTAGGGCTCACCGGAGCGGCGGGCCTGGCCGCGGTGCATCTGCTCGGCGATGCGGTAGGCGCGGCGGACCAGGAGCATGTCGGGCTGCTCGCAGTGGGCGCGGTGAGCCGCTTCGAGCTGCGCCACCTTCCCCGCGAGGTCCCACGGATCGTCAGGTTTGGCAGACCGAGTAGCCGAAAGCAATGCGCGCAACATGAAAGCCTCCGATGCCCAAGGTTGACCGCATTCTAGATGTACAACGATTCTTGGAGAGAATCGACACTAGACACTGTCGGATTTCGGCAGGGTCGCCGCGATTGGCGGATGACATAGCGTACTCGCGTGGGCCGGTGTGCGGAAACCGCAAGCGCCGCAGATGAATGCGAGACGACTCACGTCCGGAATGCCGGAAGGGCCTGGTCCCATGGGATGGCACCCTGGGTTCGTCTGGGACAGCGGAGGGTCGGGGAATCGATCTCAGCATGTGGTCGCGCGGCGCACCTGCGGTCGGGTGTGTCGGCGCGGAGGTCCTCCGGTTTCGATAGTGCCCGGGGTGTGACAGTGGTTCCTGAGGCGGTCAGCGCTCGCCCGTTGAGCGGCGCGAGGGGCTCGGGTCGTGGGGGACGGCGCCGTCCCAGCGTTCGGCTCCGTCTATGCGGCTCGCCCATGCCCTTTCGACCAGCACCAGGCGCACGTCGGCGCGGCCCAGCCATTCCAGCAGCAGCCTCGTCTCGGCCGCGTGCGCCGCGTCCACGACGTCCTCTACCGGTTCGACCACTCGGGCGGTCTCGCGCAGTTTCGCGATGTACGGCATCGGGTCGGCCCTCGGCGGCGTGCGCACCGCGCCCGCCAGGAGCCCGTGGCGGATCACCGCGACCTCCCAGCCGCCGCCCTTGGCGCGACCGGCCGCCACGATCTCCCCGGCCGCCACGAGGCTCCTGACGCGGTGCGTGGCGGCGGCCAGTTGCAAGAACGCCCCGAGCTCGTCGCGCCGTTCGGCGGCCGTCTCGAAGCGCTCGGCCTCCGACAGCTCGGCGAGGCGTTCGGCGACCGCTTCGGCGACCGGGGCCGGGTCGCTCATCGCCCGCGTGGCGCGCTCGGCGATCTGCGCGTACTCCTCCACGGTGACGCTGTGGCGGCACGGCTCGGCGCACTTGCCGATCTCGCCGAGGACGCATGAGGACGACAACCGCTTGGGGGACAAGCGGGTCCGGCACGACCGGATCGGCAGGGCCGCCTCGATCGCGCCGATCGCCGCCTGCGCCTGCGTGCCCGAGGACGGGCCGAGCCGGGGCGTACCCGGCTCCGGCGGCTTGCGCGAGACCTGCAGGCGCGGATACGCCTCCTCGGTCAATCGCACCCAACTGCGGTGCTCGGGGAACTTCGCGGCCCGGTTGTACGGCGGCTTGCCGCCCGAGATGAGCCGCAGCTCGGCCACGCCCGCCTCGAGCCGGTGGGCGCACTCGACGACCTCGACGCGTTCGGCCGAGGCGAGCATGTCGCGCAGCCGCCGGCGCTGCTCGGCGGCCGAGAAGTAGCTGCGCACCCGCGCCGCCACGTTCACGGACACGCCGATGTAGAGCGCCCGGTCGTCCGCGTCGCGGAAGATGTACACGCCCGGCCCCTGCGGCAGCCCGTCGGCCAGGTGCCGTTTGCGCCGTTGGAGTTCGGAGGGGATCGCGCGGCAGAACTCGGCGAGTTCCGCATCGGTGCTCACCCCGTGCCCGGAGGCCCGCTCGATGAGGCCGTGCAGCACCGCGACCGTGGCGCGGGCGTCGTCCAGGGCCCGGTGGTTCGGCGTCACCGGCGACCCGAACAGTCGCGCGAGCGTCCCCAGCCGACGATTCGGGACCTCGCTCTTCTCGGTCAGGCGCCGGGCCAGGACCACCGTGTCGACCACGGGCGGCCGGGGCCAGCGCGTGTCGGTCAGTTCGCACGCGTGTCGTAGGAACCCGATGTCGAATCCGGCGTTGTGGGCCACGAGCGTGGCCCCGCGCGCGAATTCGAGGAACGCGGGCAGGACCGATTCGATGCCGGGGGCGTCGGCGACCATGTCGTCGGTGATGCCGGTCAGGCGCGTCACCCGCGGGTCGATCGGCTCGCCGGGGTTGACGAGGGAGCCGAACTCGCCGATGATCTCGCCGCCCTTGACTTTGACGGCGCCGATCTCGGTGATCCCGCACGCGTCGGCGGCCAGGCCCGTGGTCTCGAGGTCGACGACGCAGAACGTCACCTCGGACAGTGCTGTGCCCAGGCTGTCGAGGGTCGGCTGGGTGAAGCCGCCGTCGTCGGTGGCCGGGCCGCCGCCGGCGGTGCCGCTTCTGTACATGTACGCCACCCTAAGGGCGGCCTGTGACAGATCGGTCCTTGCGGCTGTTCGAACGTCGGACTCGCCGCACTGCGGAGCGGACGCGGCCGGCGGTGCGGGCCGAGCGCCGGGCGAGGCGGGCGCTCTGCTCGGCCTGTCCGGCGGCGACTTTCGCCATGAGCGAGGCGGGCCAGAACCTGGCGCGGTACTTCTGGCGCGGTTCGGCGGTCTTGTCGAGTTCGGCGTGCAGGTCGTGCACGGCGTCGGCGAGGCCGTCGGTGTCGGCGCCCCTGGGGGAGTAGCGGTGGCGGGCCATGGCCGCGCCGAGCGTGGTCGCGGCCTCGCGAGCTCCCGGCGCGCCCTGCGCCAGTACCCCGGCGGCCTGCCGCGGCGTGAGCGAATCGGCAAGGCCCACACCGTAGTCGGCCGCGAGGTCGACCGCTTCGTCCCAGGCGGACTGGGGGGAGAGGCGTTTGGGGTCCAATCGGGACCGTCTGAGCGCGCCGCGCCACAGCATGGGGATGAACGGCACGGCGGCGAGCAGCAGGAGCGCGAGCCATGCCGGGTTGAAGCCGGACCCGCCGGTGCCGCCGCCGTCCTCGGCCTGCGCGGTCGGGTCGGCGTTCAGGTCCTCGGCCGGGGCGGACGGGTCCGCTGCGGGCGCGCTGGGCGACTCGCCGGGAGCCACGGAGGACCCCTCGCCCGTGTCCGGGTCGAAGAGCGAGTCCTCGTCGGGATTGGCCGGCTCGGTCGCCCACGGGAACGACACCGAGCCGGGCACGCCCGTCGGCGGAGTCGGGTCGTAGGTGACCCAGCCGGCTCCTTCGTAGTAGACCTCGACCCACGCGTGGTAGTCGTGGCTCGAGAGCACCCAGTCCTCGCCGTCCCGGCGGCCCTGGGACATGCCGATGACCACGCGTGAGGCCACATCGGCCTCGCGCAGCATCCACGCCATCGCGGCCGCGTACTGCTGGCAGTAGCCCTGCCGGGTCTCCAGGAAGTCGATGATGGCCTCGTCGTTGCCCGCGTCGGTGGTCTCCAGGGAGTACCGGAAGCCGTTGGCGACCGACAGGAAGTCCAAAACCGCGAGGACCTTCTTGTGCACGGTGTCCGCGCCCGCGGTCTCGCGGTCGACGATCTCGGTGAGCGCGGGCACGTCCGGGTGGCTGGTGTTCGCCTCCCACTGCGGCGCGTTCGGGTCCATGCCCGACGCGTTCGCGAGCGCGTCGGCCTGGGGCATCGCCTCGGTGTAGGCGACCGTGTACTCGTCGATCTCGCCCATGTCGGAGCCGTCGCCGACGATGACGGAGGTGTCGGCGTCGATCGACCAGTCCCCGACGATGTCGAGGTCGACGGGGTTCCCGTAGACGGGCACCACCGCCGCCTCCATCTGCAGGTTCTCGATGTCGGCCCGATACACCGTCGCGTCGGACGGTTCATCGAGGGAAGCGATCGAGGCGGCGCCCTCGTAGTCGTTGGGGCGGAAGCCGTCGTTGTCGAGCTCGTCGAGCACGTGCATGCGCAGGTAGCGGGGGTTCGGGTCGTCGGTGGTGACGCGGAGGACGTCCACCTCTTCGGGCTGGTTGAGCGATCCCGACAGTTGCGCCCACGGGTTCACGTCGCCGAGTCCGGCGTCGTCGCCGCCCCCGAAGCCCTTGGAGACTCGGTCGAGGAATCCGGAGGTGTTCGTCGGGATCACCGCGAGGGTCAGGAGGGTCACCAGGATGAACCCGGTCGCCGACCAGCGCGCGGTGCGCGCCATCGGCGAGGGGAAGCGCTGGCCGACGAGCTGCCCGGCCCCGGTGAAGCGGTGCCCGAACGCCGAGACGCGCCGCAGGTTGTCGTCCGCGAGGACCCACAGGTAGGCGACGGCCGGGAGGATGAACCAGAACCAGGCGGTCGCGTCGGGCGCGACCGAGACCGGCACCAGGTACATCGTCAGCAGGGTGAGTCCGGCGAGGGCCGGGGTGCGCAGGCCGACCACGAACATGTCGTGGAGGATCGCGACCAGCCCGACCCCGAGCATGGTCAAGAAGAGGATGCCGCCCTCGGGGGCGACGGGCGGGACGTTGGCGATGATGCCGGTGACGCCCTGGCCCATGAGGTCGCCGAACTGCGACAATGTGTCGGGCGTGGGGATGATGAACAGGATCGCCGTGCCGCCGCTGAAGCCCGCGGTGAGCACTACGAGGAGCCCGGCGCACATCGCCAGCGTCTGGAGGCCCTGCCCGCGCCCGGCCGCGCGCACCAGCGACCCCGCGACGGCGACGACGGTGATCGTCAGCAGCACCGGGACCGTCCACCCCAGGCCCTCGAAGACGCCGACGAGCGGCGTCAGGGTCAACGCCAGGGTGGCGGCCGCGATCAACGTGGCGTGCCGCTGTCCGTTCATGCCAGAGTCCTCCACGCGCCCAGGCGAGTCCACACCCGGCGCAGCTCGGTCCCGGCGACCACCGGGATCACCTGCCAGCCCGCGTTCGACAGCGCCGCCACGGCAGCGGTGTGCTGCTCCGCGAACGCCTGCTCCCGGGGATCGGTCCGGGTCGTGGCGGCCTTCGGGATCCACCGCACGGGGTCGACGAGGAGCGCCGTGCAGGCCCCGCCGCGCCGCGCCAGCCGCCCCAGCGAGGTGGCCTCCTCGGGCGTCAAGTGGCCGAGGAGCGCCACGATCCCCGAGACCGAGCGCGCCCGCTGGGCCTTCTCGACCATTTGCGCGATCGGCGCTTCGGGGGCGGCGGCGACGGTCGCCAGGTACCGCATCGCCTGGCCCCAATCGCCTTGGCGGCATTCGAAGTCGCGGTGCGCGGTGATCAGCCACGGGTCGATGCCGTCGCGCGCCAGCCGCACCGTCGCCGAAGCGGCCGCGTCCACCATCCACTCGAAACTCGAGAGCTCCCCGCGATGCGCGCCGCGCCGCACGTCGAGCAGGACCGCGGCGTTGTTCTCCCACGGCTGCTCCTCGCGGCGCACCATGAGCTGACCGCGGTGGGCGCTGGCCTTCCAGTGGACGCGCCGCATGTCGTCGCCGTGGCGGTACTCGCGCACGGCGATGTCGTCGTTGCCGGTGATCGAGACGGCCTGCGCGGCCGACTCTCCAGAGGACATCCCGGCCCCGCCGGGCAGCAGGAGGCTGCGCAGCGGCTGGATGCGCGGAGTCACGATGAGCTCGGTGGTCACCGGGAACTCCTGGACCGAGACGGCGAGGCCGAACGGGTCGGAGGTGCGCACCGTCAGCGGCCCCAGTTCGTACGCGCCGCGCGTGCCGGGCGTGATCGTGTAGTTCACGACGCTGCGCGCTCCCGGCGCGAGCCGCTCGAGCACCAGACGGGGGCGGTTGCCCAGCCGGTAGGGGATGCGGTCCTCGAGCATGAGTGCCGGCGGGCGGCCCCGCCCGGTGTTCTGGATGCCGAGGCGCACCTGTGTGGACTGCCCGGCCTCCACCTGGGACGGGTTGAGCACCCGGTTCGACTCCAGCGAGGGGCGCGTCCACCGCAGGAGGACGACGCCGCCCAGGGGCGCGATCGCGGCCAGCATCGCCGCGCGGAGCAGGTCGCCCTCGCCGACCAGCAGCGAAACGAGGCCCACCACCACGCTCACCGCCAGCAGCGTCTTGCCGCGTCCGGTGAGCTCCACGCCTACAACCTCCCCGGACGGGACACGGCGCTATGGATCGTGCCGAGGACTGCCATGTCGAGGACCTCCCTGGACGGGACACGGCGCCGCGGAGGGTGCCGAGGAATGCCGCGCAATGCCATCCCCTAGTACCGCCCAGGATGGGAAACGACCGGGACGTGCCTGAGGATGTCGGAGACGATCGCCTTCGTGTCGCCCCCGCCCATCGTCGTCTCCGTGGTGGGGATGAGCCGGTGCGCGAGCACCGGCACGGCCAGCTGCTGCACGTCGTCGGGGAGCGCGAAGTCGCGCCCGTCCATCGCCGCGAGCACCTGCGTGCACCGCAGCAACTGCAGCGTCGCGCGCGGGCTCGCGCCCAGGCGCACCTGCGCGTTGGTGCGGGTCGCGGCCACCAGTTCGACGACGTACCGCTTGAGCTCGGGCGCCAGATGCACCGCGCGGGCGGCGGCGATCATCCGCACGATCATGTCCGCGTCGGCCACCGGCCGCAGCGCGTCGAGCGGGTTGTACTCCTCGCGCCGGTCCAGCAGCGCCAGCTCGGCGTTGATGTCCGGGTAACCGATCGCCAACCGCGCCGCGAAGCGGTCGCGCTGGGCCTCCGGCAGCGGGTAGGTGCCCTCCATCTCCACCGGGTTCTGGGTGGCGATGACCATGAACGGGCCGCGCAGCTTGTACGTGTTCCCGTCGACGGTGACCTGCCGCTCCTCCATGCACTCCAGGAGTGCGGCCTGGGTCTTGGGGCTGGCGCGGTTGATCTCGTCGCCGAGGATCAGGTTGCCGAAGATCGCGCCGGGCTTGAACACGAAGTCGCGCTTCTCGGGGTCGAAGATGCTCACGCCCGTCACGTCCGAGGGCAGCAGGTCCGGCGTGAACTGGATGCGCCGCACCGAGCAGTCCACCGAGCGGGCGAGCGCCTTCGCCAACTGCGTCTTCCCGACCCCGGGCACGTCCTCAAGAAGCAGGTGGCCCTCGGCCAGCATCACCGCGATCGCCAGGCGGATCGTGTGGGACTTGCCCTCGATCACCCATTCGACGTTCGTCAGGATCGCCTCGACCGTGGCCTTGAACTCCTGGGGGGAGAGCGGCGTCGGTCCCTGCGGCTGCGCTGGGGACGACTCGAAGGTCAATGGTCCTCCCGGGGAGTGATTTCAAGGTGCGATTACAGCGCCGTGCCACGGCATTCGCCGTTACCGCCGCTTGTCCGCCATCGTACTCGGCGCCTCCCAGGCGGTATGTCCGCGCCATCGAGGTGACGCTCCGCTACACTGGTGTCATGCCTCGGCGTTTCGCGCTTCTCAGCTAGCCGTGTCGGACGGAACCGACACGGCCACCCCTGCATGCCAGGGGTTTTTTGCTGTCTAGGGTCTGTACCCAGCGAACGCCGCCCGAACCCGCCGTTTATTCAGACAACGCCGCACCAGGACCACAGGACGAGTCATGAGCGAACCCGCACACCGTTACGACGCCGAACTGGCCAACGAGATCGAACCGCGCTGGCAGGACCGCTGGGAGGCCGAGCAGACCTTCCGCGCCCCCAACCCGACCGGCGCCCTCGCCGAACCGGACCACCCGCGCGCGGGCGCGCCGAAGCAGTTCGTCATGGACATGTTCCCCTACCCCTCGGGCGCGGGGCTGCACGTGGGCCACCCGCTGGGCTACATCGCCACCGACGCGTACTCGCGGTACCTGCGCATGGCCGGGTACAACGTGCTGCACCCGATGGGCTTCGACGCCTTCGGCCTGCCCACCGAGCAGTACGCCATCGCCACCGGCCGCCAGCCCGCCGAGATCACCGCCGAGAACATCGACCGGTACCGCGACCAGCTGCGCCGCCTGGGCATGGGGTACGACACGCGCCGCGAGTTCGCGACGACCGACCCCGAGTTCTTCAAGTGGACCCAGTGGATCTTCCTGCAGATCTTCAACTCCTACTACGACGACGAGGCCGACGCCGCGCGCCCGATCGAGCAGCTGATCGCAGCGTTCGAGTCCGGTGAGAAGGCCACCTCCGACGGCCGTCCCTGGTCGGAGCTGAGCGACGTCGAGCGCCGCCGCGTCATCGACGGGCACCGCCTGGCCTACGTCACCGAAGCGCCCGTCAACTGGTGCCCCGGCCTGGGCACGGTGCTGTCCAATGAGGAGGTCACCTCCGAGGGCCGCAGCGAGCGCGGCAACTTCCCGGTCTACACCCGCACCCTGAAACAGTGGATGCTGCGCATCACCGCCTACGCCGACCGGCTGCTGGGCGACCTGGACGACCTGGACTGGTTCGAATCACTGAAGTCCATGCAGCGCAACTGGATCGGCAAGTCCACCGGTGCCTACGTCGACTTCGCGACCTACGTCGGCGACATCAGGGTCTTCACCACCCGGCCCGACACGCTGTTCGGCGCCACCTACATGGTCTTGGCGCCCGAGCACGAACTGGTCGACGCCCTGACCGCCGAGACCTGGCCAGCGGACGCACCGGACACCTGGACCGGCGGCCACGCGACCCCGGCCGCCGCCGTCGCCGCCTACCGCCGCGAGGCCGCCGCCAAGACCGACGTCGAGCGCCAGGCCGACGCCAAGGTCAAGACCGGCGTCTTCACCGGCGGCTACGCCACCAACCCGGTCAACGGCGAGAGCGTCCCGGTCTTCATCGCCGACTACGTCCTGGCCGGCTACGGCACCGGCGCGATCATGGCCGTCCCCGCCCACGACGAGCGCGACTTCGCGTTCGCCCGGGCCTTCGGCATCCCGATCCGCCAGGTCGTCGCCGGTAAGGACGAGTGGGACGGCGAGGCCGCCTACACCGACACCGTGGGCGGCACCTGCGTCAACTCCGACTACCTGGACGGCCTGAAGGTCCCCGAGGCCAAGGCCCGCATCACCGACTGGCTGGTCGAGCACCGCCGCGGCGAGAGCGCCACGACCTTCCGACTGCGCGACTGGCTGTTCAGCCGCCAGCGCTACTGGGGCGAGCCGTTCCCGATCGTCTACGACGAAACCGGCCTGCCCGTCGCGCTGCCCGAGGAGCAGCTGCCGGTCGAGCTGCCGCACATGGAGGACTTCTCCCCGAAGACCTTCGACCCCGACGACGCCGACACCGCCCCCGAGCCGCCGCTGGGCCGCGCCAAGGACTGGGTCGAGGTCGAACTGGACCTGGGCGAGGGGACCAAGACGTACCGCCGCGAGGTCAACACCATGCCCAACTGGGCCGGGTCCTCCTGGTACGAGCTGCGCTACACCGACCCCCGGTCCGCCGGCAGCATCGCCGAGTCCGACAACGAGTCCTACTGGATGGGCCCGCAGGGAACCGGTGACGTCGGCGGCGTCGACCTGTACATCGGCGGCGTCGAGCACGCCGTGCTGCACCTGCTGTACGCCCGGTTCTGGCAGAAGGTCCTGTTCGACCTGGGGCACGTCTCCAGCCGCGAGCCGTTCCGCCGCCTGTTCAACCAGGGCTACATCCAAGCCTGGGCCTACACCGACGACCGGGGCGTCTACGTCCCGGCCGAGGAGGTCGAGGAACGCGAGGGCGTCTTCTTCCACAACGGCGCGAAGGTCGACCGCGAGTACGGCAAGATCGGCAAGTCGCTGAAGAACGTCGTCACCCCCGACGGCATCTGCGCCGAGTACGGCGCCGACACCTTCCGCGTCTACGAGATGTCGATGGGCCCGCTGGCCGACTCCAAGCCCTGGGAGACCCGCGCCATCGTCGGCTCCCAGCGGTTCCTGCAGCGACTGTGGCGCAACATCGTCGACGAGGAGACCGGCGAGACCGTCGTCGCCGACGTCGAGCCCTCCGCCGAGACGCTGCGCGAGATCCACAAGGCCATCGCGGGCGTCCGCGAAGACTACGAGAACCTGCGCATGAACACCGCCGTCGCCAAGCTGATCACGCTGAACAACCACGTGACCGGCCTGCACCCGGTGCCCCGCCGGGCCGCCGAGGCCCTGGTCGCCATGGTCGCGCCGGTCGCCCCGCACATCGCCGAGGAGCTGTGGGAGCGCCTGGGCCACGAAGGCGGCATCGCCTATGTGGACTTCCCGGTCGCCGACGAGCGATACCTCGTCGAGGACACCGTGACCTACCCGGTGCAGATCAACGGGAAGGTCCGCGGGCGCATCGAGGTCGCCGCCGACGCCGATGAGGAGGCCGTGAAGGCCGCCGCGCTGACCGAGGAGAAGGTCGCCGCGAACCTGGTCGGCAAGGACGTCAAGAAGGTCATCGTGGTGGCGGGCAAGATGGTTTCCGTCGTCGCGAAGTAGGCGGTCCGCGAAGAGGATGGTGTCGATCGTCGCCAAGTCGCCGTGAGCGAGGGCGGGCCGGGTTTCCGGGCCCGCCCTCGTCAGTCCTCGGGCCAGCTGTCGTCGCCGCCCCGGTACGTGTACGCCTTGGAGCGTTCGGCGCTCAGAAGGAAGATCATGAAGAGCGAGAAGGCGCCGCTCGCGAGGGCCAGCACGTCGAACTGCCCGAGCGCGCCGGCGAAGACCAGGGCCAGTACGGCGAACAGAACGAGGATGAAGTTGACGGTGACGGCGAGTCGCCGCGCCCAGTTCCGGCGCGCGAGGATGCACAGCCCGACGACGACGCAGAGGGTCGCCAGTACCGCTACCACGCTCATGAGCAGCAGCGGCAGCCACCCGAACGGTTCCGCCCAAAGGTCGGCGGCGATGGCCCCGAGCTTGACGGCCTGGAAGGCGAGGTACAAAGCGTCGAGGCCGATGAGCGCGAGCGCCGTGATCAGCTGCCAGGGCATCGGCCGGTGATAGGCGGGTTTCGTTCTGGGGGTATCCATTCTGGAGATGTTAGGAGAACTCGCTTCGCCGCGGGGGCCACTGACTCCAGCGTATTGACCGACATCGATGCATTCGCTAGGCTGTGCTCACCCGCTGGGAGCGCTCCGCTCCTGGCGTCTGCTGAATCGGCCACGTTCCCTCACGGCGCGGCACCACCTTGAGGAGATATCCGTGCTGCTCACCCGTCAACGCCGCCGCGCTGTGATCGCGGGGGTCGTCACCGTCGCCACAGCGGCGCTCGGCATCGGGCTCTCGACCCAGTTCGCGAGCGCCCAGACCACCCTTCGCGGGGCCGCCGACGCGCTCGGCAAGGACATCGGCGTCGCGGTCGACCACAACCTGCTCCAGAACAACACGCAGTACCGCGACCTCGTTGCCACCGAGTTCAACTCGCTCACGGCCGAGAACGCCATGAAGTGGGACTTCACCGAACCCCAGGACGGGAACTACACCTTCGCCAACGGCGACGCGATCGTGGACTTCGCCCAGGCGAACGACCAGACCGTGCACGGCCACACGCTGGTGTGGCACAGCCAGACCCCGCAGTGGGTGCACGACCTCTCCGGCACGGCGCTGGAGACGGCGATGAACGACCACATCACCACGGTGATGGACCACTACGAGGGCGACGTCGCCACTTGGGACGTGGTGAACGAGGTCGTGAGCGACTCCAATGGGGCGCTGCGCGACTCGTTCTTCCTGCGCGGCCTCGGCGAGGGCTTCATCACCACCGCGTTCCGCACCGCCCGCGCGGCCGACCCGAACGCCGACCTCTACATCAACGACTACTCGATCGAGAACATCGGCGCCAAGTCCGACAAGGTCTACTCGATCGCGCAGGGCCTGAAGTCGCAGAACCTGCTCGACGGGGTCGGCTTCCAATCGCACCTCATCCTCGGCCAGGTGCCCTCCGACATGGAGGCGAACCTGCAGCGCTTCGTCGACCTCGGCCTGAAGGTCCGCATCACCGAGCTCGACATCCGCATCCAGATGCCGGCCGACGGCAGCGAACTGCACCAGCAGGCCAGCGACTACGAGCGGGTGGTCGAGATATGCGCGGAGCTCGCCGACTGCTCGGGCATCACCGTGTGGGGCGTGCGCGACGGCGACTCCTGGGTCGACGACACCTTCCCGGGCCAGGGCGCACCGCTGCTGTTCAACGACGACTTCTCCAAGAAGCCGGCGTACACCTCAACGCTGAACGCCTTGGGCGGCAGCACGAGCAATCCGACCACCACTCCGGCCACCTCGAACCCGCCCACCACCACGCCGCCGCCCACGGGCGACTGCACGGCAAGGGTGACCGTGGTCGGCGACTGGGGCTCGGGCTGGCAGGGCCGGGTGAACATGACCGCCGGGAACGCGGCGCTCGGCGGCTGGGAACTCAAGTGGTCTTGGCCAGGTGCGCAGCAGATCTCGTCGGCGTGGAACGCCGACTGGTCGCAGTCGGGGGCGGCGGTGACGGCCGGTGACGTGGGCTGGAACGGCTCGGTCGCGGCGGGCCAGTCCCGTGAGGCCTTCGGCTTCATCGCCTCCGGGCCGAGCACGGCGCCGCAGGTGACCTGCGCGTCCGCCTGACCTTCCTCTTCGCACAGGCCGGGGCCGGAACCTCTCACAAGTTCCGGCCCCGGCCGCGGCGATCGTTCAGGACAGCTCGGCCTGGAACATCCAGCTCTGCTTCTCCAGCTCGGCGGTGATGCCGATGAGGAGGTCCTGGGTCACGGGGTCGGCCGACTCGGTGGCCTCGATGCGCTCGCGCATGTTGGCGACGATGGCGCTGTAGGCCTCGATGAACAGCGAGATCACTTCGGCGTCGCTGATCTGGCCGTCGTGGATCTTCGGCATTGAGGAGGCCTCGGCGACGGTGCTGGCGCGCCCGTCGGCGCTCACGCCGATGGCGATGGCCCGCTCGGCCACGAGGTCGGCGGAGTTGCGCGCCGAGACCACGATCTCGTCCAGTTGCAGGTGGAGTGAGCGGAAGTTCTTGCCGTAGACGTTCCAGTGGGCCTGCTTGCCGACGAGGGCGAGGTCGATGAGATCGACCAGGGCGCCTTGGAGGGCCTGGGCAGCGGTATCGCGGTGCTCGTCGGAAAGGCTGGAGCGGACGGTCGACATCTCGGTACCTCGCATCGAAACTGGGCAATGGCTTGAACCTCGGGCGGCTGCACCGCCCAGGGTAGCTTTCCCGCGCCCGTCGCGGACGAAACCCGGTATCGCAGCCCGGTCCGAACCGGACTACCGCGGCGCCCGCGGCGGCGGAGGTGACCGGCCGCCGCGACTGCTGCAATTCTTGCGCAGGAGCGCGTGGTAAGCCGCTCGGAGGTTGCGACGAGGATGAGGCAGATTCGCAGGTCAGGGACTCGTGTTGTGGAAACTGTTGCGTTCGTGATGAATAATGCCGCATGTCATCGCCCCCGGTCGCAATTTGTTGGATTAGTCGATAAACTAATGAACGTCGTGCCGCCCCGGCTCGGCCGCCGTCGTCCGAAACGCCTGACAGGCAGGAGCAACGAATGCCTTACCGCCCGCCGCTGGTCGCCCGCGAGTTCTTCGTCGCCGACCCCCCGGAGCTGCCCCAGCGTGCCCCCGGTGAGCAGGGACTGTCGGCCGTCACGAGCGCCGAGGTCGCCGAGACCGGTCCGACTTCGGTTCTGTTGAAGGCCGTCACGAGCGCGGGGGAGGAGCTGTACGTCGGCCTCGCCGCCGTCGCCGAAGGCGTTGTGCGCGCCCGCCTGTCTGCCGACCCGGCCGCCCGTCCGGCCGCCGAGAAGGCCCTCGAGATGGTTCACGCCGGCACCTACGAGGCCGGCACCGTGACGGTCGAGAACGGCACTGTGGTCGTCGACGCCGGCTCGGTCCGCGCCGTCGCCACCCTCGACTCCTGGTCGCTGAAGTACACCGACGCCTCGGGCAAGACCCTCGTGGCCCAGAACCCCGGCGAGACGGACATCTCCGGGCGCCTGCGCACCCTCCCCTTCGGGCGGTCGCTCGTGGACGGGCAGCCGGTGGCCTTCCACGAGTCCTTCACCTGCGCCCCCGACGAGGCCTTCGCGGGCTTCGGCGAGCGCTTCGCGCCGCTCAACGCGCGCGGCCAGCGCCCGCTCATGTGGAACTTCGACGCGTTCGGCTCCGAGTCGATCCGCGCCTACAAGAACGTGCCGGTCTACGTCTCCGACCGCGGCTACGGCATCCTGGTCAACTCCGGCGCGCCGGTCGAGTTCGACATGGCCCAGCAGACCCACGCCGCCGTCGAGTTCATCGTGCCCGACGACGCGCTCGAGTACTTCGTCATGGGCGGCACGCCTGCCGAGGTGCTCGACCGGTTCGACGGCCTGACCTCCCGTCCGGCGCTGCCTCCGAAGTGGGCCTTCGGGACCTGGATCTCCTCGGGCTTCTTCGTGGACAGCGAGGAGCGGGTCATGGAGCGCGCCAAGAAGATTCGCGAGCGCGGCATCCCCTGTGACGTGCTTCACCTCGACACGTTCTGGCAGCACGAGCCGCACTGGTCGGACATGCAGTGGGACGGCGCGAACTTCCCCGAGCCCGAGCGGATGCTCGCCGAGCTCGCCGAGCAGGGCTTCAAGGTCTGCCTGTGGATGAACTCCTACATCTCCCACAAGTCGCCGATCTTCGCCGAGGGCGACGAGCGCGGCTACTTCCTCAAGAACGCCAAGGGCGAGACCTATGTGGCCGACGTCTGGCACGGTTCGCACCAGGCCAGCGGCATCGTCGACTTCACCAACCCGGACGCGACCGAGTGGTGGAAGGACCTGCTGCGCGGGCCCCTGCAGGCCGGTGCAGCCCTGTACAAGACCGACTTCGCCGAGGGCGTGCCCGCTGATGCGGTGGCGCACAACGGCATGACCGGCACAGAGCTGCACAACGTGTACACCCTCATGTACAACGATGCGGTGTGCGAGGTGACCCGCGAGGTCCACGGTTACGAGTTCGTGTGGGCCCGTTCGTCCTTCCTCGGCGGGCAGCGCCACTCCGCGCAGTGGTCGGGCGACGTCCAGACCACTTGGGCCGGCCTCGGCGGCACCATCCGCGGCGGCCTCTCGCACGGCCTGTCGGGCGTCCCGTTCTGGTCGCACGACACCGGCGGCTTCAACGGCACGCCCACCGACGATCTGTACATCCGCTGGGCCCAGTTCGGCGCTCTCTCGCCGCTGCTGCGCTACCACGGCACCACCACCCGCGAGCTGTGGGAGTTCTCCGAGGAGGCCGAGCGTCTCGCGGTCGAGTCCCTCAAGCTGCGCTACTCGTTGATGCCGTACATCTACTCGGCGGCCGTGCACGCTTCGCGCACCGGCGAGCCGGTGCTGCGCGCGCTCAGTGTGGACGACCCGCACGACCCGGTGGCGTGGAACGCCGACCAGGAGTTCCGCCTCGGCACCGACCTGCTCGTGGCCCCGGTGAACGACCCGTCGGGCGAGCGCAAGGTCTACCTGCCCGCGGGTCGGTGGATCGACTTCTGGTCCAAGGAGATCCACGAGGGCGGGCGCTATATCGACACGAAGCACGACCTGGAGACCTTCCCGGTGTTCGTGCGCTACGGCGCGATCATTCCGCGCGTCGAGCCGGGCGCCCAGATCGGTGACGGTCCCTTCGAGGGCGTCACGCTCGAGGTCTGGGGCACCCCGGACCGCGGCGTCACGATCAGTGACGTGGACGGTGACACGACGATCAGTGTGGTTCAGAACAGTGTTGAAACTGTTTCGGAAACTGTTGTGACCCTGGTTTCGAGCGGGCCCGCCGACATCGCTAATGTGAGCATCGTCGATGTTGCGGGCAAGCCCGAGAAGGCCGAGTTGGAGCGGAAATAGATGAGTCTGGTCGCCGGAGTTGACTCCTCGACGCAGTCAACGAAAGTCCTGTTGGTCGAGTCCGAGACGGGCGAGATCGTCGACTCCGGTCGCGCCTCCCACCCGGACGGGACCGAGTGCCCGCCCGAAGCCTGGTGGGAGGCGCTCCAGGAGGCCGGCAAGGGCCTCTTGGAACGCGCCGAGGCCGTGGCCGTCGCCGGGCAGCAGCACGGCATGGTCGCCCTCGACGCGGACGACGAGGTCGTCAGGCCCGCGCTCCTGTGGAACGACACCCGCTCGGCCCCCCAGGCCGAGCGGCTCACCGCCGAGCACGGCGGCCCCGAATCCTGGGCCGCCGACACCGGACTCGTCCTCGCCGCCTCCTTCACCGCCACCAAACTCGCGTGGCTGGCCGAGCACGAACCCGAAAACGCCGCAAAAACGGTTTCGGTCATGCTCCCGCACGACTGGCTCACCTGGAAGCTCCGCGGCGGCGGCGCTTCAGGACCCCGGGCCGCCGAAGCCACCACCGACCGCTCGGACGCCTCCGGCACCGGCTACTGGTCCCCGTCCGTAGGGAGCTACGTCCGGGACCGGCTCGTCCAGGCCTTCGGCCGCGAC
>DATABR010000228.1:0-15150 GCA_036259435.1 Glycomyces sp.
CCGTGAGCCCCGCCGCCTTCGACGCCGCTAGAGCTGGATGTTGCCGTGCTTCTTGGCGGGCAGTTCGTCGCGCTTCGAGGCGTTCATGCGCAGGCCGCGCAAGAGCATCGCACGCGTTTCGCGCGGCTGGATGACCGCGTCGATGTAGCCGAGCTCGGCCGCGACGTACGGGTTGTTCAGCTTCTCCTCGTACTCGGCCATGAGTTCGGCGCGCGTGGCCTGCTCGTCGTCGGCCTTCGCCAGCTCCCGCCGGTAGAGGATGTTGACCGCGCCCTGCGATCCCATGACCGCGATCTCGGCGGTCGGCCAGGCCAGGTTGAGGTCGGCGCCGACGCCCTTGGAGCCCATGACGCAGTACGCGCCGCCGTAGTCCTTGCGGGTCACCACGGTGAGTTTGGGGACTGTGGCCTCGGCGTACGCGTAGATGAGCTTCGCGCCGCGGCGGATGATCCCGTCGTGCTCCTGCGAGGTGCCCGGCAGGAAGCCGGGGACGTCCACGAAGGAGATGATCGGGATGTTGAAGGCGTCGCAGAAGCGGATGAACCGCGCGGCCTTCTCCGAGGCGTCGATGTCGAGGCACCCGGCGAAGTGCATGGGCTGGTTGGCGACCACGCCCACCGGGCGGCCGTCCAGGCGCCCGTACCCGGTGATGATGTTCTTGGCGAACAGCGCCTGGGTCTCCAGGAACTCGCCGTCGTCCAACACCGACTCGAGCACCTTGTGCATGTCGTACGGCTGGTTCGCCGAGTCGGGGATGACGGTGTCGAGCTCCAGGTCGTGAGCGGTGAGGTCGAGCTCGAAGTCCTTGCTCTCGTAGGCGGGCGGCTCGTCGAGGTTGTTCGACGGCAGGTACGACAGCAGGTGCTTGACGTACTCGAGCGCGTCGTCCTCATCGGAGGCCAGGTAGTGGGCGTTGCCCGCGACCGCGTTGTGGGTGCGCGCGCCGCCCAGCTCCTCCATGCCGACGTCCTCGCCGGTCACCGCGCGGACCACGTCCGGGCCGGTGATGAACATGTGGCTGGTCTGGTCGACCATGACGGTGAAGTCGGTGATCGCCGGCGAGTACACCGCGCCGCCCGCGCACGGGCCCATGATGAGCGAGATCTGCGGGATCACGCCCGAGGCCCGCACGTTGCGGAAGAAGATCTCGGAGTAGCCGCCGAGGGAGGCCACGCCCTCCTGGATGCGGGCGCCGCCGGAGTCGGAGATGCCGATCAGGGGGCGGCCCGTCCGCAGGGCGAGGTCCTGGATCTTGGTGATCTTCTCGCCCGAGACCTGCCCGAGCGAGCCGCCCAGCACGGTGAAGTCCTGCGCGAACACGCAGACCTCGCGGCCCTCGATGGTGCCGTACCCGGTGACGACGCCGTCGCCGTAGGGCCGGTTGGCCTCCATGCCGAAGCTGGTGGAGCGGTGACGCGTCAGCGCGTCGAGTTCGACGAACGACCCCTCGTCGAGCAGCTGTTCCAGGCGTTCGCGGGCGGTGCGCTTGCCCTTCTCGTGCTGCTTCTCGATCGCCCGGGGATTCCCCGTGGCCGATTCGGAGAGTCGCTCGGCCAGGTCGGCGAGCCGCCCGGCGGTCGTGTGGAAGTCGATGTCGGTCACGACTCGGATCGTATCGGCCTTTGCTGTCGCTACGCTATGTGCGTGAGCACATCGACGAGAAAGCCACTGGACCGGCACGAGCTCTGGTCGCTGTTGTCGGAGAAGTCCGACTTCTGGACCGAAGTTGATGTGGTTCAGGTCACTGGTTCGACGAATACGGACCTGGCGAGCGCCGCGAAACACGGCGCGCCGGAGGGGCGGATCCTCATCGCCGAAGAGCAGACGCTCGGCCGCGGGCGCCTCGACCGGCAGTGGGTGAGCCCGGCCGGGGCGGGACTGACGATGTCGTTCCTGCTGCGGCCCACGGTGCCCCGCGAGCAGTGGGGCACGCTGAGCCTGCTCACGGCGGTGGCGCTGGAGGAATCGCTCAGAGCCGTGTGCGGAGTGAACGCGAAACTCAAGTGGCCCAACGACGTCCTCATCGACGGCAAGAAGATCTGCGGCATCCTCGCGCAGGTCGAGGGCAACGCGGTGATCGTGGGCACGGGCCTGAACGTCTCACTGACGGAAGCAGAACTGCCGGTTCCCGAGGCCACATCGCTCTTGCTGGCGGGGGCGTCCACGCTGGAACGCGAAGTGATCGCCGCGAGCTTCCTCTCGCACGTCGCGGCGGTGTACGCGACATGGAACGAGCGCGGCCCGGCCTCGGTGATCGAGCGGTGGCGTCGCAATTCCGCCACTCTGGGACGCCACGTCGCGGTATCGTTCCCGAACGGCCGCAAGGTCTCCGGTCGTGCAGTGGGCATGGACGGCAACGGCTGCCTCCAGGTCGCCCGGGAAGACGGCGCGGTGGAGACGGTCGCGGCGGGCGACATCATCCACCTGCGGCCCCAGGCCTGAGGGCCGGCGACACCGCGCGGCGCGCCTGAACAGCGGGCGCCCGTGAACGGCAGAAGGACGGCGTATTGACCGAGCAGGCGCACGGCGAAGGCGAGAAGCTGCTGGTGGACGACCTCACCACGGTCATCGAGGAGATCGGCTCGGCGCGGCCGAAGGCGATCATCACCGCGAACCGGTCGATAGTGGAGCTGGCGGGCGCGCTGTTCGAGCAGTTGTGGACCGCGGGCGTCCCCGCGGCCGCGGGTGGGGCCGAAGGCCTGTACGGACTGGAGATCGAAGAGGACGACGCGGTCCTCCTGGGGCTCTTGATCGCGGGGCTCACCGACCAGTCGATCGCGACGAAGCTGGGGATCGGACTGCGCACCGTGCAGCGGCGGGTGCGCGAACTGATGGACCTGGCCGATGTGGACACCCGGATCCAGCTCGGCTGGCACGCGGCGAAGTACGGCTGGGTGCCGTAAATCCAGGCGCACGAACGCGAGTGACGCGCGGGTTCGCAGCGTTCGCCCGAATCGCGGGCCGAACCGCGATGCCGAGGTGTTGTACTGTGCTTTTGACATTTGCTCCGCCCCCGCCCATTCTCACTCCTGGAGGTCCGCAGTGGGATATCCCGACGACCAGCTCGCCCGCGGTGAGCAGGTCAAGCTGCACACCCGCCCGCACTGGAAAGAGGGCATCGGCCCCGTCCTGTGGTTCGTGGTCTTCCTGGCGATCGGCGCCATCGCGATCGCCTACTCCACCAGGATCGACGAGTCCTGGGCGATCTGGCTGATCCTCGCCGAAGTCGTCGTCTTCCGGATCCTGCTCATCTGGCTGGCGGTGATCCCGTGGATCCGCTGGCGCTCGACCCACTACGTGATCACCGACCAGCGCATCATGTGGCGCGAAGGCCTCGTGACCCGCGAGAGCCGCCACATCCCGCTCGCCCGCGTGAACACCGTGTCCTACACGCAGAACGTGTGGGAGCGGATCTTCGGCTTCGGCGACATGAACATCGACTCCGCTTCGGACGACGGCGAGATCAACCTCATCGACGTGCCGAAGGTCGACAAGACCAAGGCCCTGCTGTACCAGCTCGCCGAGGACGACCGCTCGCGCCGCGCCGGCGAGAGCGCCGACGGCATCTGATCCCGAAGCAGTCGTAAGGCCCGCCCGTTCGTATAGGCAATGTCTTGTTTCCTATACGGTCTTGCGGGCCTTTGTCGTCGGCCCCGAAGGGGATTGGCCTCAGGCGCGTTCGAGCGCTTCGGTGAGCTTCGGAGGGTGGCGGAAGACCCAGGTGCGGTAGGCGAAGAAGCGGAAGATCGTGGCGAGGCCGACGCCGAAGAAGTTGGCGGCGAGGTTCTTCGCGATCGCGGTGTCGAAGTACTGGGGCCAGACCTCGGCGAGGCCGTTGTTGGCCCACAGGCAGCCGAGCGCGATGAGCAGGCCGATCCCGTTGAAGAAGAAGTAGAGGGCGTACTGGCGGTGGGCGGCGGCGCTGCCGCGGCGCTCGCGCCAGGTCCAGTGGCGGTTCCCGGCGAAGGCCACGGTGGTCGCCACGATCGTGGAGGCGATCTTCGCGGACCAGTCGGACCAGTCCAGGCCGAGGAACAGCACGTTGAACAGGCCGATGTCGATCACGTAGGCGGTGCCGCCGACCCCGGCGAAGCGGGTGAGTTCGCCGGCGTGCCGCTTGAGCAGCGCGACGGCGCGCGCGAACAACCCCCCGAGGCCGCTGCGGGCCGGAGGCGGAGTGTCAGTCAAGATCGGCATCAAGCGACAGCTTACCCGGAAGGGCGCATGAGCGACACCGCCGAAATCGCCATCGAACGGGCGTGACCTCGAGCTGTCGTACCCCCGCGCCATTCTGGAACCGGGGGCGACCGTGAACGGACACACCCGACCTCGGGAGATGGTCAGGCCGCCGAACTGTCACAGCCTCGCGCCATCGTCGACAGTGCCGATTCATGGCTTGCGAGCTTCGCCGAGGCTGTGGCGACTCCGTTTCGGCGCACTCGGCCTCGGGGGCCGGGTCGCCACTCCTGCGGTCTACTCGGCGGTCTCGTCTATTCTCGGGGACGCCACCGCGACCACTCCCACGATGAACGGGTCGTCGCCTCGCTCGAAGCGGATCACCGCGTCGTCCCCCGTCTGCGCCCGGTACACGTTCACATCGACCCCGAACGCGTACCAGTGCGGGTTCTCCACCGCCCCGTTCACGTGGCACGACCCCGGCTCTCCGAGCCCCTGGCCGCCCGCGGTGAGGCTGTCGCCGTTCCGGTACGCCGAGCCGCCCCACAGCGTCGCGGCGATGTCGACCTCGCCGCCGTCCTCGACCGCGATCTCCGTGTTCGCCGCCGCAGCCCCGTCGTACACCGCGACCTCCTTTGCCCCGGCCCCCGGCTCGGCGTAGACCACGGTCAGTGACCAGCCCGCCCAATGCGGTTCGAGGCAGTGCGCGCCGCCGCCGATCGGCCAGTGGTCGCACTCGGCAGTCGGCAACTGGTGGTTGTCGGTGGCGACCCAGTACTCGCCGCCGCCCGCAACGAGATCAGTGACCTCGACGAACGCCTGCGCCCCGGGATTCGTGTCGCGGATCGAAGCGGCGCTGAGGTCGGTCCACGAGCCGCCCGGCCCGGCGAGCGAGACCTCCGCCGGCAGGTCCTCGTGGACCCCAGCCCAGTACAGGGCAGCCCATTCGACCTCGGCACCACTGGGAATTCCGAGCGTCGCGCCCGAGACGGCCTCGCCTTCGCGCCCGGCGGGCGCCGAGCTCGGCTTGTAGGCCTTCATCGGCCACTGGTCACCGCCCCCCGCCAGAGCGAGCTCCCGGCAGCCGGGCAGCGCGCAGGTCAGCCAGGTGTTCCCCGCGGCGGTGACGCCGGTGGCGTCGAGGCTCGCGTAGCCGACCTCGCTCCCGGCCGGGGCGATCGGCACCTTGAGCGCGGTGGCGCCGCTGACTCCCGGTCCCTTGATCGCGACCTCGAAGGTCTGGTAGCCGCTGACTTCCTCACCGATCCTGATGCGCACGTTGGCCTCGGCGGGCCTGGGCATCCGGGCGATCTCGCAGTGCACGACCGCGTCGGCCTCAGCGCAGGCCCACCCGGGCTCGGCGGTCTCGGCCGCGAGCGAGATGCCCGGGGGCATCGTGATGTCGAGTGTGACGAGTTCGGTCGTGGGCGCTTGGCCCCAGCCGCGACGCTCGGCGACCGACCCTGACTCCTCGTCTGACGACGCCGCGCGCCCACTGATCGGCGCGTAGCCGCCACCGTGGTGGTCCGCGGCCCGTTCCGTGGTGGGGGCGTAGCCGCCGCCCGCGTTGTCCGGTTCCTCCAAGCGGATCGGCAGGACGGCCTCGCCACCTGCGACCAGGCCGGACGAGCCGAGGCCGTGCGCGATCCCGTAGGAGGCGGGTCCGGCGGGCGCTTCGGGCGCTTCGGGCGCTTCGCCAGGCGCGGGTTCGGGTTCGGGGTCGTCGGGGTCGTCCGGTTCGGGTTCCGGGTCGGGCGCAGGGAACGGGAGCCCGGGCTCCTCGGGTTCGGGCCCGGGGTCCGGATCGGCCGGCTCGACCACCGATTCCTCGGGGGCGGCCTGCGGCTCCGGCTCCTCATCGCCTGAGGTGAGCGCGAAGACCGTGACAGCTACGGCCACCGTCACGGCGGTGCCGGTGGCGACGGTGCCTTTGGTGCCGAGCTGCTGGACGATCCGCCGGATCCAGTTCGCGACGGCCCTGAAGGGCGCGAACAAGGACGCGAGCACGCCGCCGAACGCGATGCCGGCCGCCGAGGCGGCGCCGGCCGCGATGTACGGCGGGGCAGCGCCGCCCAGGAGTACTCCGGCGACGACGCCGCGCAGGCCCGAGTTGAGTTCCGTGAGCTCGGCGAAGAGCAGGTTGCAGGTGACGCACGAGTCGAGGTGGTCGTCCACTTTCGCGACGTCGCGGTCGCCGAGTTTGCCGCGCACGCGCGCGCCGATCCGGTCCACGGTCCATCGGCATTCCTGGCGCGGCGAGTCGGCCGCGTGCTCGCTGAGGTAGTTCTGCCGCAGCTTCTCGCGCGCGCGGTAGGCCAGCGCGGAGACCCCGTTCGGGGTCATGCCGAGCAGGCCCGCGATCCGGGCCGGGGAGTCCTCCTCGACCTCGGTGTGCCACAAGACCATCCGCCAGCGCTCGGGGAGCTTGCCGAAGGCGAGCGCGGCGTAGCGGCGCTCTTGGCCCTCGACGGCGGTGTCGACGAAGATCTCGCCGGAGTCGTGCGGGGAGAGGTCGTCGGTGAACTCGACCTTCTTGTCGCGCCGCACTCGGTCGTAGAAGGTGTTGCGGAGGGTCTGGAGCACGTAGGGGCGGAAGGCGAGGTCGGGGCCGCCGCCTTCACGGAAGGTGTGGAGGAGCTTGGCGAAGGCCTCGGAGACGAGGTCGTCGGCGCCGGCGGGGTCGCGCGAGAGGATCCGGGCGAGGCGGCGCGCGGCGTGGACGTGGCGCTCGTAGAGCACGGCGTAGGCCGTGGTGTCGCCGCCGCGGGTGGCGGCGATGAGCTCGGGGTCGGAGCGGGTCTCGGGGGAGCCGTCCGGCTGCCGCGGGATCTCTGGTGCGACGCGGCGCGGATCGCCGGCGGGGACGGTCTCGGGCATCGTTCGCCGGTGCTCCTTCCTGTTGCGCCGAGCTCGTACCATCGGGGGGCTCGGGTTCTGCTCGGGCGGGCGCTCTCGACCGAGGGAGACGCCTCGGTGTCTCCCTGGGCCTAACGATCGAGGAGGCCTCAAGTTGCGTCCGTTCCGCCGTTCGGGCGAGTTTCCGGCGAACTGGACATTGCAGTGAGTTTAGGGCAGAAACCCGGCATAGCTGTGAATTGTGATGGGATTGTGACCAGGCGTGATGGTATTGGGACTTCCCGTCGGGGTTCCTAGCAACTGTCGGAAATACGTCAGGCCATTGCGTACCGTGGGGTATCGCGTTCCACGGTGCGAACGACGCGAGGGGAGGTGAGCGCGATGCCCGCTTCGGTTCTGTTGGCGCTCTTGGCGGCCACGGCACTGCTGGCCTTGACCCCGGCGCTGGTGCGCCGCTACGACCCCGACGAGCGCATGATCGCCGACCGGGCCTCCTCCGACGCGCGCGTGCTCGACCGCGAGGGTCACCGTCCTCCCCTGCCCGCGTCCCACCAGACCGTGGACCTGGGTGGGACGGACCCCCCGATCAAAGAACCGATCGAGGGCCAAGACTTTCCGGCGCAGGCGAACTCACGCGAGTGGGAGCGGCGCGGCACGCGCCGCGGCGACTCGGTACGGTTGGATTCCGACGAGTCGTACACCGGCGAGGACCCCGACATGCACGAGCAGGCCAGGCTCCGGCAGTTGCGCGCCGAATGGTGGCGGCGGCGCCACCGCCGCATCCTCTACGTGCTCATCGCCCTCACCGTGCTCGAACTCGTCGGCGTCGGGATCGCCGGGCCGGGCTTCTGGATCGGCGCGGGTCTGTCGATGCTGGCCCTCGGCGGTTACGTCTACTTCCTGCGCGATCGCGCCAAGCAGCTGGGCCGCCGCACGCGCCGCCCCAAGGCGATGCTCACGGCCGAGCCGGAGCACGACGAGGTCGGCCCGCCCACCTACGTGCCCGAGCAGCCCGACGGCGACGACCCCGACGAAGAGGACGAGGAGCCCCGCGAGTCGTACCTGTTCGAGAACGGGAAGCTGGGCGAGGAGCCCTCGCCGCCGCCGCGGCCCGAACCGAGGCGCCCCGACGGTCCCGCGGGCGTGCGCGGGCGCTCGTACGAGGCGCCGGCGAAACTCGAGCGCTGAGTGCGGCACTGTTGTGCCGGGTCACAGTGGCGCTGCGGCTAAACTTGCCCGGTTATGCCTGATGAGGAACCGCAGCACCGCCACATCCTGACGTTCAACTTCCGCCAGGGCCGCAACAAGCCCCGCCACGACGAAGCCTTCGCGCGCCTGTGGCCGCGTTACGGCTTGGAATGGACGCCCGAGGACGGCCGGATCGACTTCGCCAAGCTCTTCGGCCGCACCGCCCCGGTGATCCTGGAGATCGGCTCGGGCAACGGCGAGGCCGCCGCCGCGATGTGCGAGGCCGACCCCGGGCGCGACCTCCTCGCCGTCGAGGTCTACCCGCAGGGCGTGGCCGACCTCATGGCCCGCGCCGAAGAGCGCGGCCTCGACAACCTGCGTATCTATCAGGGCGATGCGCTGCCGCTTTTGTGGAACGGCATCGCGCCCGAATCGCTCGACGAGATCCGGGTGTACTTCCCCGACCCGTGGCCGAAGCAGCGCCACCACAAGCGGCGCATCATTCGGACCGAGCACGTCACGACGATGGCAGGACTGCTGCGCCCGGGCGGGGTCATCCACTGCGCCACCGACATCGACGAATACGCCGAGCAGATGCTGGAAGTCCTCAGCGCGGAAGAGGCGTTCGCGAACACGTCCGACGGCTACGCCCCGCGCCCGGACCACCGCCCGCTCACCAAGTTCGAACGCCGCGGCATCAAAGAGGACCGCCCCATCGCCGACCTCGTCTTCAAGAAGCGCTGATCCGCTTCAGGCCGTGAGGCGGCGGTGCCAGGCTTCGGCCGAGGCGTCGGTGAGGGAGGCGACCTGGTCGACGGCGACCCGGAGCTTCGCGGCGTCGTCGGCGGCGCGGTGCCAGGTCTCGGCGAACATCGGCTCCATCGCCTCGGGGCCCCGTTCGCACAGGACCGCCACGAGTTCCTGGAGGATCTCGCGCTGGCGGGTGTACCAGGCCTCGTCGGTCCGCGGACCCATCACGTAGCGCCAGGCGATGCCTTTGAGCAGGGCGCATTGGACGCGTTCGGCTTCGGGCACGATGAGGTCGGCGTCGTAGCGGCGCAGGTGGCCGTCGCCGAAACGGTCCCGCGTGGCGCGGGCGGCGGCGTTCACGAAGCGGCCCACCATATTCGAGGTGAAGCCCTTGAGCGCGACCATCGCGCCGAAGGAGCCGTCGTAGTCGTGCAGGGTCTCCATCACGGGGTCCCGCAACAGGTCGCCCAGCGCTTCGCCGAGGGCGGCGGGCGAGTCGTCGGCGTAGCGGCCCGCGACGGCTTCGCAGACCGCGGCCTGTTCGTCGGCGTCGTCCATGAGCTTCGCGAGGTTGATGTAGCCGCCGTGCAGGCCGTCTTCGACGTCGTGGACCGAATAGGCCACGTCGTCAGACCAGTCCATGACCTGCGCCTCAAGGCATTTGGCACCCGTGGGCGCGCCGTCGCGGAGCCAGTCGAAGACGGCCCTGTCGTCCTCGTAGCACCCGAATTTCCGCATGCCCTCGCGAGCCTCCCACGGGTACTTGCAGGTCGCGTCGAGCGAGGCGCGGGTGAGGTTGAGGCCGACCGAGCGGCCGTCGGCGTCGAGCACCTTCGCCTCGAGGCGAGCGAGCACGCGGAGGGTCTGGGCGTTGCCCTCGAAACCGCCGCAGGGCCCGGCGACCTCGTGGAGGGCGTCTTCGCCGTTGTGCCCGAAGGGCGGGTGGCCCAGGTCGTGGGCGAGGCCGGCGACGTCGACCACGTCGGGGTCGCAGCCGAGGGCCGAGCCCATCTCGCGGGAGATCTGGGCGACTTCGAGCGAGTGGGTGAGTCGGGTGCGCAGGAAGTCGTCGGTCCCGGCAGTGTGGACCTGGGTCTTGTCGGCGAGGCGCCGGAACCCGGCCGAGTGCAGGATGCGGGCGCGGTCGCGCTGGAACGGGGTGCGGATCGAGTCCGGTTCCGCCACCAGCCGCGCCTCGGCGGGCCCGAGGACCTTGCGGGAATGCGCAGCAGGCCCGAAGGCCTGGTGGGAATGCACAGCGGGATCGGTCACGCCATCGAGCCTAGCGCGACCGATCCCGTCGTTCAGTGGTTAATCCTTGAGGTAGAGGCGCAGGACGCCGGTGCCGTCGCCGCCGTCGCTGCCGTGCGCCCAGGCGATGGCCGAGAGCGCTTCGGCGCCTTCGAATTCGTCCGGGTAGGCCTCGGCGGCCGCGCCCAGGTCGACCCAGAACGCGATCGCGGTCTGGTTCGGCGCGGCGTCGGCGAAGCTCTGGAACCGGGCGTCCTCGCCGAGGGTCTCGGAGGCGGTGCCGGAACCGGTGTACGAGAACTCGGAACCGTCCACTTCGGCGCCTTCGGGGAGGGCCTGGCCGCCGGACAGCTCGTTGATGAGGTCTTCGAGCTCCTGCGCGCGGTCCTCGGCGAGGTGGGCCGAGAAGAACAGCGAGTCGGGGTCGAGGCCATCTTCGGCGTCGAAGTTCCCGGCGCCGGAGAGGTTCGCCCCGGCGAGCAGGCCGGTGACCTCTTCGACCTGCGCCTGGATGTCGGCGAAGTCAGGGCCGGCGTCGGCGTAGTCGTCGCCGTAGGTGTTCGGCTCGTCCTCGGTGCCGTACATCCAGAACCGGTTCTCGAGTTCGGTGAACCGGGCCTGTTCCTCGTCGGTGAGGGTGTCGGCGTAGTAGCCCTCGGAGAGTCCGAGGTACTCCTCGTACTCGGCGTCGGTCAGCGGCTCGCCCATGGTGACTTCGGCGGCGGCCTCATCGATCCCGTAGAAGTCCTCGTAGACGCCCATCCAGTCGCTGACGATAGCGCCGATGTCCTCGGGGATGTGCGCGGCCGTGGCGATGTCGGAGGCGGGCAGATCGCTCATCCCGGAGATGAGGTCCCCGGAGCCGGTCCACGGGTCGTCCTCGACGCCGAAGAGCCGGTAGTTCAGCTCGAATCCCTCGTCGAACGCGGAGAGCCCGGCGATCAACTGTCCAGAGTAGAGCTCGTCCACGAGTTCGGCCTGAGCTTCGTCGCCGGACATCTCGGCGAGGTCCACCACGGCGTCCATGTCGACCCAGTAGGTGACGAGCTGGTCGCCGTCGAGCCAGGAGCGGGCCTCGTCGTAGGTCGCGGAGTCCGAGAGGGGCTCGGAGCCCGCTTCGCTCTCGGCGGCGTCGAGCGCTTCGGCCGCGCCGGTCTCGCCCACGACCATGAGGACGTGGTCGTCCTCGACGGTGTAGGCCAGTCGGTCCTCTTCGACGCCGGCGGAGGCGCGGAGTTCGGCGAGCCCGTCCTCGGCGGCGTTCGCGTCGGTGCTGGCGAGGCTGATCACGGCGTACATCTGGTCGTCGTGCTGCCACATCGCCAGGCCGTGGCGGTTGCCGAGCCAGGAGGTGAGGTCCTCTTCGGCGTTCACGCCTTCGAGGCCGGACTCGTCGAGGAGGTCGTCGGCCAGGTCGTCGGTGGAGTCGTAGTCGAGGTCGTCGAACTTGCTCAGGTGCTCGAGGAGCTTGGGAGTCTGGTCGAACGAGGGGTCGAGGTTGACCTCCATGTACATCGACGCGGAGGCCGGGAAGCTCGCTGCCGGGTCGGGGCCCTGGTTCAAGAAGAACTTGAACAGGACGACAGCGCCGACGGCGGCCAGGAGCACCACGGAGAGGATCGCGGCGAGGGCGACCTTGGGGCCGCGCCCGCGGCCCGAGGGGGGCACCGGTACCGGCACGTACGCGCCGGGCGGCTGGTAGGGCGGCTGACCGCCGGCCTGCTGCATGGGGACGCCCTGCTCCACATAGGGCTGGGGCTGGTATCCCTGCGGCGGCTGGTAAGCGCCGGGTGGCGGCGGTTGCTGCTGATACTGCGGCGGGGGCGGCCCGGCATCGCCGGGGAACTGCTGGGGGTTCGCATCGCTCGACATCCTTCGACGCTACGTCCCCTTTGCAACAACCGAATCCCGAGAACGTGCCAAAAGGGAGGCGAAGCGGTCGCGCCATGGCGCCGTCGATATCGCCTGGTACCGCCGCTTTCACGAGCTGCGGTTCGGTGTCCCGCGGCGCGGTTCAGAACTCGTAGATCTGGCCTGGTCGGACGACCTCGACCGGGCCGGTGTAGGCGGCCCGCGCCTCGGCGAGGGTGCGCTCGCGCGAGTTCCACGGCTCGACCAGGTGGGTCAAAAGCAGGCGGGCGGCCCCGGACTTGGTGGCGTACTCCGCCGCTTCCTTCCCGGTGAGGTGCACGTCCTTCGGATTGGCGCCTCCCTCCAGGTAGGAGGCCTCGGCGAGGAGCACGTCGCAATGGGTCGCGAGCGACTCCAGCGCCTGGCAGGGCCCGGAGTCGGAGGTGTAAGCGAGGGAGGATCCGGCGTGCTCGACGCGGATCCCGAAGGTCTCCACCGGGTGCGCGACCCGGTCGACGGTGACGGTGAGCGGGCCCAACTCGAACGTGCCCGGCGTGAGTTCCTGGAAGTCGTAGACGTCGCGCATCGACCGGTCGCACAGCTCGCCCAGCCCGCCGTAGGCGGCCACGATGCGCTCGGCGACCCCGGTGGGGCCGTACATCGGCAGCGGGCGCCCCGGCGAATCGGAGGCGTAGCGGCGCATCACGGCGTAGGCGCACGCGTCGAAGAAGTGGTCGGGGTGCAGGTGAGTGACGATCACCGCGTCGATCAGGTGCGGGTCGAGGTGCTTTTGCAGCTCACCGAGCGAACCGGTGCCGAAGTCGATCAGCAGCCGGTAGCCTCCCGCCTCGACCAGGTAGGCCGAGCAGGGCGTGTCGGGGGCCGGGAACGAGCCGGCGCATCCGATGACTGTGAGTTTCATGGCAGATCACACCTCGTCCATTACGGCCGCCGCCGCGTTCGGGAACAGGTTTCCCAGGAACCGCCGGGCGGTCCTGGTGAAGGCCTCCGGATCGCCGGTCGCGAGGAAGCGGTGCTCGGCGGATTCGGTGCGGGAGGCCAGCAGGTCGTGTTCGGTCAGCACGCGGTAGAGTTCGCGCGCGCATTCGCTCGCGGAGTTCACCAGTGTCACGTCCTCTCCCATCACCAGTCCGATGAGTCCTGACAGCAGCGGATAGTGGGTGCAGCCCAATACGACCGTATCGACGTCGGACTGCTGTAGCGGCTCAAGGTACCCCTGGGCGAGACCCAGGAGCTGTCGGCCGGTTGTCACACCGCGTTCCACGAAATCCACGAACGCCGGGCAGGCGACGGCGATCGCCTTGACGTCCGGGACGGCGTTGAAGGCGTCCAGGTACGCGCCCGAGGAGACCGTGGAGACCGTCCCGAGGACCCCGACCCTGCCGGTGCGCGTCGTGGCGACGGCGCGGCGGACGGCGGGCCGGATGACCTCCACGACTGGAATGTCGTAGCGGTCGCGGATGTCGGCCAGGCTCGCCGCCGAAGCGGAGTTGCAAGCCACCACGAGCGCCTTGACCTCCTGTTCGACCAGGTGGTCGCAGACGTCGAGGGAAAGCTTGCGGACCTCGGCGATGGGCCTCGGGCCGTACGGGACATGGGCGGTGTCGCCGACGTAGACGAGTCGCTCGGCGGGCAGCAGTTCGCTGATCGATCGGGCGACGGTCAGGCCTCCGACACCGGAGTCGAAGATCCCGATGGGCGCGTCGTTCATGGGCTCCGAGCGTACGTCCAAACGCGCCTGGAGCGCCCCTGCTCGTCACGGGAATGTCGTCAAAATGACAGGGTGGCGATCGCCACATTGAGAGCGCGAAACCGCGTTCGTGTCGGACCCGGGCGGGAGCGTAGAGGGCGGGCGGCGCTGTTTCTTCTCTACCCGCCCTGGGCGGGGTGGCGCGCCCGCGCGCCGGGCTCAGGCGAGGCGCAGGAGCACGAACGCGGCGAGGAGCGTAATCGTGGCGGCGGCCATGAACATCCACGGCACGCCGCGGAAGCGGAGGCTCGCGAAGGCCATCATCGTGAGCAGCATCACGGCCACGCCGCAGGTGATGAAGGCGGGCGTGAACCAGGCGGGTCCGTCGCCGAAGACCTGGAACAGGCCCACGATGGCGGTGGCGACGCCGGCGAGGACGAGGCAGAGCGCCCAGACGGCGACCCCGGCGAGGCGCCGGAGGCGCACGGAGGGCTTCTCGGGCCGGGCGAGCCCGGGGGCGGGGCTGTTGCTCTCGATGTGGCCCTGGATCTCGCCGAGCGGCGTCGACTCCGTGTGCGGCGCTTCACCCTGCTTGGGCAGGCGGTTCGCCTTGCCGATCGTGAGGGTGCGCAGCTTGCCGGAACTCATGCGGCCAGGCTAGCAAGCCACTGAGGACCCCACCGGAGCGCACCGGCGAGGTGCGATCCGCACCGCGAACGAGGGAAAGCGGCAACCATCGAAGGCCCAACCGAATTGTCAGGCCCGCCGTGCACCCTTGTGAACGGGGCACCGAGTAGCGACGCACCCGCCCTGGGGAGACGGACAGGCGGCCGACTGTCGTACCCCCCGCGTCATCGTTGCACCGGGGGACTCTCACGGCCGACACACCCGATCCCGGGGCGGACCCGTTCCCCGCGAACGCATCGGCCGGGCGCATCCGCGCGGTCCGGCCGATTGTCGTTCTCGTCCGTCAGGCCCAGACCTGGCCGTCGAGGGCGTTCGCCGCGTCGTCCAAGCCGTCCGAATACGCGCCCGTCGACAGGTACTTCCAGCCGCCGTCGGCCACCAGCAGCGCGATGTCCGCGCTGCGCCCGGCCTTCGCGGCCTCCCGCGCCAGCGCGAGGCCCGCGTGCAGCACCGCGCCCGTCGAGAGCCCCACGAACAGGCCCTCCTCGCTCAGGATCTCCCGGGTGCGCCGCAGCGCGTCCTCGGTCCCGACGCTGAGCCGCCGGTCGAGCACCTTCTCGTCGTACAGCTCCGGGACGAAGCCCTCGTCCAGGTTGCGCAGCCCGTACACCAGTTCGCCGTACCGCGGCTCGGCGGCGACGATCTGGACGCCCGGCGCCTGCTCCCGCAGGTATCGGCCC
>DATABR010000229.1:0-3655 GCA_036259435.1 Glycomyces sp.
CCGGTCCGCGGGTGCGGACCGGCCTTTGCTCATCCCCCGCCTTGGAGCGAGGCGATCACGCCGTCGAGTTCCTCGGGCTTGACGAGCACGTCGCGGGCCTTCGTCCCTTCGGAGGGCCCGACCACGCCGCGCGTCTCCATGAGGTCCATGAGCCGCCCGGCCTTGGCGAAACCGACGCGGAGCTTGCGCTGGAGCATCGAGGTCGAGCCGAACTGGGTGGTCACCACCTGCTCGATCGCCTTGATGAGCACTTCGAGGTCGTCGCCGATGTCCGGGTCGATCTCCCGCGTCGACCCCGGCGTCGCGGTGACCTCCTCGAGGTACTGCGGCTCCATCTGCGACTTGACGTGCTCGACGACCGCGTCGATCTCCACATCCGAGACCCAGGCGCCCTGAATGCGCTCCGGCTTCGAGGCCCCCATCGGCAGGAACAGCCCGTCACCGCGACCGACCAGCTTCTCCGCCCCCGGCTGGTCGAGGATGACCCGCGAGTCCGCAAGGGACGAGGTCGAGAACGCCAGGCGCGAAGGCACGTTCGCCTTGATCAAACCGGTGACGACATCCACCGAAGGCCGCTGGGTCGCGAGCACCAAGTGGATCCCCGCCGCACGGGCGAGCTGGGTGATGCGCACGACCGAGTCCTCGACGTCGCGGGCGGCGACCATCATGAGGTCCGCCAGCTCGTCCACGATCACCAGCAGGTACGGGTGCGGCCGCAGCTCGCGCCCCGAGGCCGGGTCGGTCGTGATCTCGCCCGCGCGGACCTTCCGGTTGAAGTCGTCCACATGCCGCACCCCGGCCTTCGCGAGGTCCTCGTAGCGCATGTCCATCTCCTTGACGACCCACTGCAAGGCGTCGGAGGCCTTCTTCGGGTTCGTCACGATCGGATGCACCAGGTGCGGAATGCCCTCGTAATTCGACAGCTCCACCCGCTTGGGGTCGATGAGCAGCAGTCGCACCTGTTCAGGAGTCGCCCTCACCAGCATCGACACCAAAATGGCATTGATGCAGCTCGATTTCCCGGAGCCAGTGGCGCCGGCGATGAGCATGTGCGGGGTCTTGGTCAGGTTGGTGAGGACGTAGCCGCCCTCGATGTCCTTGCCCAGGGCCACGATCATCGGGTGGTCGTCGGACTCCGCCGTCTTGGAGCGCATGACGTCGCCGAGCGCAACGTCCTCCCGGTCGCTGTTCGGGATCTCCACGCCGACCGCGCTCTTGCCGGGGATGGGGTTGATGATCCGGATGTCGGAGCTCTTGACGGCGTAGGCAATGTTCTTGGCCAGCTGAATGATCCGTTCGACCTTCACGGCGGGGCCGAGCTCCACCTCGTAGCGGGTGACCGTGGGGCCGCGAGTGAAACCCGTGACGGCCGCGTCCACGTTGAACTGCGCGAACACCTCCTGGAGCGCCGCGATGACCGTGTCGTTCGCCTTCGAGCGGGCCTTCGCGGCCGGGCCGGTGCCGAGGAGCTTCATCGGCGGGCGCCGGTAGTCCCCCTCGACCACCGCGGAGCCGTCCGACAGGGTCGGCTGCTCGATGCGCTTGGGCGCCGGCGAGTGCTTCGGCGGTTCCCTCGCGGGCTCCGGTTCGGGGATCGGCGCGGAGTCGCGCGTCTCCTCCTCCGAGTTGAGCTCGGGCACCTCTTCAGGAGCGAGGCGCGGCAGTACCGTGGTCGGCCGGTGCACCCGGCGTGCCTCTTCCTCCTTGAGGCGCTTGGCCTCCCGGCTTTCTGCCCGCGTCATGCGCGGCTCGGGCTCCTCGTCGTCCTCGTAGGACTCGACCCTACCGGTCGCGAGGTCCCACAGGCGGCCGAGCTTGTACGGGATCTGGTTGACCGGCGTGGCCGTCACGACCAGCACCCCGAACAGCAGCAGCAGGATCAGCAGCGGGAAGGCCACATAGGCCGAGACACCCAGGGCGAGCCCGCCGCCGACGAGCCAGCCGATCTGGCCGCCCGCGACCATCCGCTCGCCCATATCGGACGGCAGCCCCGACATGAGGTGCAGCAGACCAAGACTCGAGAGCCAGATCGCACCCCAGCCCACCAGCGCTCGGCCGTGCGCCTCCTCGGGCGGTTCCTGCCGCATCACCCGCAGGCCCCACAGCACCAGCAGCACCGGGAGCGCGCGGGTCGCCAGGCCCAGGAGCCAGTCGAGGATGAACGCGAACCGTTCCCCGATCGGCCCGGCCACGTCGAACCAGACCGCGCAGGCGAGCACGATCGCGATGGCGACGAGGAAGAGCCCCAGGCCGTCGCGGCGGTGCGCGGGATCGATCTCGCGGGCCGTGGCGGCCTCTTTGCCCACTGAACGAGCCATCCATCCGGTAGAACGAGCGGTGCCGATCCATAGGCCGCGCAGGCCCATGCCGAGGGCTTCGAGCGGGCCGGGGATCCGGCTGCGCTGCTTGGCCGCGGTCTTCTTCGCCGGCGAGCGCACCGCTTTCTTCGCCGTCTTCTTGGCCGCCTTCTTCGCGGCGGGCTTCGCCGGTTTGCGGGCGGCGGACGCGGCGGGCTTGCGGCGCGCCGCGGGTGCGCTCCCCTTGCGGGCGGTACCGCCCGACTTGCCGTTCGTCCTGGCCATCATGGTGCATACGTTACCGCCCCCACGCCTCGCGGCGTTGCGGTGAAGGCGCGCAGGGGGGCGACTAATGTGACGGCATGTCAAAGACCGTATTGGTGACCGGCGCGGGCCGCGGACTCGGGCGGACCCTGGCCGAAGTGCTCTCGGCGCGGGGCGACAAGGTGATCGCGCACGCGCGCAGCGAGTCCGCTCTGGACAGTGTGCCGCACGAGCGGCGGTTGGTGCTCGACTTGGCCGAGCCGGCTGCGATCGCGGACGCGGTCGCGGGGATCGACCGGCTCGACGCGGTGATCCACAATGCGGGGATCGCGCACATCGGGTCGGTGGCCGAGCAGCCGCTGGAGTGGTGGGAGCGGACGTTGACCGTGAACGTGACGGCCCCGGCCGAGCTGACGCGGGCGCTGCTGCCGGCACTGCGAGCAGCGAGCGGCCACGTGGTGTTCGTGAACTCGGGGGCAGGGATCGCCGCAGGACCGAAGTGGAGTTCCTACGCGGCAAGCAAGTTCGCGCTCAAGGCGCTGGCGGATGCGCTGCGCGCCGAGGAGCAGGCGAACGGGGTGCGGGTGACGAGCGTGTTCCCTTCGCATTTCGACACCGACATGCAGCGCAGCGTGCGCGAGCAGTACGACTCGGAGTACGACCGCAGTCGCGCCACGAGTCCGGAATCGATCGCGAAGACCATCGCCGACCTCCTCCACACCCCGGAGGACATGGTCATCAACGAATTGCGAATCGAGCCCCCGAACCCGCTGCCGATTCGCTCGAGAAGCTAACAGATCCCGCTTTAAGCTGATAAATCCGCCCTAAGGGACCCCTGGCACAAAAATAGCGCGGGGCTGCGACATTCCCTTCGGGCTCTCCGAAGCGAGCGGTACTCGTAAACAAGAAGATCCTTCACCATGGCAACAGCCCTTTAGGATGCGAAGGCTGACACCCCTTGTTCGGCATGACGACTCACAGTTAGGTGTGATCCTTCCCTTGAGTGACCCCGCTGCCCAGCAGCCGCAGTACTCCCCTCATCCACAGCAGGGCCCGCCCTCCCAGCCCGCCTACAACCAGTTCCTCCCGAGCGG
>DATABR010000230.1:0-15603 GCA_036259435.1 Glycomyces sp.
GCGAACAGCCAGTGCGCCACCTGATCCTCGGGTTGCACGACACCGTCCGCGCCGTCTCCGGCGTCGGTGCGGACCGCCTCGGCGAGGGTTTCGGGACCGGCCTCGGCGACGGCCTCGCGCAGCCGCGCCGCGAACGACTCCCGGGCGCGGGTTCGCTTGCGCCCCAGGTAGGACCAGTTGCCGCTGCGCCGCAGCGAATCGAGCGCGGCGGTCAGCGCCCGGTCCTCGCGGGCGGCCTCGCCGAACACGAGCCGCCGCACCGTCCGCTGCCACGCGCGGTCGAAGCCGCGCCAGGCCAGCTCGCCGCGCCGATCCGCCGCGGCCGTGAGCAGATCGACCTCTTCGTGCAGCACCGGCAACAGCGCCGGAGCCAGATGGTGCAGCGGCCGATGCGGTTCGAGCACCGCTTCGTTGAAACGCCGTCTCGCCGCCCGGACGGCGCCGCGCGAGATGAGCACGCCGTGCGGCTGGAACTTCCCCAACGCGGCGTGCTTCTCGGCGTTGTCGGGCGAGAACGGCTCGGGCGTGCGCTGCAGCAGCCGCCCCACGTGGTCGGCCGACAGCACCACCGCGAACGAACGCCCCGGCACGCAAAGCCGCAGCGGCCCCGGCCCGTGCCGGTCCCGCAACCGTGTGAGCAGGCGGATCGCCGCCCGGTCGGTTTGGAAGCGCTCGGCCAGCGCCATCGCCGTCCGACGGCGTTTGACGGCGCCCGACGCGACCGCGGGCGCCACCACGCGCAGTCCGATCTGGATGGTCTCGCGGATGCTCGCGACCGGCACTGCCTCGTCCATTACCGCCTCCTCGTCGCCGCCCGAGTACCCGCGCGTCGCGCCCGGAAACGGCCGACTCGTCCGACCGCGAGGTTTCCTCCGAGGCGGTCGGGGAACCCGATCGCCATCGGACCTGGCTGAAACCGGACACCGTGGAGGTGAGGGGACCATGCCACAGGAGCAGTGGACCAAGAAGGAAGAACGCCAGTACAAGCACATCCGGGACCAGGCGGAGGACCGTGGCACGAGCCACGACCGCGCCGAGGAGATCGCCGCGCGCACCGTCAACAAGGAACGCGCCCGCAAGGGCGAGACCAAGACGGCGAGCCGCACCTCCATCCAGGACATGTCGTCCTCCAAGCGGGGCGGGCAGCGCTCGGGAAAGCGCACCGGGCCGAAGGGCCGCACCAAGGACCAACTCTACGAGGACGCCAAGCGCGAGAACATCAAAGGCCGTTCCAAGATGAACAAAGCCGAGCTCAAACGCGCGCTTGAGCGCAAGAAGTGAGCCCGGCGGAGAGAGGTGAGGACATGGAGGTTCGACACGACCCCGAGGCCCGGGCGATGCGCGAGGCCGAGCGGGAACACCGCGGTGAATGGGCCGATGCGGACCATGACACCCGCGAGTGGTCCGAACGGGGCCGAGGCCGACGCGGCTGGACCTCGGAAGGGCGCGGACGGCACGACTGGGACGAGCAGGACCGCTCGGTCGGCGACATCGTCGGCGACTTGACGTCGCACGTGGCGCACTTGGCGCGCGTGGAGGCCCAGCTGGCCGCCCGCGAGATCGCCGACAAGGCGAAGCAGGGCGCGGCCGGCGGCAGCATGTTCGCCATGGCGGGCGTCATGGCGATTTACGGCGGCGCGGCGTTCGCCGGGGCGGCGCTCTTGGCGCTGGCCCTGGTGTGGCCCGCATGGCTGGCGGCGCTCGTCGTCGGCGTGGCGCTGTTCATCATCGCCGGTATCGAGGCGCTCATCGGCCGTTCGATGCTGCGCCGGGCGATGCCGCCGGTGCCCGAGGAGACGATGGACCACGTCCGGGAGGACGCGGACGCGTTGCGAGGGAGGATGGACCGATGACCGGCAATTGGACGATGCCGCCGGCTACGGCGATGCCGCCCGGGGCCGGGTTCGCTCCGCCCGCGCCGATGACCGGGACGGAGTACCCGACGGAGGAGGACAACCTGGTGCGAGAGCACGGGTGGGCTCTCCAGGACGCCGAGGCGGATCAGCACAAGTCCACCGCGGATTTGCGCAAGGACGCCGAGCGTACCCGCGAGCAGGTCAACGATTCGGTGCTGGAGCTGCGCGAGCGGCTCGGGCTGGATCCTGACGCCGCGCACGCCCGCGGCGCGTTCGCGCCGGTGCGGCGCCACCCTTACACGGTGGCGGTCGCGGCGGCGGGCGCGGCGACGGCAGCGGTCGTGGGGGTGCGTCTCGCGCGAGGGCACCGCAAGACCGCGAAGCAGGCCGCCCGCGAGGCGGCGGAGGACGCGATCAAGGCGGCCGAGCGTCGCCGGAAGGCCTCGCGGAAGGCCGCCCGCAAGCGCTGGGCCGAGGCGAAGCGCCTCTTCGATTCGGCTGCCTCCACGCTGCGGAAGAAGCGCAAGAAGGCGATGCGACGCCTCTCGCACCATTGAGGTGCCGAGGCGGCGCGACGACAGCGAACCGGCGGGCCATGGCTCGCCGGTTCGCCTCTGCCCGAAAGTGAACGGAGGGTCCGGGCAAATCGGACATCGCTGGGTCCCCCGTCTTAACCCTGACCCACGGGTACGACATTTCGGCGCCCGCCTGCCCGCCGCGCCGAACGTGAACGGAGGGTCTCCGCAAATCGGACATCGATGGGCCCCCAGTTCAACTCTGACTCGGGGGTACGACAATTCGTGGCCCGGTGGCCGCCGCTTGCGGGGTCGGCGGTGCGTCGAGAAGAAGCCTCGCTTTTTGCAGCGGTCGGCGCCCGAAGCGTTCGCTCCGGGCGCCGAAGTCCGTTTTCGGTTCTTGCTCAGCCCGGCATGGTCTCGCCGCCGAGGGCGGCCATGACTTCGCCGGTGTAGAACGACGAGAGCCGGTTGGCCGCCAGGAACACGAACGACGGCGCGAGTTCGTCCGGCTCGGCCGGGCGGCCCAGCGGCACGTTCTCGCCGAAGCCCTCCACATGGTCCTCCGGCAGCGTCGACGGAATCAGTGGCGTCCACACCGGACCCGGTGCGACGCAGTTGACTCGGATCCCGCGCGGTGCGAGCGCCTGCGCCATGGAGTACGTCCAGGCGATGATCGCGCCCTTGGTCGCCGAGTAGTCGATGAGGCTCTTGTTGCCCCGCAGGCCGTTCACCGAGGCGCAGTTGACGATCGCGTCGCCCTCGCCCAGATGCGCCAGCGCCGCCGTGGTCACCCGGTGGAAGCTGTGCATGTTGATGTTGAACGTGTGCTCCCACTGCTCGTCGCTGATGTCCTCCGGCCGCTCCACCGGCGTCTGCGTCGCAATGTTGTTGACCAGCAGGTCGAGCCCGCCGAGCGCCTTGACCGTCTGGTCGACCACCTCGCGGCAGTGGGCCCGGTCGCCGAGGTCGCCCGGCAGCAGCGCGCACTGGCGGCGTTCCGCTTCGACCAGCTCGGCCGTCCGCTCGGCGTCCTCCTGCTCCTCGAGATAGGCGATCGCGACATCGGCGCCCTCCTTCGCGAAGGCGACAGCGACGGCCCGGCCGATGCCGGAGTCCCCTCCGGTGATGAGCGCCCGGCGGTCCTTGAGGAGCCCGCGGCCCTCGTAGCCCTCCATGGCGTCCCGGGGTCGCGGAGTCATGTCCTCGGTATGGCCCGGCGGTTCCTGCTGCTGTCCCGGCTTGCCCATCGGCTCGTCCTTCCCTCCCGCCCGGCCGCGGCTCGGCCGGGTCCCGGGACAGCGAATACCCTACGGCGACCGCAAATAACCCCGTGCATCGTACATTGTACAATGCACAGTGATTGCGTCTATTGCGTCGTCCAGGGCGAACGCCGCACACCGTGCAGCGTACGGAGAACGATCTACGCCGCTCGCGGCGGGACTTGGGTCACATCGGCTCCGGCGCGCCCGCCCGAACGATCCGGTATTTCCGATTCTCGCCGCCGTCAACCGGACCGCCGCTGGTACCGAACGTGTGAATGCGTTAGGTTGTGGGGGATCCACCTCCGTGCACACGCCGTTTTCACGCGGTGGAACGGCCGCATGTGAGCGGTCACTTCTTACGAATCGATAGACGAACGAGCATCCCCCTAGGAGGCGCAATGACTGGCAGCGACAACGATGCCGTTGCTATCGGGATCGACTTCGGCACCCTGTCAGGCCGGGTCGTCGTAGCGTCGGTAGCCGATGGCCGCGAGCTGTCCAGTGCCGAGCACGTCTACGCGCACGGCGCCATCGAGGAAGCCCTCCCCGGTTCCGGCGTCAAACTGCCGCGCAGCTGGGCGCTCCAGTCGCCCCAGGACTGGGTCGACGTGCTCAGGAACGCCGTCCCCGCGGCCCTGGCCGCCGCCGGAGTGAGCCCCGACCAGGTCGTCGGCATCGCGACCGACTTCACCGCGTGCACGATCCTCCCGACCACCGCCGACGGCACCCCGCTGTGCGAGCTCGACGAGTTCGCCGACCGCCCGCACGCCTGGCCCAAGCTCTGGAAGCACCACGCCGCCCAAGGCCAGGCCGACCGCATCAACGCGATCGCGGCCGAGCGCGGCGAGGCATGGCTGCCGCGCTACGGCGGCAAGATCTCCTCGGAGTGGGCCTACGCCAAGGGCCTCCAACTCCTCGAGGAGGACCCCGAGCTCTACGCCCGCGCCGAGCGCTGGATCGAGGCCGCCGACTGGATCGTGTGGCAGCTGTGCGGCGAGGAGAGCCGCAACACCTGCACCGCCGGCTACAAGGGCATCGTCCAAGACGGCAAGCGCCCCTCGCGCGAGTACCTGGCCGCGCTCAACCCCGACTTCGCCGACTTCAACGCGAAGATGGAGCACCCGCTCTCGGCGCTCGGCGACAAGGTCGGCGGGCTCACGCCGCAGGCCGCCGAGTGGACCGGACTGAACGCGGGCACCGTGATCGCGGCCGGAAACGTCGACGCACACGTCACCGCCGCCTCCGCCAAGGCCGTCGGCCCCGCCAAGATGGTCGCCATCATGGGCACGAGCACCTGCCACGTCGTCAACGGCGAGAACCTGACCGAGGCCCCGGGCATGTGCGGCGTGGTCCGCGACGGCATCACCAAGGGCCTGTGGGGCTACGAGGCCGGGCAGTCCGGTGTGGGTGACATCTTCGCCTGGTTCACCAAGAACGGCGTGCCCGGCTCCTACACCGACGAGGCCGAGCGGTGCGGGATCTCGATCCACCAGTACCTCACCGAGCTCGCCGAGCAGCAGGCCGTCGGCCAGCACGGCCTGGTCGCGCTCGACTGGCACTCGGGCAACCGCTCCGTCCTGGTCGACCACGACCTGCACGGCGTGATCCTCGGCCTGGGCCTGCAGACCAAGCCCGAGGAGATCTACCGGGCGCTGGTGGAGGCCACGGCCTTCGGCACCCGCATGATCGTGGAGACCCTCACGAAGTCGGGCGTCCCGATCGAGGAGTTCGTCGCCGCCGGCGGCCTGCTGAAGAACAAGTGGCTCATGCAGACCTACGCAGACGTGCTGCGCATGCCGATCACCGTGCTCACCTCCGAGCAGGGACCGGCGCTCGGTTCGGCCATTCACGCCGCGGTCGCGGCGGGGGTCTACCCGGACATCTACGCGGCCTCGGAGGCCATGGGCAAGGTCGAGCGCCGCGCCTACGTCCCCGACGAGTCGCGCGCCGACGCGTACGACGAGCTGTACGCCGTCTACGAGGAGCTGCACGACCACTTCGGCCGCGGCGGCTCGCGGGCCCTGCACACGCTGCACAAGATCGCCACGGAGGCAACCAAGTGACCTTCCGCACCCGTCGCCACTCCCAGCCGCTCGCTGCGCTCGCTTCCTCGAACAGGAGTAATCGCTGATGCCTTTTGTGACCACCGCCGCCGTCGAGGAGATGAAGGAGCGGGTCTGCTCGCTCCACTCTGAACTCCTCCGCTGGGGCCTGGTGACCTGGACCAGCGGGAACGTCTCGGGCCGCGTCCCGGGCACCGACCTCATCGTCATCAAGCCGAGCGGCGTCTCCTACGACGACCTCACGCCCGACCTCATGGTCGTGACCGACCTCGGGGGCAAGATCCTCGACGGCGAGCTCGCGCCGTCCTCGGACGCCGAAAGCCACAACGTGGTCTACCAGCGCATGCCCGAGGTCGGTGGCGTGGTCCACACCCACAGCCCCTACGCCACCGCCTGGGCCGCACGCGCCGAGCCGATCCCGTGCGTCATCACGGCGATGGCCGACGAGTTCGGCGGGGAGATCCCGCTGGGCCCGTTCGCGCTCATCGGCTCCGACGCCATCGGCAAGGGCATCGTGGACACCCTCCGGGGCCACCGCTCCCCGGCGGTGATCATGCAGAATCACGGGGTGTTCACGATCGGCAAGGACCCCAAGGCCGCCGTCAAGGCAGCGGTGATGGCTGAGGACGTGGCCCGCACCGTCCACATCTCGCGGCAGCTGGGCGAGCCGGTCCCGATCGCCCCAGAGCACATCGACAAGCTCTACGACCGCTACCAGAACGTCTACGGCCAGCAGCCGTCCCCCAAGGAGCAGTAAGCAATGGAAACCAAGGAACTTTGGTTCGTCACCGGCAGCCAGCACCTGTACGGGCCCGAGGCCATCGAGCAGGTCGCCCAGAACTCGGCCGAGATCGTGGCCGGGCTCGAAGACGCCGCCGCGATCCCGGTCAAGGTGGTCGCCAAGCCGGTGCTGACCACGCCGGACGAGATCAAGCGGGTGCTGCTGGAGGCCAACGCCGCTGACGAGTGCATCGGCGTGGTCGCCTGGATGCACACGTTCTCGCCCTCGAAGATGTGGATCGCCGGGCTCGGCGCGCTGCAGAAGCCGCTGCTGCACCTGCACACCCAGCACAACCGCGACCTGCCGTGGGCCGACATCGACATGGACTTCATGAACCTGAACCAGGCCGCCCACGGCGACCGCGAGTTCGGGTACATGCTCACGCGCCTGCGCCACCGCCGCAAGACCATCGTGGGCCACTGGGGCGACCCGTCGGTCCAGAAGCGCATCGGCGACTGGTCGCGCGCCGCCCTGGGCTGGAACGAGGTCCAGAACCTCAAGCTGGTCCGCTTCGGCGACAACATGCGCTACGTCGGCGTGACCGAGGGCGACAAGGTCGAGGCGCAGATCCGCCTCGGCGTCGAGGTGAACACCTACGGCGTCAACGAGCTCGCCGAGCGCGTCGCCCAGATCGAGGACAAGGCCGTGGACGGCCTCGTGGCCGAGTACGAGACCGCCTACGACGTGGTGCCCGAGCTGCGCGTCGGCGGCGAGCGGCACGAGTCGCTGCGCGATGCCGCCCGCATCGAGCTGGGCCTGCGGTCCATCCTGGAGGAGGCCGGCGCGAAGGCGTTCACGGACACCTTCGAGGACCTCGGCGCGCTCAAGCAGCTGCCGGGCATCGCCGTGCAGCGCCTCATGGCCGAGGGCTACGGCTTCGGCGGCGAGGGCGACTGGAAGACCTCGGTCCTGGTGCGCCTCATGAAGGTCATGGCGACCGGGCTCGAGGGCGGCACGTCGTTCATGGAGGACTACACCTACAACCTCGGTGCGGAGTCGCCGCAGGTCCTGGGCGCGCACATGCTCGAGGTGTGCCCGACGATCGCGGCCGAGAAGCCCACGTGCGAGATCCACCCGCTGGGCATCGGCGGCAAGGAGGACCCGGTGCGCCTGGTCTTCACCGCCCCGCCCGGCCCGGCGATCGCCGTGGGCTTGATGGACATGGGGACGCGGTTGCGCTTGGTGGCCAACGAGGTCGACACGGTCGAGCCCGAGCAGGACCTGCCGAACCTGCCGGTGGCGCGCGCGGTGTGGGAGCCGCGCCCGAGCCTGGAGGTCTCGGCCGAATCCTGGCTGACCGCGGGCGGCCCGCACCACACCTCGTTCACGCAGGCGTACGGCCGCGAGGTGATGGAGGACTTCGCCGAGATCGCCGGCATCGAGCTGGTGACCATCGGCGAGGGCACCAACGTCCGCGAATTCAAGCAGCAGCTCCGCTGGAACCAGGTCTACCACCATTTGGAGGGCGGCATCTAGGTCGCTTCGAACCTATCGTTGCCGTAAACCTGATCCGCGATGCAAGACCAAGGGGCGGGCCCGAACGGGCCCGCCCCTCACTCGTTCGGGTGCATTTCTTGCTCGGGCGGCGCTTCGGTTCGGTTTTCTGTCGTACCCCTCTGCGAGGCTCGACCCCAGACTTCGGTCCCCTTCTGGGAGGGTGGGGGTTTGGGACGGCTCTTACCTCTACCCCTTGAGTGCTTACGCTCGTAGGGCATAACCGGAAGCAACAGTGTTGTGCGACACCACTTGAGCTGCGATTTCGCTCGGTCCCGGCCATAGCCGCCGACGCGTCCGAGACCGGCTCAGTTCCCGCCTGAGAGGCGGCCCTTCACCCACTCGGCGTTCAGGATCGCGTCCCAGGCGATTTCGGCCGCGCCTTGGAGCGGGCCCCTCTCGCCGACCGTGCCCGGCACGATCTTCGGCGGCTCGTCCCTGCGGAACTCCATCAGGCCTTCGCGGCACCGCTCCTCGATCAGCTCACGCCGCAACCGGATCAGCTCCACGCCCATTCCCGACAGGCTGATCGCCTCGGGGTCCAGCGCGTTCGCCAGAGCCCCCAATCCTCGCCCGAGTGCGGCCGCATTGTCGTCCAGGGCAGCCTCCGCTTCCGGCTCCCCGGTTTCGGCTCGGCGCAGCACCTCCTGCGCCAGTTCCCTTCCCGTGCCGTAGCCCGGTTCCTTCCCGAACCGGCGCACGAGCGCGTTCGCACCCACATCCAGGCTCCAGCACCCGCGCACCCCGCACATGCACTCCAGGGGGGATCCGGTGAGCGGCATGTGCCCGAACTCCCCGGCGATATGGTGTGCTCCGCGCTGCGCGTCGCCGCCCAGCAGCAGCGTGCCGCCGATGTCGAAGTCGATGTGGAAGTGCATCGCGGTTCCCATGCCCCGCAGCGCTCCTCGCCGAGACTCGGCAAGCCCGGCCAGCCGCGCGTCGTTGTCGATCACCGTCGTCGGCCAGTCGTCGCCGATGAGGTCGTGCAACTCGACCTGATCCCAACCCAAGTGCGAGATGTGGAGCCGGTGCCCGTCACTGATAGGCCCAGAGGTGGCGAAGCCGAGCACCGCGAGCCGTCCCGTCTCGTGCTGTGCGACCGTCTCTCGGATGTCGGGGAAGACCTGCGGGGTCCGGTCGTGCTCGCCGGTCGCCAACTCGGTCACCTCGCCGCCCAGTTCGACCGACGCGAGGGTCCACGAGTCCTCCCGGAAGTCCACCGCGAAGGCCACCGGCCCTTCGGGATGGGGGACCAGCAGCGTGGTCGGACGCCCCCGCCCGCTCGACTCAGCCGGGACCTCGTGAAGCAGCCGCGCCTGCTCGAGCTCGCCCACGAGCGCGGCGGCGGTGTTGCGACCGATGCCGAGCAGCCGGGCGGCCTCGGCCCTGGTGAACGGCTCGGCCGCGTCGTGGACGGCGCGCAGCAGCCGTACCTGGTTGTGGATCCGCAGGTCGGCACTGGTCATCGTGTGGGGCATGCAGGGATTATGCCAGTCTCCACACAATTTTTGTACCTCGCGCGAACATAAACCTTGACGGACGCGTTCGGGGGCTGTTATGTTCTTCGCGGGAACAAAAACTTCCGGGCCCACTCCCGGCCCGCCACCACACCGCTAGGACCGCAACGACTGTGAACTCCCCGACTGAGAAAACCGCGGACATGCTCGCCCTCCGCCGAGCCCGCATCGGCGTCTTCGGCGCCTTCGCCACCTCCGGCTTCGTGATGGGCGCCTGGGCCGCCGCCCTCCCCAGCGTCGGCGATCGCCTCAATCTCGGGGAAGCCAAGCTCGGCACGGCGCTGCTGGTCATCCAGATCGTCGGCCTCGCCTCCATGTCCCTCGCCGGGCGCCTCGCCGACCGCCACACCACCCGCACCCTCCTGCGCTGGACCGGCCCGGCCTCGCAACTTGTGCTCCTCGCGCCCGCCCTCGCCGGGGACTACACCACCCTCCTGGTCTGCGCCGCCCTCTACGGCGTCGGCGTCGGGTTCGTCGAGGTCGGCATGAACGCCCACTCGGTCGAACTCGAGCGCCGCTACGGGCGGCCCATCATCTCCTCGTTCCACGGCTTCTGGAGCCTCGGCGGCGCCCTCGCTGGGGCGCTCACCTCCCTCGGCCTCACCCTCGGGCTGGGCAGCCAGGCGATGCTCGTGGTCGTCGCCGTCATCAGCGCGATCGCCTTCGCGCTCTTCACACGTCCGCTGCTGCCGCCTCCGGGTCAAGACAATTCGGGCGGCAGCAGCGGCGTCCCGGTGCGCCCCATCGGTGCGATCCTTCTCGCCGCCATGTTCATCCTCGGTCTCGCCGGGCACCTCATCGAATCCGGCGCGATCGACTGGGCCAACCTCCACGCCGACCGCGAGCTCGACGCCGACGCCGCCCTCGCGCCCCTCTCCTACACCGTCTTCGCCTGCGCCATGACCGTTTTCCGCCTCTTCGGCGACCCCATCCGTGCGAAGCTCGGCCCCGGCCGCACCCTGCTGTGGGCCGGCACCGTGTCCACCGCCGGCTATACCCTCGTCCTCGTCTCGGGCATGGCCGGCGGTCTTCCCCTCGCCTGGACCGGATGGCTCCTCGCCGGCAGCGGCATCGCCATCATCGTCCCGGTCCTCTTCAGCGCCATCGGCGAAGCCGGAGGCACCCCCTCCAACGTCGCCCTCATCTCCATGTCCGGCTCGGCCGGGCTGCTCCTCGGCCCCGCCGCGATCGGCTACATCGCCGAGGCCACTAGCATCACGGCCGGACTGCTCGTCCCCGCAGTACTGGCAGCCTTCGCGGCCTTCGCCGGGCCGATCACTCTGCGCCGCCTGCTGAACCGCGCACCCGACGACGCCGACCGCCGGCCCGCCTCGGTGAGTTGACCGCGCCGTGCACCGGCTCCGCCGGGACAAACTTGGCACCGTCCCGTCGGTCGTCCGGTCGGCCGCCCCCGTTGGGGGCACGCCCGCCGTCACCCGCCTGGGGCGGCACGCATCACGTCCCGCACCCGTCGCGGCGGAAGCCGGCCCACGCGTATAGTTGCCCACCGAGAAGGGGAGTAGCTCCCAACGCTGCGGTCGACACACTGGTCTTCTTCGGAGGACCCGGCCGCACGGCCTCGAATTCGGGGCGAGCGAGACCTTCGACCGCTGGCATGCGCCGGGGTCGAGGCCGCTCACCGCCCTCCTCCCGGCCTGAATACTGGGAGGATCACCCTCAATGGACGCGTTTCTCATCGCCGCAGCAGTCAGCTTCGGCGCCATCTTCCTCGGGGAGATGGGCGACAAGAGCCAGCTCATGGCCCTCACCTTCGCCACCAAGTACCGGATGCGCTCGGTCATCCTCGGCCTGATCATCTCCATCGGCACCCTCATCGGCCTCTCCGTCGGCCTCGGCGCCGTCGCCGGGAGCCTCCTGCCCACCGACTGGATCCGCCTCGCCGCCGCCATCCTGTTCATCGCCTTCGGCCTCTGGGGCTTGCGCGGCGGCCAGGACGACGACGAAGGCGAAGAGGACTTCAAGGAGCGCCGCACCGGTCTGCTCACCGTCGTCGCCGCCATGTTCCTCGCCGAGTTCGGCGACAAGACCATGATCCTCGCGATGGGCATGGGCTCCAGCTACCACCCGTGGGGCGTCTGGCTCGGCGGCAGCGCCGGGATGCTCGCCGCCGACCTCCTGGCCGTCTTCGCCGGGGCCTGGGTCGCGCGGCGCATCCCCGAGAAGGTCATCCGGTACGTCTCCTCCGGGCTCTTCCTCGTGATCGGCGTCCTGCTGGGCATCGAGGCCGTCACCGCGCTCGCGGACTAAGCTGGCAGGCATGCCGAAACCGGACGCGAACGAGGCCACCGCCGTCATCTACACCGATGGGGCGTGCTCCGGCAACCCCGGCCCGGGGGGCTGGGGCGTGTACCTGCAGTGGGGCGGGCACGAGAAGGAGCTGTACGGCGCGGAGAAGGCCACCACCAACAACCGCATGGAGCTGATGGCGGCCATCCAGGCCCTCGAAGCCCTCAAGCGCCCCATGGACGTCGTCCTCTACACCGACTCCTCTTACGTCCGCAACGGCATCATGACCTGGATGAACGGCTGGAAGCGCAACGGCTGGATCAACGCCAAGAAGGAACCGGTCAAGAACTCTGATCTGTGGCGGCGCCTCGACGAGGCCGCTTCCCGCCACCAGGTCGACTGGCGCTGGGTCAAAGGTCACGCGGGCGACCCCGGCAACGAGCGCGCCGACCGGCTCGCCTGCAAAGGCCGCGACGAGGCCGCCGGACGCCGCTGACCGCACCCGCAGACCGCGACCCCGCCGGCCGAGGCCGCGCGGCCCACACCGTTCCCGGCCCCCGGCTCCGAACCACGATGAGAATGGAACAATCATCACCATGAGCGACCAGGTACCGTCACGATTCTCCGGAGGCGTCGACCTCAGCACCCTCGCCGCCGCCGCGCAGCAGCAGGCCGCGCAGGCACAGCCGCCCGGTGGGCCGGGCGGCCCGAGCGTCGCCGCCCTCGACGTCACCGACGCGACCGTCCAGAGCGAAGTGCTCGAGCGCTCCCTCGAAGCGCTCGTCATCGTCGCGTTCTGGGCCGACCAGGTGCCCGAGAGCCTCCAGGTCCGCGACCTCCTCCAGCAGCTCGCCGCCGAGGCCGGCGGCGCGTGGACCCTCGCCAGGGCCGACGTCCTCCAGAACCAGCAGCTCGCCGCCGCGCTCCAGCTCCAGTCACTGCCGGCCGTCGTCGCCCTCGCCCAGGGCCGCCCGCTCGACCTGCTCCAGGGCCCGCAGACCGAACAGGGCCTGCGCCAGTGGATCGGCCGCGTCACCCAGGCCGCAGGACTCGACGTCCCCCAGCCGACCGACCCCGAGCTGGCCGCCGCCGAGAACTTCATGGTCGAAGGCGACCTCGACGCGGCCGAGGCCGCGTACGACAAGTACCTGAAGAACCACCCGGCCTCCGGCGAGGCCGAGGCGGGCATCGCGCAGGTGCGGATGCTGCGGCGCGTCGGGGCCCTGCCCGACAATGCCATCGCGATCGCCGACGCCGACCCTGACAACATCGACACCGCGCTCGCCGCGGCCGACCTCCAGCTCCTCTCGGGCCAGGCCGAAGCCGCCTACGACCGGCTCATCGCCCTCGTCGCCAAGAACTTCGGCGACGAGCGCGAGCGCGTGCGCAAGCGCCTGGTCGAGCTGTTCACCGTCGCCGGGGTCGACGACCCGGCCGTCGCCAAGGCCCGCCGCAAGCTCAGCTCCGTCCTCTTCTAGGCCCGTATTCCCAGAGAGTCATAGCGCCGCAAGGCATTTCGAACCTCCACGTCACACACCGTGACGTGGAGGTTCGGCCGTTCGGTGGAGCCGTGCTCCGCTATGCAAGCCTGGTGCCGGGGCGGTCCGTTGTGACAAGCTAGCGTGGCCGGTTCTGTGGTGGGGGAGGTGAGTCTTGCCAGCGACGCGATCGAGGCGCATCGCGGTACTCGACGCGCCCTCGAACCTCGGCCTGCGCCCGCCGACCCCCAGTACCGTCCCCGGCTGCGCCAAGGCCCCCGGCGCCCTGCGCGACCACCGGCTCCTCTCCCGCCTGAACGCCGTGGACGCCGGATGCCTCACTTCGCCGCGCTTCGACGCCTCCGTATGGCGGCCCGGCGACGGCGTCGGGCAGGCCAAGGCCATCGCCGAATACACCCGGCGACTCGCCGACCGGGTCGAGCGGCTCTGGCGCGAGCGGCGCTTTCCGCTCGTCCTCGGCGGCGACTGCTCGATCCTCCTCGGCCCCGCGCTGGCGGCCCGGCGCCGCACCGAACGCGACAGCAAGGACCGCGGCCTGATCTTCATCGACGCCCACTCCGACTTCCGCCATCCCGGCAACTCCCAGTTCGTGGGCGCCGCCGCAGCCGAAGAACTCGCGCTCGCCACGGGCCGCGGGCAGCCCGACCTCACCGACATCGGCGGCCTGCGACCGTATGTGGACACCGATCACCTCGTGATGCTCGGTCTGCGCGCCGACGACCCGCACCGGGTCGAGTTGGAGGCCACCGGCGTCGCGATGCGCACTGTCCCGGCCCTGCGCGCCAACGGCGTCGGCCGCTCGGCCGAGTGGGCGCTGGACGCGCTCGGCGAGGTGGCGACCTTCTGGCTCCACGTGGACGCCGATGTGCTCGACCCCTCGGTGATGCCCGCCGTCGACGGCCCGGCCCCGGGCGGCATTTCGCTGGGAGAGCTGAGCCAGGTCATCACCACCTGTGCGGCAGACGACCGCTGCGCCGGCATGGACCTGACGGTCTTCGACCCCGACTACGACCCCGAAGGCGAATACGCGAAAGCCCTCGCCGACCTCCTCGTCGAAGCCCTCCAATAAATGTGTTGGTGATTCACCTCCTTGCATAGGAACATTGACCTCGCAACTCGGCCGGTTGTCCACAATGTCCCTATGAGAGGAGCCCCTCCATGTCCTTCACCGACCTCCAGTCCAGCGCGGCTCCGATCCGTCTGTGGGGCGACGTCGACACGGTCGAACCGCAGGCGCGGGCCCGCTCTACAACATCGCCAAGCTCCCGTGGGTCCACGGCGTGGCCGTCATGCCCGACGTGCACTACGGCATCGGCGCCACGGTGGGCTCGGTCATCGCCATGCGCGGCGCGGTCTCGCCCGCCGCCGTCGGCGTCGACATCGGCTGCGGCATGACCGCGCAGCGGACCTCGCTCACCGCCGAGGACCTGCCCGACGACCTCGGGCGGCTCCGCTCGGCGATCGAGGCCGCCATCCCGGTCGGCCAGGCCATGCACAAGAACTCGGTCGACGTCGGCCACCTCAAGACCGGCCTGCACGGCTGGCACGAGTTCTGGTCGGGCTTCGACGATCTGGCGAAGCCGGTGGCGAAGCGGACCGAGGCCAAGGCGATGAAGCAGCTCGGCTCCCTGGGATCGGGCAACCATTATATAGAACTTTGTCTATCTGATGACGGTCAAGTGTGGATGCTGCTGCACTCGGGCTCGCGGTACGTGGGCAACGCGCTCGCACAGCACCACATCGAGAAGGCCAAGGGTCTGCCGCACAACACGAACCTGCCCGACCCGGATCTCGCGGTGTTCGTCGCCGACACGCCGCAGATGGAGGCATACCGACGGGACCTGTTCTGGGCGCAGGAGTACGCCCGCCGCAATCGGGCCGTCATGATGGCGCTCTTCCGGCAGGTGGTCAAGAAGCGGTTCGCGAAGGTCCGCTTCGAGCCCGAGATCTCGGTGCACCACAACTACGTGGCCGAAGAGACCCACGACGGTCAAGACCTCCTGGTGACCCGCAAGGGTGCGATTCGCGCCGGGTTGGGGGACTTGGGGATCATTCCCGGTTCGATGGGTGCTTCCAGCTTCATCGTGCGCGGTCTCGGCAATGCCGACGCCTACGAGTCGGCCTCCCACGGGGCGGGGCGGAAGATGAGCCGGAACGCGGCGCGCAAGCGCTTCACGGTCGAGGACCTGGTCGCCCAGACCGAGGGTGTCGAGTGCCGCAAGGATGCGGGCGTCATCGACGAGATCCCGGGCGCCTACAAGGACATCGAAGCGGTCATGGCGGCCCAGTCCGACCTCGTGGAGATCGTCGTCCGCCTCCGGCAGGTCATCTGCGTCAAGGGCTGAGCACCGTGATGCCGCCGCACC
>DATABR010000231.1:0-22077 GCA_036259435.1 Glycomyces sp.
ATTCGGTGACGTCCTCGCCGGTGAGTTCGATGTGGATGCCGCCCGGGTGCGTGCCGGTCTGGCGGTGCACCTCGAAGAAGCCGAGGACCTCGTCGACGACCTGGTCGAACGCGCGGGTCTTGTAGCCCGAGGCCGATTCGAAGGTGTTGCCGTGCATGGGGTCGCACTGCCACACGACCTTGCACCCGGCGGCCTCGACCTTTTCGACGATCGGCGGGAGCACGGTGCGGACGTTCTTGTGGCCCATGCGGGTGATGATGACGAGCTTCCCGGGAAGGTTCTCCGGGTTGAGTTTCTGGCACATCTCGACGACCCATTCGGGCGTGGCGGTGGGGCCGATCTTGCAGCCGACCGGGTTGGCCACGCGCGAGAGGAAGTCGATGTGGGCGCCGTGGAGCTGGCGGGTGCGTTCGCCGTTCCAGACCATGTGGCCGGAGAGGGCGTAGGCCTTGCCGTCGTAGATGCGGGTGAGGGCCCGGTCGTATTCGATGGCGAGCATCTCGTGGGAGGCGAAGACCTCGGCGGTGTGGAGGTTGTCGTCTTCGACGCCGCACGCGGCCATGAAGCGCACGGCGCGGTCGATCTCACGGCCGATGGCCTCGTAGCGCTCGCCGGCCGGGGAGGTGCGGACGAAGTCCTTGTTCCAGTCGTGCACGGCCATGAGGTCGGCGAGACCGCCGCGCAGGTAGGCGCGGAGCATGTTCATGGTGGCGGCGGAGTTGGCGTAGGCGCGGATCATCCGCTGCGGGTCGCAGACGCGGGCCTCTTCGGTCGCCTCGAGGGAGTTGAACATGTCGCCGCGGTAGACGGGCAGGCCGAGCGAGTCGAGCGCGGCCGAGCGCGGCTTGGAGTACTGTCCGGCGACGCGGCCGACCTTGACGACCGGGAGCGAGGCGCCGTAGGTGAGCACGACCGCCATCTGCAGGAGCGTGCGCATGTTGGCGAGCACGTGGTGCTCGGTGTTGTCGATGAACGTCTCGGCGCAGTCGCCGCCCTGCATGAGGAAGGCGCGGCCTTCGCAGACCTCGGCGAGGAGTTCGCGGAGGTGCTCGACCTCGTAAGGGGCCACGATCGGCGGGACGCCGGCGAGCACGCCGACGACGTCTTCGACCTCGGCGTAGTCGGGCCACGGGGGAACCTGCTCGCGGGGCAGGTCCCGCCAGGCGTCGAGCTGATAGCGCTCGGCTTTCTCCGCGTCGGCGACGACGGGGACGAGACCGGGGTTTCGCAGATCATGCCATTGGCGGTTCACGCGCTAATGGTACGTGGCGGCGGCGCGGGTCCACCATGATCTTTCGGCCGTCCCAAGAGGTGAACCCGCACACGCGGACGGGTGTACGGGCCCACGCTTCGGGGACCGGTGCGACACATCGGGTCGATCGCAGACATCCCACCTTTCGGTACGCGTCTAGGCTGGCCTGGTGCGTGAGACGACGATTGAAGACTGGCTGACCGACCTCGCCTCGGAGCTTCCGGCGCCCGGCGGCGGGGCGGCGGCGGGGGTGAGCGCGGCGATGGCCGCAGCTCTGGTGTCCATGGTGTGCAACCTGACCATCGGCAAGCCGAAGTTCGCCGAGCACGAGGCGGTGATGCGGGAGGTCCTGGCGGAGGCCGAGCGGCTGCGGGCGGAGGCGCTCCAGCTGGCGGAGGACGACGCGGAGGCGTTCTCGGGCGTGGTGGCGGCCTACAAGCTGCCGAAATCCTCGGATGAGGAGAAGGCGGCGCGGACCGCGGCGATCCAGGCGGGCCTGGTGGAGGCCGCGGCCGTGCCGTTGGCGGTGGCGAAGGTCGCGGCCCGGGTGATCCGGCTGTCGGGGCGGATCCTGGAGGGGTCGAACCCGAATGTGCTCTCCGATGTTGCCGTGGCGGCGTCGGGGGCGAAGTCGGCGCTGGAGTCGGCGGCGTTGAACGTGGACATCAACCTGGTCTCGATCAAGGACCCGGCCGAGCGCGAGCGGCTCGCGAGCGCGCTCAATGAGGCGATGCAGACGAAGGTGCAGGCCGAGGCGATCATGCAGGCTGTGGCGAAGAGGATTCGGGCATGAGTGACATCGACGACTTTGCCATCGACGGACGTGCGGTCGCGAAGGCGCTGCGCGCGGAGGTCGCCGCCGAGGCGGCGCGGCTGCGGGGCGAGGGCATCGTGCCGACGCTGGCGGTCGTGGTCCCCACGGACGACGAGGGCACGGCCTGGTACGTGCGGTCGATCAAGAAGGCCGCGGAGAAGGAAGGCGTCGACTGCCGGATCGAGCACTTGAAAGAGCCCGGGCGCGACGAGATCACGGTGAAGCTCCAGGAGCTGTCGGCCGATGCGACCGTCCACGGGATCATCTGCCAGACCCCGCTGCCGAAGGGGGTGGCGCTCGCCCAGGTGGGCGGGTACATCAGCCCGTACAAGGACATCGACGGGGCGAACCCGGAGAGCCTGGGGCGCTTGGCGGCGGGCCTGCGGACGTGGGCGCCGGCCACGAGTGCGGCGGTGCTGGAACTGCTCAAGCGGGAGGACCTGACGCTCGAGGGCGCGCGGGCCGTGGTGGTCGGCCGTTCCACTGTGGTCGGCAAGCCGGCGGCGCTGCTGCTGCTGAACGAGTCGGCGACGGTGACGGTGTGCCACTCGCGCACGAAGGACCTCGCGGCGGTCTGCCGCGAGGCCGATGTGCTGGTGGCGGCAGTGGGCCGCGCGGGGATGATCGGCGCGGACTTCGTGAAGCCCGGCGCCACGGTGATCGACGTGGGCACCAACCCGACCGAGGACGGCGGCCTGGTCGGCGACGTGGACTACGAGGCGGTGTCCGGTGTGGCCCGAAGGCTGACCCCGGTCCCGGGCGGTGTGGGCCCGGTGACGACGGCACTGCTGCTGCGCCACACGGTGGAAGCGGCCGAGCTGACCAAGACCCACGGCTGAACCTGACCGAACGACGTCGAAAGCCGGCCACCCACTTCGGGTGGTCGGCTTTCGCGCACCCCACAGGCGTTCCGGGTCTCGGGGAAGGCCTCCGGTCTGCAACGCTGCGCAAGCGCTCTTTCGATTCGTGCCGCGATGCGCCGGGAGCGGCGGTCCCGATACGCCCGACGCCAGCGGGCAGGGCCGCTGCCTCGGAAGATGACCGTAAGTGGCGGATACCCGACAGACATGGGCGATTACCGGACGTAGCGTTGAAGCTTCGCTCGCATAGGAGGTTGCGTATGACACGTCGTCTCGCCTTCGTGGCGACCGTCGCCGCCGCGATCGTCTCGGTCTCGAGTCCGGCGATGGCGTTCCAGCACGACAGGGTCCAGAACCCGGTGGTGCACTGGGCACTCGACATCGCGATCCTCGCCATCGTGGTCGCGCCGATCTGGACGGCGCTGCTGTGGGGCGAGGGCCGCAGCAAGTGGCTGCTGGTGGGATTGATCGGCTTCGTGCAGGTGCCGGTCGCGATCCTGGGCTTCTCACCGGGGGCCTCGGCGCTGTTCGCCGGCAGCGGGCTGTTCTTCGGCCTCGCGGTCTCGATCGCCGCGATCTGGTACACCCGCCGGGTGACCCGCCTGGAGCGGGCCGGCGCCCAGAGAGAACTGCCGGGCGAGGCTTCCTGAGCCGAGCTCGAACCCGAGAAGGCGGCCGTCCGCGCGGAGCAGCCGCAGCTCGGGGCAGCCGCGAAACGGGCCGTTGAAATCTTCGGTCGTGGGGTTCCGATAGGCATGCCAAGAGCAGTGGACATCGCCCACCCAACCCCAGGCCCGGTGCGTTTCGGCCCCGCCGAAGCGGTACACGCCGACACTGAGCAGCCGGTCGCCGACCGGGCGGCGGAAGAAGTCGGCGTCGAGACCGGGCACCGCAGTCGCATCGAAGTCGATGTCCGGCAGGGTCTTGTGATACGTGAAATCGGCGAGATGCGGGATCTCGTCGATTTCCTCTTGAAAATCCACGGGCACGCTCGGTCTAACGACCGGGCGTGCCCGTGGTTGCGCTTATTCGCAGCGATAACGCCGCCGGTTCGGGCCCACCGGACGCCCCGAGTGAAAATCCGACAAGGCTTCGTGAGGAGCGAGATCCTACGCGAAGCAGTACGCGCGACGAGCGAAACGCAGCGCAGATTTTCTCTCAGAGGTCCTGCTGCACCGCAGCGGACCTCTACTACACCCCGAAGAAGACTTCGGCGTCGGCGTAGCGCTCGACCGGGACGGTCTTGAGCACGTCGGTGCCCTCGTGGATCGGGATGCGCACGACGTTGGTGCCCTGGAGCGCCATCATCTTGCCGAAGTCGCCCTCGTTCACCGCCGCCGCGGCCTCCAGGCCAAGGCGGGTGGCGAGCACCCGGTCGAACGCGGTCGGCGTGCCGCCGCGCTGCAGGTGACCCAGGATGATCGCGCGCGTCTCGATCTCGGCGCGCTCCTTGATCTCCTTGGCGACCCAGTCGCCCACGCCGCCGAGCTTGACGTGGCCGAACGCGTCGACCTCGCCGTCCTTGAGGACCATGCCCGTCTCGGCGTGCGCGCCCTCGGACACGGCCACGATGGTGGCCTTGCCCGCGTCCTTGCGCTCCTTGACGAAGTTCGCGACCTTCTCGATGTCGAAGGCGATCTCGGGAATGAGCGTCACGTTCGCGCCGCCCGCGATGCCCGCGTGCAGCGTCATCCAGCCGGCGTGGCGGCCCATGATCTCCACGACGATGCAGCGGTCGTGGGAGTCGGCGGTCGTCCACAGGCGGTCGATCGCCTCGGTCGCGATGTTCACCGCGGTGTCGAAGCCGAACGTGTAGTCGGTGCCCGACAGGTCGTTGTCGATGGTCTTCGGCACGCCGACGCAGTTGACGCCGTCGGCGGTCAGCTTCGTCGCAACACCCAGGGTGTCCTCGCCGCCGATCGCGATAAGCGCGTCCACGCCCAGCGCGGCCATGTTCTTCTTGATGGCCTCGACGCCGCCCTCGATCTTGTAAGGGTTGGTGCGCGACGAGTGCAGGACGGTGCCGCCCTGGTCGAGGAGATTCTCGACCGAGTCCCAGTCCAGGGGCTGGGTGATGCCCTCGATCGGGCCCCTCCAGCCGTAGCGGAATCCCACGAACTCGTGGCCGTATTCCTTGGTGCCCTTACGGACCGCGGCGCGGATGACCGCGTTGAGACCGGGGCAGTCACCGCCGCCGGTGAGCACGCCAATGCGCATGTGTCTTACTCCCTGGAGTGAGGACTGTTAACTTGGCGGCCTCTTTGCCGAAACACCGCCCAGCCTATATCGGGGCCCGGCGGCGGCGACCAGGGGTTCGGGCCGCTCTAGCGGCGGGAGTCGACGGGGCCGTACGCGGCGCGCTCGCCTCGGACCGACTCCATCGCCCCCCAGCGGGCCAGGTTGAGCTTCGCGTCGGTGAGGGCGTCGTGCATGTCCGCGTCAGGCGTGACGGGCAGCTCGGGGCGGCCCAGGTCCTCCCAGCGCTGGCGCAGGTCCTTGGTCATGCGCGGCAGCGCCCGCGGCAGCTCGGGCATCGTGCCCCACAACTGCGCGAGGACCACGTGGTCGTAGGCGCCGATCCAGGCCCAGAGTTCGATCCGGTCCCCGGGGTGCGAGCCGGTCTTCTTGCGCACCGGCGCGACCAGGAACTCGTACAGCTCGTCGCGGATCGTCGCGCGGTCCTTCCACAGCGTGCTCGCGGGGGGCGGCAGCTTGTCGAGCACATTGCGCCGCACCCATTCGATGGCCCGTGAGGGGTCGAACTCGGTGGACACGGCGTAGTACTCGCGGCCGTGCTCGTCGACGACCGCGATCGAGACCAGTTCAATCGTGCGACCGTCCTCGATGAACTCGCAATCGTAGAAGTATCGGTACGCCACGCATCGGCCTTTCGTATGATCACGAGCGATCGCTTCGGGCCTTTTTGGCCCACACCCGTATGTCGCCGGACTGGGCTCGACGCTACGCCATACGATCGGGCAGCAAGAATCTGACCTCGCAATCTGCACACGCCATCCGCGATACCGGACAATCATTGCGAAAGCTCGTAGACTTGATCGTACACTCGGCCGAGTCACAAGTGTGCCGTCTGGACACACGGACCAACGGAGCGTGAAGTTTCCGACACTGGGCCCTGTACAACGACGGAAAAGACAGCGATCATCGGAGGGAACCGCGGACCCGGGACCCACCGAAGGGGGAGAGCTATGGGTGTCAGCCCATCTGAAGACCCGCTTGCAGGCGTCGCCATGTTCGCCGGCCTCGACCCGCAGGCACGGCGGCAGATCGCTGAGGTGGCGGTACAGCGCCACTATCGGCGAGGGCACCTCCTGTTCTTCGAAGGCGAGCCGGGCGAGTCGCTCATCATGATCCGCACGGGCGCGGTGAGCGTCTTCCGGACCGCGGCCACCGGCGAGCGCGCGATGCTGCACGTCGCCCGCGCCCCCGAACTGCTCGGCGAGGTCTCCCTCCTGGACGGATCGCCCCGGTCGGCCAGCGCGGAGGCCCTCGAGGACACGTCGGCGCTGGCGCTGGCGCGGTCGTCGTTCCTCGAACTGGTCCACCGGAACCCGAAGATGCTTGATGCGGTGCTGCGGTCGATGGGCATGCTCGTGCGGCGATTGACGGAGCAGTCTTCGGACCACGTGTTCCTGGATCTGCCGGGCCGGGTGGCGAAGACGCTGGTACGGCTCGCGGAGCAGCACTCATCACCGATGACGACGATCGAGTTGAACCAGACGCAGCTGGCGGAGATGGCCGGGGGTTCGCGCCAGAGCGTCAACCAGGCGATCGGGATCTTCGCGAACCGCGGCTGGCTGCGCACGGAGGGCCGCAAGATCGTGGTGGTGGATCTGCCGGCACTGCGGCGGAGGGCGGGTTTCGGCGGAGCCGAGTAAGTACATGGTGGCGGAGCCGAATTGAGGGCGTCGTAGCAAGCGCTGGCAATAAGGAGCGGTGCTCACCTAACTCCCCCTTCTTCTCCCGACCCCGGTACTTGGCCGCGTACTCATCGACGTAGTCCTGCCCCGACAGGGCCCGGAGCGAGTCCATGACCTCGTCGGTGACGGCGCGTTCGATGAACCGGTCGCCGACCAACTCCCGGTAGCGGTTGAAGTCGAGCGCCGGGCCGAACTTGATGCGGACGCGGCCGATACGGGGAATCCGCCTCCCGATCGGTTGCAGCTCACCGGTGTTGAGCATGGCGACGGGCACGACCACGGAGCCGGTCTGGAGGGCGAGGCGGGCGACGCCGGTCTTGCCGCGGTAAAGGCGCCCGTCGGGCGAGCGGGTGCCTTCGGGGTAGATGCCGAAGAGGCGGCCTTCGGAGAGCACGCGTTTGCCGGTGTCCAGCGAGGCGGTGGCGGCCTCGCCGCCGGCGCGGTCGACGGGGATGGCGCCGACGGCGTTCATTAAGACGCGCACGAACCGGCCTTTGAGGCCGCGGCCGGTGAAGTACTCCTCCTTCGCGATGAAGGTGACCCGGCGTTTGACCACCAAGGGCATGAAGAAGGAGTCGGTGACGGCGAGGTGATTCGAGGCCAGGATCGCCGGGCCTTTTTCTGGCACGTGTTCGAGCCCTTCGACCTGCGGGCGCCAAATAGCCCACAGGAGCGAGCCCAACGTCGCCTTCAACACCCAGTAGATCACGCGCTCAAGCGTATCGGCACTAGTCAATCCCTGCGCGCGCTCCGTCCGCGCGGTGGCAGCCGCTAGCGGCCGCGTGCGAGAATGGGCACGCAGCGCGAAACGGGATCGTCCGGCCACGGCGAAGCTTGCGAGCCGAGAATGTGCTCAGGCGAATCCCGTCCCCAACAGTCAGCGATCCGGGAGGCGACGTGACGATCGATTCCGAGGAGTTCACGTTCGACCTCGGCTCCGACGCCAAAGCGACCATGCTTTTGTGCCACGGGTTCACCTCGGATCCGGCGAGCATGCGGCCGTGGGGCGAGCATCTGCGGGACGCGGGCTTCAACGTCGTCGCGCCGCTGCTGCCGGGCCACGGCGAGACGTGGCAGGTGCTGGCGAAGGCGACCTGGCAGCAGTGGTACGCGCGTGTCGAGGAGGCCCTGGACGCGGCGCTGCTGCTCGGTAGACCCGTGTTCGCGGGCGGCCTGTCGATGGGCGGCACGCTGTCGCTGCGGCTGGCGGAGCAGCGCGGCGGAGACCTGTCAGGGCTGGTGCTGGTGAATCCGGCGATCTTCGACGACAAGCCGCACGGGTTCCTGGCCCCGGCGCTGCGGTATGTGATGCCGAGCGTGGGCGCGATCGGGTCGGACTTGAACAAGCCTGATGTTCGGGAGAAGACCACGGCGCGGACGCCGGTGGCTGCCTACGCGTCGCTGCGGCGGCTGTGGAAGGTGGCCCGGCCGGAGCTGGCGCGGGTCACGGTTCCGCTGCGGATCTTCACGAGCGCCGAGGACCATGTGGTGAGCCCGCGCAATAGCGCGGTCGTCCGGGCGGGAGTCCGGTCCAAGGACGTCGAGGCGACGGTGCTGCCGCGCAGTTTCCATGTGGCGACGCTCGACTACGACGCCGAGACGATCTTCTCCGGGAGCGTCGAGTTCATGAACCGGCAGCTGGCCAAGACCCGAGGTGTCCATGACTGAGCGCAGCGGTGAGCAGGAGAGCAACGGCGAGCCCGACAGCAGCGAGCAAGCGAACGGGCCCGGCGACGGCAATGAGCTGCGTCCCGAGGACGTGGACCGGCGCTTCAACGAGCTCATCAAGGGCTTGGGCGAGACCGAGCTCGGCAAGGACGGCGACGCGGACGAGGTGCCGGTGGAGACGGCACCGGTGACGCCCGCGCGCGTGTCGGCGACCTCCGATGAGGAACCGACGCTGCTGGAGTTGTGGGACGCGGACCTGCCCGAGGACGACGAGGACGACTACGAGCCGCCGGAACCGCCGCCGATGCCGTGGCCGAGCCTGCCCGCGATCGGCGGGGTGCTGCTCATCATCGGGGGTCTGGCGCTGCTGGTGAACCCGGGCATCGCACCGCTGGGCACGCATCCGGGCCGGCTGGTCGGCTTCGTGGCGTTCCTGATCGGCGTATGGCTGCTCATCAGCCGTCTGCGGCCGGACAAGGAAGACGACGACACCGACGACGGCGCGGTCGTCTGACCCGAGCGGGTGAATCCGCCGCGGTCGTGCCGCCGCCGCCGCGGCTTCAGCTTGGCTTCAGGTTCCCCGAGCCGGCGTCGAAAACCGGGGACCCAGACCCAGCACCGACTCGAGCTTTCGGGTGCGCTGGACCGGATCCCGGATTCAGTTTGGTCTCCCCGCTACCGTCTGGAGCCCACCGCCGATACGAGCTTTTGGAGTGCGACGGGAATCGTCACTTCTTGCCGTCGAGCCAAGAGATGATCGCGTCGAGAAGGCCGTCCGCAGTGCCGCCCTTGAACACGTTCTCGGGAGTACCCGCGAACGTCAGCGGGGCGACCCCGTACGACTCCGTGACCGCCTGGACCTCCTTCGTCTGCGCCTCGGACTCGCTCACCACCAGCAGCACCGGCGGGCCCCCGACCGGCTTCGGCGGCTGCTTCGGAAACTGCTGCGGCGAGACCAGCACCAGCCCCGCGGCCGGATAGCGGCCGGCCGCGAGCGCGGCCCAGGCCGCGCCCTCGCAGTGTCCGATCAGGACCGCCTGGCGAGGCACGGTGACCGCCGCCTGCACCACGTCGTGCGCCCGGGCCTCCGGGCCGCCCGCGGCGGCGGGCGTGCCGCCCTGGCCGCGCACGCTCACGGCCGCGGCGTACCTCCCGGTCGTCGCGAACCGCTTGAGCCACAAGGCGTTGAAAGCGGCGGCCCCGGCCGGGTCGCCGGTGCAGCAGAGCACCGGGTCAGCCTCCGGGTCGTCCTTGATGTCGATGTCGAAGAGGTCGGCGGGCTCGAAGTAGGCGATCTCGCGCCGGACCGGGACCGGCTCGGGGGTGCGGGCGCGCCGCGCCCAGGCGGTGAGGCTCATTTGGCGGGCTCCTGTTCGAGGGTGTCGATGATGCGCCCCAGGCTGGCCAGGTACTCCCCGGCGTCCACGGCCAGCCGGTGACGCGGTGACGCGCCGCTCGACTCGACCGCGTACTGGGCGGATTCGCTCACGACTTGGCGGCGGAAGTTCGCGGCGCGTTCGGGGTCGCCCTTGCGCACCTGAAGCCAGTGGGCGATGGCATGGGTCTGCCAGTGGACGATCGGCAGCACCCCGACGCCGGGTTCGACGAGCCCGGCGACGGCGAGCGTTTCCTGCTGCGGTGAGAACATGCGCGCCAAGAGCTTCGGTTGGCCCGAATCGGCGTCGACGCCGAGCAGCTCCGGCGAAACGCAAGTGATCTTGGGCCGGTAACCGGTCGCGAAGACGACCAGGTCGGGGCGCATCTCACTGCCGTCGGCGAAGGCGACATCGAAGCCGTCGAACCGGGCGACCTCACCACGGCGCTGAATCGAGCCGTCCCCGACATGCTCGAGATAGCGGCCGTTGCGGACGGGCTCCTCGCCGGTGGGGCCGTGGCCCGGCGTCTCGATGCCCATGCGGGTGGCGAGCCGTACCGGTCCCTTGAGGAGCCGGTCGGTCAGGAAGCGCCGCAGGAACTTCGGGCGGGCGCCGAGGCGGACAAGGGCGAAGTCGGCAGGTTCGCCGCCGAGGTATTTGGGCAGGTGCCAGGTGTCGCGGCGGACAGAGTGGACGCAGCCGGCGGCGTTCACGGCGGCCTCGCAGGCGATGTCGACGCCGGAGTTGCCGCCGCCGATCACGAGGACGTGCTTGCCGCGCAGCCGCGAAGCGTCCTTGAGCTGCGAGGAGTGGAGGACGGTGCCGCGGAACTGGTCCTGTCCGGGGTAGGACGGCAGGTTGGCGGCCCAGTGGTGTCCCGTGGCGATCATGACCGCGCCGTAGCGCAGTCGGCGGGCGGCGCTCCCGGCGGCGGGCTTGACGACCACTTCGAAGCGTGTGCCCTCGACCGGTTCGATGTGGGAGATCTCCGACCCGTACCAGATGTGCTCGGACAGCCCGAAATGCTTGGCGTAGGCGGTCAGGTAGTCGAGCATCTGGGCCGCGGAGGGGTAGTCCGGCCAGTCGTCGGGCATCGGGAAGTCGGGGATCTCGGTCTGGGACCGGGAGGTGACCAGGTGCGTGTTGGGGTACAGGGGACTGTGCTGGTTCTGAGGGTTCCACAAGCCGCCGAGAACGGTGTCCCGTTCATAGCAGTCCACTTCGAAGCCGTTCTCACGGAGGTTCTTGACCGCGATGAGGCCGGACGCACCGGCGCCGATCACGCAGACGGCCTCGCCGCGGTCGTAGGCGGCCTGGGAGGAGTACTCCTGCAAGGGACGGTCTCCTTCGATGGGCATTCAGTCAGGTGCCGGACGGCGGCTCCCGGCGCGCTCGCCGGGGCGGAGCACGGCGCGGGGGCACCGAAAGACTGAAAGCAGATTACCGTGAACGGGACTCGTACTTTCGGGGGAGGTAGGCTGCGCGCGTGCTCTTCGAGCTGTGGAAACATCCCCGACCCGATGCCGCGGTCTTCCGCCGCGACGGGCAGGTGGTGGTGGCCTCGCACCGCCTCGCCAAAGAGGTGCTGTCGGACCGCGAGCGGTTCTCGGCCGCGAACGCGCTCGACGCGATCACCCCGATACCGGCGGGCTCGCTGCGGGAGCTGACGCGACACCGGTTCCGGTTGCCGGCGACGTTGGCCAACAACGACACCGAGACGCACGGGCCCATCAGGGCGAGCTTCGGAGAGGTCTTCGCGCCCGCGAAGGTGGAAGCGCTGCGGCCGTGGCTGACGGGTTTGGCCCGCCGCACCGCGTCCGGGGTCGCGTGGCGGCTGCGGCAGGGCGACATCGTCGATCTGGATGCGGCGGTGTCCTCTGAGGTTCCGCTGGCCGCGCTGGCGCGGCTCCTGGGCCTGGAGGTCGAGGCGGCGGCGGAGGTCAAGCGCTTCAGCCGGGCGGCGCTGGAGCTCTTCTGGGGGAACCCGACCGCGGCGCGCCAACGCGAGCTGGCGGGGGTGGTGGGCCCCTTCCACGCCCTGTTGCGGAGCTGGGCGGCGGATTCGTCAGGAGCCACAAGAGCACTGCTCGACACCGATGGCGAGGACGCGGCGACGGCGGCGCTGTTCTTCTTGCTCGTCGCGGGCCAAGAGACGACTTCGCAGTTCCTGACGCTGCTGCTCCACCGGTTGATCGAAGAACCGCAACTCCTCACCGCGGCACCGGCTGCGGTCGTGGAGGAGGGCCTGCGGCTTCTGCCGCCGATCACGTCGTGGCGGCGGGTGGCGAAGGAGGACACGGCGATCGGCGACTTCGCGGTCCGTGAGGGCGAGTCGGTCCTGGTGTGGCTGGCGGCCGCCGGAAGGGACGAGGGCGTGGCCGAGTGCCCGGCAGCGATGGTGCCGGGCCAGCGGGGCTCGAGGCGGCACTTGGCGTTCGGGGCGGGCGCACACCGCTGCCTGGGGAGCCAGCTGTCTCGGATGGAGGCCGAAGTGGTGGTGGCCGAACTGGCGCCGCTCCTCCCCCGCTGCGAGACGGTGCGGGCCCCGGTGAGCGAGCCGAACCTCTCCTTCAGGATGCCGAGTCCACTGCTGGTGCGCCGCCGCTGAGCGGCAAAACGCATTGCGGATGCGAAGCGGCGCTGTGAGACTGCCGGGATGCCCACACTTCCTGAGATGCTCGACTTCAGACAGCGCGCCAGCGCGTACGTCCTGCGCAATTCGGCCGCAAAGGGCCTTGAAGTGCTCGTCATGCTGCACCGGGACAGCCGGGAGGCGGGAGTGCAGATCCCCGGCGGCGGGGCCCACGCGCACGAGACCTTGGGCGAGACCGCGGTCCGCGAGGCCATGGAGGAGACCGGGGTGCGGGAGCTGGTGTTCGCAGAGGTGTTGTCCAGCAAGCTGATGCGCATCAGTCGAGGCGGCGGGTTGCAGGTGAACACTTACAGCTGGCTGCGCACGGGCGACGCCAGGGACGCCTGGGACCACACGGTCGTCAGCGCCGACGAAGACAACGGCCTGCGGATGCGCTGCGAATTCCGCCCGATCGCTTCGGCGGGAATCGACTGGGGAATGGACGTATTCCTCCGCAAGGCGGAGGAGCGTTTCGCGGCGATGAGCGCTTCAGCCGAGAGCGCTATAACTTTCGTTTAGGACGCCTCTTACTAAAGTCCGATGCGGACTTGCAATGGCCGCGGGACAATGGGTTCATGAACTGCAGCAGCATTATCCACAGGCCCATGAACAGCAAGAACACTCGCACTTCGGAAGTTATCCACAGGATGGAAAACTCTTCTTGCGGGTCGATGAAGAAGCGAGTCACCATTAATTCAAAAACGCGAGTTGACGAGGTGTACGTAGCAGGTTGGCGAGGGGTGGGATCCGCGGAGTCGCCGAAAGATCGCGCGCGGGGAGCTCCCCCCGCGCGGCACCTGCAACGGCACGTCCTCTCAACCAGTGGGTGCCGGGCAAACGCCCGGCGCCCGCCTCGCGAGACCGCCCACCGGACCAAGCGAACCCGGGCGCACCAAGGAGCTGTCTCAGAATCGCCGGCGAGCACGGCGATACCAATCTGACGCTCAAGAGTTGAGGCCGGGCAAGCGCGGCAGGTCCTCCCAGTCGCGGCGCAGTTGGACGATGTCGCCTTCGAGCACGATGTCGTCCCATGAGACGTAGCGGGTGTGGCGGTGGAGGGCTCCGACGGCCCAGCGGAGCAGGATCGGGCCGTGTTCGCCGCGGTGCTCGTAGCCGAACATCCGCCAGTGGTGGCGTCCGATAACCAGGCCGTCGACGACGAGGGTCCCGTGCTCGGCTCGGGTGCGCACGTCGATGACATAGCTGCGCGGGCTCCCGTCGACGTTGTAGACGGGAGCGCCGATGAGTTCATTGACTCGCATGGCCTGCTCCTGGGATTCGGCCGATCACCTTGCGCTTGATGCGCTCCTCGGCCGGGCTTGCGGCCGCTTCGGCGGCCTGTCTGGTGATCGATACCGAGGTGTTGACGTCGGTGACCGCTTCAAACGGGATGCGTCGTGTGTCGTCGGGGCCGCCGGTGAGCTTCGCGGACCTGTTGATGAGCTTGCGGCCCCAGCGAGGCAGGCGCCGCTCGAGGGCGGCGGTGCCGGTGAGGAACGCGACAGGCTCCCAGAGACCGTCGGGGCGGCGGCGCAGCTCGATGTCGTCGACGCGGCCGACGGGCAGGCCGTCGGGGTCGACGAGTTCCCGGTCGATCAGGTCGGTCAGGAGGTCGACGCTCTCGCGTCCGTGCCAGGTGTTCATGCGCCCATCCTCGTCAGGATCATCAGCGGGATCGCCGCGGCCGCGGCGATGACGATCACGGCCAGTACGGCGATGCCGAGGCCGTTGCTCAAGCGTCCGTTGACGTGTTCGCCCGCGTAGTCGGGGTCGTTGGCGGCCACGAGCACCGGCAGGTAAGTGAGGGGAAGCGCGACGGCGGTGAACACCAGGGAGTACTCGGTGACCTGGATGGGGTCGACCCCGGTCTGGACGACGAGGACGCCGACGAGCAGGCACAGGCCGACGGTCAGGTGGAACCGCGCGCCGCGTTTGGGGGCGACGCGTTTGCCCCAGGGCCAGCCGAAGTACTGGGCCATCGCGTAACCGCAGGAGAGGCCGCATTCGAGGGCGGCGCCGACCGTGGCGGCGAAGAAGCCGAACAGGGCCACCGCGAGGCCGGCGGCGCCGAAGGCGAGGATGGCCGGTTGGACGACTTGATCGAGGGTCTTGACGTCGACACCCTTGGGGAGCAGGACCGTGGCGGCCGCGGCGGCGATGCCGACGGACAGGAGGCCGCCGAGGGGGAAGCCGAGCATCACGTTGAGGCGCTGGGTGCGCAGGTCGGACGGCTTCCAGCCTTCTTCGACGCCGCCGGAGCTGAAGAAGAACACCGCGTACGGGGTCATGGCGGCGGCGAACAGCACGATCGCGTAGAAGAGGTAGGTGGGCAGCGGTTCACCGGCGGGCGGGGCGACACTGGCGACCTGCTGACCGAGCGCGCCCCAGTCGGGGTCGAGCCACCAGAGTGCCACGGCGAAGACCGCGATGGTGAGGCCCGAGAGGCCGAAGGCGCGTTCCATGTTGTCGAACTTGACGCGCCAGATCACCAGCCACAGGCCGATGCCCACCGGGATGACCCACACGATGTGCGGAATGTGGCTGGCGAGGGAGATGACGAGGGCGATGCCGCCGATCTGGGCGGTAAGCGACAAGAGGGTCACGGCGAAGGACGCGATGAGGTTCACCAGAGCCGCGCCAGGGCCGAGTTTGTCGCGGATGAGGCCGTAGACGGGTGTGCCGGATACTGCGGCGATGCGGCCGGACATCTCGGCGAAAACACAGATGCCGATGACCCCCAGGACGACTGCCCAAGTGAGTCCCAGCCCGTACCGGGCGCCGACGACACCGCTGGCGACGATATCGCCGAGGTCGACGAATCCCCCGATCGCGCTGAAAACACCGAGCGTCAGAGCCATCAGTTTTTTCATCCGGAGAGCGGTACCCGAACTGGTGATCAGCAAACTCGCCTCGCCCGTGACCTGGTCTAACACCGAGTCGGGACTCTCGGATAGGTCGAACCACCCGGGTGCGCGGCGCCGGAACTCCTCGGGTTCGAGCGCGGCCGCGCCCTCGGGGATGCGGCCCAGGCGCGGGCCGGGGAGGTCCTTGAGGTTCTCGAGCTCGGCCAGGCCGGGTTCGGCCGGCCAGGCGCCGATGACCACCGCGGCCTCGATGACGCGCCGCGTCAGGGCCTCCAGGGTCAGGGCCGTGTGGTTGAGCGTGCCGAGCCCGGCGCGCGCGACTACGACTGCCGGGCAGCCGAGTTCGGAGGCGAGGTCGCGGGCGGTCCAGCCGCCCGCGCCCAATTGGACGAGGAGGCCCCCCGCGCCCTCCAGGAGGACCACATCCGACTGAACGTCGGATGCCGCCTCCACGACGTCCTCGAGTTCGAGCAGCGGCAGGCCGCTGCGGCGCGCGGCGCTGAACGGCGCGAGCGGGTCGGGATAGGCGGTGAGGGCGCGCGCCCGGACCCCGCACAGGCGGGTTATCTCCGCGGCGTCGTTTTCGTCGCCGGTCTGGGCGATCTTGATGACCTCGACGCTGTTGCCACGGCTCAGGAGCAGGGACGCCAGCGCGGCGGTCACGACGGTCTTGCCGACGCCGGTGTCGGTGCCGGTCACCAGGACCGGGCCTTCGAGATCGATCACGTGACCACCGTAACGGCCCCAGACTCGGTTCGGGCCGGGTCGCCGCGACGACGGCGAGGGCCCGATCGAATTCGGCCGCGGCGACGCCGGTGCTGATCGTGAGGCGCAGGCGCGAACGGTGGTCGGGTGTGGACGGGGGTCGGAAGCAGCCGACCGCGACGCACTCCTCGGCGCACCGTTCGGCCCAGGCGGTCGCGGCCCGGGCGTCACCGGCGGGTGGCGAGAGCACGCCTGCGGCGGGGGCCGGCATGTCGAGGGCTGCGGCGGCGAGTGCGGCGCGGCGGGCGAGTTCGCTTCGGGCGCTGTCGGATTCGCGGGCGATCGCGAGCGCGGCGCTCGCCCCGGCGATGACCGCGGGCGGTGGCGCGGTGTCGTAGATGAAGGTGCGGCCGGTGTCGTGGAGGTGGCGGCGCAGGGCAGCGGGCCCGGCGACGACGCCGCCCGCCGCACCGAGGGCTTTGGAGAGGGTGGCGGTGATGACGATCCCGGGGTCGCCCGCGAGCCCGGCCGCGGCGGTGCCGCCGGCGCCGCGGGGGCCGACGGTGCCGATCGCGTGGGCTTCGTCGACGAGGAGCAGTGCGCCGTGGGCGCTGGTGAGTGCGTGGAGTTCGCGGAGGGGGGCCGCGTCGCCGAGGACGGAGTAGACGGATTCGACGGCGACGAGGGCTGGCCGCAGGGCTAGCAGTTGGCGTTCGAGGTCTTCGAGGTCGTTGTGTGCGAATGTGTCCGAGCGGCCGCTCGCGAGGCGGGCGGCGTCGTGGAGGGACGCGTGGGCGTGTGCGTCGAGCAGGACCGGTCCGGCCAGCGCGGCGACCGCGCCGAGGTTGGCGAGATAGCCGGAGGAGTACAGGACGGCGGTCTCGGTGCCGGTGTGACGGGCGAAGTCGGCTTCGAAGGCTTCGTGGATCCCAGTGGTGCCGCGTACGAGACGGGAGCCACCCGCGCCGAGTCCGTGCTCGGCGAGCGCGGCGGCCGCGGCGGTGAGGACGGCGGGGTGTCGGGAGAGCCCGAGGTAGTCGTTGCCGGCCAGGTCGACGGCGGCGGTACGGGTGCGGACGGTGCGGGTCAGCCCGGCCTTGGCGCGCAGGTCGGCTTTGCGGGAGAAGCGGTTCCAGACGGCGGAGGTGGTATCGGCATCGGCAGTAGAGGGCGATGCGGCGCGGCTGGTAGCAGGCGGGGCCTGTGCTGCACTGGTGCCGAGATCGGGTTTGGTTTCCGGTTCGGGTGCGGCTGGGGTCTCGGGGGGAGGATTCGGGGTCCGGTCGGGGGACGATGAGCAAGTGGGGCGGGTATTCGGTGCGCTGCTCTTGGGTGGGGCGGCGGGGCTACCCGTGGGTGGAACGGCGGGGCCTCCCTCGGGTGGGGCTGTGGTGGCTTCGGCGGGTGATCCCGTGGCGCTGTCGTCGAACGGTCTGGGTTGGGGCGGGCGTTCGTCTTGTTCGCGGGTCATGCGGTGGCTGCTTCCACGGCTGCGGTCGAGTTGATCATTCGGTGATTTCCTCCACCGCTTCAGCCAGAGCGTTCACCAGTAGGTCGGTCTCTTCCTCGCCGAGGGTCAGGGGCGGCATGACCACCACTGTGTCGCCCAGTGGGCGCAGCCATACGCCGCGTTCTCGCGCTGCTTGGCACACCGCGAAGCCGGTGCGTTCGCGTGCCGGAGCGACTTCGACTCCGATCATGGTGCCGAGTTGGCGGATCTCGACTACGCCTTCCTTGGCGCCCAGTGGTTCTAGGAGTTTCGCGAGCCGTTCGCCGAGGTGGGCGGCCTGGCCGATGACGTCTTGCTCGCCCATGACCCGCAAGTTCGCCAGTGCCGCGGCGCAGCACAGCGGGTTGGCGGTGTAGGTGTGGCCGTGGAAGAAGGTGCGCGGGGTCGTGTCGCCGGGGCGGGTCAGGAAGGCTTCGTAGACGTGTTCGGCCGCGAGCACCGCCGACAGCGGCAGGTACCCGCCGGTAATGCCTTTGCCGCAGGTGAGCAGGTCCGGGACGACGCCGGCGTGCTCGGCGGCCCACATTCTTGCGGTGCGGCCGAAGCCGGTCGCGACTTCGTCGAAGATGAGCAGGGCGTCGTGGGTGTCGGCGAGTTTTCGTGCGGTGCGGAGATACTCGGCGTCGTAGTCGAGCATCCCGGCCGCGCCTTGGATCATCGGTTCGACGATGATCGCGCAGACTTGGTCGCCCTCGTGGTGCATGACGGAGCGCAGTTCGGCGACGGCTGTGGCGTTGCGGTCGTCGAGTCCGCGGTCGCCGGGTGAGGCGACGCCGATGGTGTCGAGGAGGAGGGGTTTGTACGCCTGGTGGAACAGGTCGTGGCCGCCGACGGCGACGGCGCCGAGGGTGTCGCCGTGGTAGGCGTGGGTGAGCCGCACGAACTTGGGTCGTGAGTGCCCGGTCTGGGTCGAGTACTGGTAGGCGATCTTGAGGGCGGCTTCGACGGCGGAGGAGCCGTCTCCGGCGTAGAAGACCTTGGTGAGTTCGGGGCCGTCTCCTTTGGGGGCCAGCGCGATCAGTGCTTCGGAGAGTTCGATGCCGGGTGTGTGAGTGGTGCCGAGGAACGTCGAGTGGTCGAGTTTCGCCAGTTGGGCGGTGATCGCGGCGTTGATGTCGGGGTGGCCGTGGCCGAGGGTGGTGGTCCACAGCGAGGAGACGCCGTCGAGGTAGCGGCGGCCGTCGACGTCGATGAGCCAGGGGCCTTCGGCGCGTTCGACGACGGTGGGGTTGTCGCCGGTCCAGTTGGCGTGCTGGGTGAACGGGTGCCATACCGCGGCTGCGTCCCTGGCGAGCCATGCGGCGCTGTCGCGGGCGAGGCTTTCGGGGTTCATCGCTCGGCTCCTTAGCTGGTTCCTACAAATTTGCTTGGAGGATACCGGCAAGCCCGGGCGCGCGGGCGGGGGCGCGCGGTCGTTCTCATATCGATCACTTCCCTGCATTGCACCGTTATGGAACCGAGGCCGCCAGTGCCGCTGTGTGGCGCGGAGAGTAGTTTTGTGCGGTCATAACGGACCCACTGAGTCCGTCCGGGTTTTTACACTTTGAACACAGTGGGGCGCTTGACAACCCCATACGTCACGGGCAGACTAGTGACACTTGCGGCAATCGCGGAGGATTGTCACTTACCGCCCCCTTCAGGCATCGCACCCTCGGCGACGCTGGCTTCGGTGCGGGCCCTGCCCGTGTCCGCCGTCCGCGGCGCCGTACCCCGGTCCCGCGGCGACAGCCTGCGGGGCTGAGAACGAGGAAGGCCCTGTGTCGAACCAGAATCCCCAGTCGGCCCCGGCAGATCCCACTGACGACGCGTCGCAGGAGGACCGCAAGCCGACCTTCTCGGACGTTTTCGGTAATCGCGAGGCCGCGGCCTTCCTTTTGGCGTTCTGCCTCTCGAACGCCGGGGCGATGCTCAACCGGGTCGCGGTCACGTTCCTGGTCTGGGAGAACACGGGCTCGTCGGCGCTCGCGGCGGCCTCGTTCGCGATCAGCTTCGCGCCGTATCTGGGCCTCGCGCAGATTCTGGGCGCCATTGTGGACCGGTATGCCTACCGCAACGTGATGATCGTGTGCGACGTGCTGCGCGCCGGGCTCATCGCGCTGCTGCTCATCCCGGGCCTGCCGGTCCCGGCGATGATCGTGGTCGTCTTCGCCGTCGCCGCCGTCCAGCCCGCGTACAACGCCGCCCGCGTCGCCACCCTCGCGCAGATCCTGACCGGTGACCGCCTCTCGGTCGCGATCGCGCTCACCTTCAGCGCCGCCGCGACGGCGCAGATCATCGGCTACCTCGCCGGCGGCCTGCTCGCGGCGGTGGACCCGTACACGGCGCTCGCGATCAACTCGGCCCTGTTCGTCGTCAGCGCTGTCGCGATCGTCGGCCTCGTGCGGTACCGGCCGTCGGTGAACAAGCGCGAGGACCGCCGCCACGTGTTGGCCGAGACGGCCGACGGCCTGCGGATGCTGCGCGACAACAAAGTCCTGCGCACCGTCTCGTTCGGCATCTGGGGCCTGTTCGCGCTCACCGCCGTGCCCGAGGGCGTCGCGGTGTTGTGGGCCGTGCACCTGGGCGGCGACTCGAAAATGCAGGGCACGATCATGGCCGTGGACGCCGCCGGCGCGGTCGTCGCCACGCTGCTGTTCACCCGCTTCGTGCGCCCCTCGGTCCGCGACAGGCTCATCCGGCCGCTCGCGTTCTTCGCGCCGCTGGTCTTGACGATGGCGCTGTTCGACCCGCCGCTCGCCGGGGTTCTCCTCATCGCCCTCGGCGCAGGGCTCGCGACGATGATCATGGCGCCGATGAACGCCACGCTCGCGCAGTCGATCCCCGAGGGCTGGCGCGGCCGGGTCGTGGCCGCCGCGAACTCGGGGCTCCAGCTCAGCCAAGGCATCGCCATCGCCGGTATCGGGCTCATCGTCGAATTCGGGGTGCCGGTGCCGTACGTGGTCGGCACCTGGGGCGTCCTCGGTTTCGCCCTGCAGTTCCTGGTGACCCGCAACTGGCCGAGCGCCGAGGAGATCGAGGCCGCCAAGGCCGCCGCCGCGCCGCCGAAGATCGCCTGAGGCGCGTCGCGCCGGAGTGCTCCGCTCCCGGCCCGCCCCGAGAGCTAGGCTCGTCTCGGCGCCGCCGGGCCGCGGCCTTGCGAGCGCCGCCGAGGCCGGGAAGTACAGGAGTACCAACGTGGAACACGCAAAGACCGTCGAGCTGCGCGGACACCTCATCGACCAGGGCGTCTTCGCCCGCGTCATGGACGACGTCCTCGAATACTCGGGGGCCTACACGATCGACCGCTTCGACGTGGGACGCCACCACACCGACGAGTCCTACGTCCAGCTCACCGTCTCCGCCGAGACCGCCGAGCTGGTCGAACGCATCATCATGCGCCTGCAGACCCACGGCGCCAACCCGCTCGACCCGGGCATCGCCACCCTCAAACCGGCCCCCCGCGACGGCGTCTTCCCCGAGGACTTCTACTCCACCACCAACTTCGACACCCAGATCCGCCTCAACGGCGCCTGGATGGACGTCGAGAACTCCGAGATGGACTGCGGCATCATCGTCTCGGGCGACCTCGCCACCGCCCGCACTCTCCCGGTTTCCGACGTCGAGGAGGGCCAGTTGGTCGTCTGCGGCGGCGAGGGCGTCAAGGTCCTGCCGCTGCCCGAGCCCGCGCGCACCGACCCCGAGTCCTCGAACTTCGAGTTCATGAACTCGGGCGTCTCCTCCGAACGGCCGCAGGCGCTCCAGGTTCGCCAGATCGCCGAGAAGATGCGCGAGGTCAAGGCCCGGGGCGAGAAGATCCTGTGGGTCGGCGGCCCCGCCATCGTCCACACCGGAGCCGGGAAGGCCCTCGAGGCGCTCATCAACGAGGGCTACGCGGACGTCATCTTCGCCGGGAACGCCCTCGCCGCCCACGACATCGAGGCGAACCTGTTCGGCACCTCCCTCGGCGTCGACCTCGACAAGGGCCACGGCGTCCCCCACGGCCACGAGCACCACATTCGCGCCATCAACAAGATCCGCACCTGCGGCTCGATCGCGGGCGCCGTCGAGCAGGGCGTCCTCAAGGGCGGCATCATGCACGCCATGGTCAAGAACAAGAAGGAGTTCGTGCTCGTCGGCTCCGTCCGCGACGACGGCCCGCTGCCCGACGTGCACACCGACGTCATCGAGGGCCAGAGGGCCATGCGCGCCGCGCTCCCGGGCGTGGGCTTCGCTATCATGGTCGCGACGATGCTCCACTCGATCGCGACCGGGAACCTCCTGCCGGCGAAGGTGCCGCTGGTGAGCGTCGACATCAACCCCGCCACGGTCACGAAGCTCGCCGACCGAGGCTCGGCCCAGGCGACCGGGGTCATCACCGACATCGGCCTGTTCTGCGAGCAGCTCGCCGGGGAGCTCGTGGTCGGCTACAAGCGCGACTGAACGCAGCGCCTCCTCGTCGCGGGGCCGGTCGGATACGCC
>DATABR010000232.1:0-19864 GCA_036259435.1 Glycomyces sp.
GCGGACGAGATCCGGTCGCCGTTCACGCCGCTACTGCCGGAGCAACGCAGTCATTTGGGGCCGGAAATGACGAACACCGGGCCGAAAATTTCGGCCCGGTGTTCGGATAATGCTGGTCTTGCAGGGGTGACAGGAATCGAACCTGCAACCTTCGGCTTTGGAGGCCGCTGCGCTGCCAATTGCGCCACACCCCTTCACCAGCTCGGTCACCCGGACTGGCCGCAACCATCTTACGTGTTGCCTCCAGACCGGTGCAACCGGGTTGGCGTCTGCCTTCAGGCAGTGTTTCCCCAAGTCAAGAAGCTGGGACGACCGTGCCGTCCGTCCAGGTGTCGAGGATGAACTGCTTGACTTCGTCGGACTGCAGCAGATCGGCGAGCTTCAGGATGTCCTCGTTTTGGGCGTTCGAGGCGGTCGTCACCAGGTAGTTGGCGTACGGGTTGCCCTCGGGCGACTCGCTGTGGAGGGCGTCTTCGGCCGGACTCAGGTCCGCTTCCAGGGCGTAGTTGCCGTTGATCACCGCGGCGTCCACGTCGGGGAGCGAAAGTGCGAGCTGCGCGGCCTCGAGCGGGACGAACTCCAGGTTCTTCGGGTTCTCCGCCACGTCGTCCTCGGTCGCGAAGGTGACGTCCACGCCATCAGCAAGGGTGATCAGGCCCGCATCGGCCAGCAGGGCGAGCGCACGTCCGCCATTCGAGCCGTCGCCCGGGATCGCGATCTGCGCTCCGTCCGGGATCTCCTCCAGCGAGCCGATCTTGTTCGAATACAGCCCCAGCGGCTCGATGTGGACCGGCGCGACGGTCACCAGGTCCGTGCCGTGCGCGGCGTTGTATTCGGCCAGGTAAGGCTCGGTCTGGAAGAAGTTCGCGGCCACCGAGCCGTCGGCCGTGGCCACGTTCGGCTGCACGTAGTCGGTGAACTCCTCCACCTCGACGGCGATCCCGGCGTCCTCGGCCAGGTTCTCGGCGATGAAGTTCAGAATGTCGGAGTGCGGGACCGGCGTCGCGGCCACGACCACGGTCCCATTGGTCTCGGTCGCTTCCGAGCCCGAGTCGGTGTCGCAGGCGGCCAAGGTGAACGCGGTGGCGGCGGCTATGGAGCCGCCCAGCAGGGCACGGCGATTGAACATGGTGTTCTCCTAAAGGAAGGTAGGGAAATAACTTCAGCGGCGGTCGAGCGTGCGGGCGCACCGGTCGCCGAGAATCTGGAAGAGCTGCACGAGCACGACGAGGATGACCAGCGGCCAGATCATGTACTCGGCCTCGAAGCGCTGGTAGCCGTAGCGGTACGCCAGGTCGCCCAGACCCCCGCCGCCCACGATCCCGGCCATCGCCGAGTACGAGACGACGGCCACGAGCGTCACCGTGAAACCGCGGATGAGCCCCGGCGTGGCTTCGGGCAGGACCACCCGCCACACGAGGGCCGGCGTCGACGCGCCCATTGAGCGGGCTGCTTCGATCAGCCCCGGCTGAACTTCCAGCAGCGCACCTTCTACGAGCCTTGCGAAGAAGGGAATCGAGGCGACGGTCAGCGGGACGATCGCGGCCTCGGTGCCGATGCTCGTGCCCGTGATCAGGCGCGTGAACGGCACCACCGCGACCATGAGCAGCACGAACGGCGCACTCCGGCCGATGTTCACGATCAATCCCAGCGGCGCGTTCAGCACCGCGATCGGCCTCGGACCAGTTTTCGAGGTCATGTAGAGAACGGTGCCGAGCAACAGGCCGCCAAGCAGCGTCCAAACGCCCGCTACGGCGACGATGTGCAGGGTCTCCCAGAACGCCTCGACAAGGCGCTCTACCAGGCGGTCCGTCGTCACGACGCCACCTCCTCGCCCAGCAGGCGCGACGCCAGGCGGCGGGCCTGGCCGCCCAGGCGCGAACCGGGGTCGGCGAGCAGCTCCGGCACCGGCCCGGTCTCGACGAACCGCCCGGCCTCCATCACCGCGGCGCGGTCGCAAATGCGCGTGATCACTTCGAGCTCATGCGTGATGAGCAGGATCGTCAAGCCCAACTCGCGATTGAGCCGCGCCAGCAAGTCGAGGATCTCGTCCGTGGTGTCGGTATCGAGCGCGCTCGTGGCCTCGTCCGACAACAGCACCGCGGGAGCCGCGGCGAGCGCGCGGGCGATCGCCAGGCGCTGGCGCTGGCCGCCCGAGAGCCGCCCGGGGTAGGCCTTCGCCTTGTCGGCGAGGCCCACGAGGTCGAGCAGTTCGAGCGCGCGTTCGCGGCGGGCGGCACGCGGAACCGCCTGGAACCGGAGCGGCAGCGCCACATTGGACGTCGCATCGCGGTTCGACAGGAGGTTGAAGTGCTGGAAGATCATCGCGGTCTTGGCCCGCGCGTCCCGCAGCTCACGTCCGCGCAGGGCAGTCAACTCGCCGCCGTCCACTTCGACCGTCCCCGAGTCGGGCCTGGTGAGGAGGTTGACGGTCCGCAGGAGTGTCGATTTGCCGGCGCCGGAGCGCCCGAGGATGCCGAAGATCTCGCCGGGGGCGACGTCCAGGTCGACCGCGTCGAGGGCGACGAGGTCGCCGAAGCGTTTGGTCACGCCGGACAGGCGGATGCTGGGACTGGAGTCCATGGGGAAGGAAGATCGCTTTCGCTGTGGGAGATCGCCGCTTCGGGGCGCGGCGGTGCAGGAGCCCTCAGCAGGCGCACATTCGACAGCACGGCGCGGCGGCGCCGGTGGCGTCGCTGAGGCGTCCGAGGTGCTGTTCGATCACGGGGCAAGTCAAGCAGGCGATCGGGGCAACACCAAGGCTCTGTGACGAACGCCGCGACAGCCTCGGCGAGCTGGCGAGCCACCACTTGGCACGGTGGGGGCACCCCGCTGAGATAGGGTTCGGCCATGACTGTTGCGACGATTCCCGCCCCGGCGTTCGCGATCGAGCGCTTCAGGCTCGACAACGGGTTGCGGGTGGTTCTCGCGCCGGATCCGGGGGCGCCGGTCGTCGGCGTCGCCGTGGTGTACGACGTGGGCATGCGTTCCGAGCCCGAAGGCCGCACCGGCTTCGCCCACCTGTTCGAGCACATGATGTTCCAGGGCTCCCACAACGTCGGCAAGGCCGAGCACATGCGGCACGTCCAGTCCGCGGGCGGCACCTTCAACGGCTCGACCCACATCGACTACACCGACTACTTCAACCTCCTGCCGTCCAACGGCCTCGAGCTCGCGCTGTTCCTGGAGGCCGACCGGATGCGGGGCCCGGCCATCACCGAGGAGAACCTGGCGAACCAGGTCTCTGTGGTGAAGGAGGAGATCCGGGTCAACGTCCTCAACCGCCCCTACGGCGGTTTCCCGTGGATCAAGCTCCCGCCGGTCATGTTCGACACGTTCGCGAACTCCCACGACGGCTACGGCTCGTTCATCGATCTCGACGCGGCCACAGTCGCGGACGCACGCTCGTTCTTCGAGGCCTACTACCCGGCCTCGAACGCGGTCCTCTCGGTCGCCGGCGACTTCGACGTCGCGCAGGCCCGCACGCTGGTCGAGCGTCACTTCGAGGACGTCGAGACCCGGCCCGCGCCGGTGCTCCCCTCCTTCGCCGAACCCGACCTCACCGCCGAACGCCGCGAATCCTATGTGGATGATCGGGCGACACTCCCGGCCGTCGCGGCCGCCTGGCGCGTCCCCGATCCGGTGACCGAGCTCGACGAATTCCTGCCGTACGTGGTCCTCGGCGAGCTCCTCACCGACGGCGACGCCTCGCGACTGGTCGAGCGGCTCATCCACACCGACCGCACCGCCACCGCCGTGGCCGCGCACACCACCTTCATGGCCGAGCCCTTCGCCTCCCGCGGTCCGACCGTCATGCTCGTCCAGGCGTTCCTGCCGCCGGGCAACGCCGTCGACACCGTGCTCGGCACCATGGACGAAGAGCTCGCGCGGATCGCCACCGGCGTCGATGAGGCCGAACTCGACCGCGTCAAAGCCCGCGTCGCCGCCCAGCTGCTGCGCGGCGACGACTCGGTCATGGGCCGCTCCCGGCGCTTCGCGACCGCCGAGATCTTCCACGGCGACGCCGCCATGTCGCCCCGATTCCCGGCCCTGCTGGGTGAGGTCACCGCCGCGTCCGTAGCCCGGGCCGCGGCGGCCCTGACGCCGAACCGCCGCGCCGTTCTCGAAGTCATTCCCGGAGGAGCCCAGTGAGCAACGTCATTCCCGGTCTCGCGCCGGAAGTCCCGCTGTCCCTGCCGGTCCCCGTGGAGCGGACGCTGCCGAACGGGCTCCGGGTGCTGCTCACGCGCCGCCCGGGCGTCCCGCTCGCCGAGGTGCGCCTGTCGATCCCGGCCGCGCACACCGACCTCGCCGTGGCCGACCTGCTCGCCTCCGCGCTCTTCTCCGGCACCGAGACCGCCTCGATGAGCGAGATCGCCCAGCGCCTCCAGGGCGTCGGCGGCGCGCTCGGCGCCGGGGCCGACCCCGACCGGATCGCCGTGTCCGGCAACAGCCTCGCCACAGGACTGCCCGAGCTCCTCGAAGTGCTCGGTGACCTGCTCAAGGCCGCCGAATACCCCGAGGGCCCGCTCGCGGTCGAGCAGTCGCGCATCATCGACGGCCTCTCGGTCGCCGAGCAGCAACCCGACTTCCAGGTGGGCCGCGTCCTCGACGCCCGCCTGTGGGGCGACCACCCGTACGGCCACCAGCAGCCCACCGCAGCCGAGGTCGCCGCCATCGAACGCGACGCGGTCCTCGCACTCCACGCGGCCCGCGTCCACCCGACCGGGGCGCGCCTGGTCATCGTGGGCGACATCGACCTCGACGCGACCGGCGCCGCCGTCGAAAAAGCGCTCGGCGATTGGAACGGCCCCGGTGAACCGCGCGGCATGGAACCGCTGCCCGGTCTCGTCCCCGGCCCGCTCGTGCTCGTCGACCGGCCCGGCTCGGTCCAGTCCGCGATCCGCGTCGCCTACTCGGCCGTCGAGCGCACTCACGCGGACAACGCCGCCCAGCACCTCGCGAACCTCGTCTTCGGCGGTTATTTCTCCTCGCGCCTGGTGATGAACCTGCGCGAGACCAAGGGCTACGGCTACTCACCGCGCTCTCGTGTGGACCATTCGCCGGCCGGCTCGATCCAACTCGCCGCCGTGGACGTGGCGACCGAGGTCACCGGCCCGGCCCTCGCCGAACTGCGAGCGGAGTTGCGCGGCATGGCCGAGTGCCCGCCCGCCGCCGACGAACTCGAGCAGGCCCGCCAGTACGCGCTCGGCTCAGTCAAGCTCGCCACCGCCACCCAGGCCGGCGTCGCCAATTACATCTCGGTGCTCGCCGCCGCGGGACTCCCGCTCGCCTGGCTCGCCGAGCACTCCGAGCGGATCCGCGAGGTCACTCCCGCCGACATCCAGCGCGTCGCCGCCGAACGGCTCGACCCCGACCGCGCGGTCACCGTCGTCCTCGGCGACGGCGGCGAGATCCGCGAACCGCTCGCCGCGTTCGGCGAGATCGAGGCGCCATGACCCACCCGCCCTTGGCGATCGACGTGCTCGACCGTTTCGGCGAGCACCGGGGCGATGACGAATGGCTCACGGCCGCATGGGAGCAAGCCGAGATCGTCGTCTGCGACCCCGACAATGAGCGGATCGCCGCCGACGACGACGGCCTGCACTACTTCGACGCGGCCACCGCGCCCGAAGGCGAGCGCGTCTACCTCGGCGGCGAGCACCCGCCGGTGTTCGCGGTCCTCGCCGATCTGCCCGACGGGCTCCCCGGCCGCTGGATCAAACCCGACTGGGACCGCCGCGACCTCGCGATCGCCGTGGAGGCCATCGCGGTCGCGCATTGGCACGCGACGTACCGGTTCCACCCGACCACCGGCGAGCCGCTGCGCGCGCGCCAGGCGGGTTGGGAGCTCGCGGCCGATTCGGGCCGTCCGATCTTCCCGCGCACCGACCCGGCCGTGATCGTCCTCATCGACGACGGCGCCGACAAGGTGCTGCTGGCCCAGCACCGTCGTTACGGCGGCCCGCCGAAGCCCGGCGCGGCCAAGGCGTCCACGAGGAGCGGACGGTACGCGTGCATCGCGGGCTTCGTCGAGCCGGGGGAGTCGGCCGAGGCCGCCGTCCATCGCGAGGTCGGTGAGGAGATCGGCATCAAGCTCGACCGGCTCGAGTACGTCTCCAGCCAGCCGTGGCCCTACCCGCGCTCGCTCATGCTCGCCTACCGGGCCACCGCCGACGCGTCGCAGCAGCTGGTCCTGCAAGACGATGAGATTTCCGATGCCCGCTGGTTCACTCGCGACGAGGTGCGGCAGATGTGGGTCGACACCGATGACACCACGCCCAGCGCGGTGCGGATCTCGGTGGCGCGCTTCCTGATCGACGGCTGGCTCGGTGGGACTGCCTGAGCGTCACACGGTCGAGGTGGCCTTCTCGGGCTCCTCGTCGGTCTCGCGGGTTCTGCCTGCGACGGCGCGCTGCGCGGTGAACACGCCGGCGATGACGACGAGCCCGCCGATGATCTGCGGTGCCGTCAGCGCCTCGCCGAGCAGTGCCCACGCTGCGAGCGAGGCGATGACGACCTCGGCGTACCCGATGCCGCCCGCGACCGGCGCCGAGATGAACCGCAGGCCGCTCAGGCCGATGCCGTAAGCGGCTGCGGTGCAGGCGATGAGCGCGGTGGCGCTGGCGAGCGCGGTGGTGTCGACCCCGCCGAGCGAGACCTCCGCGGAGAGGGTGGCCCAGTCCAGCGCCCAGGGGGCGGCGAGCGGCGCGAGGGCGAACGCGCCGACGGTGAAGCCCACCGCGAGCAGCACCCGCACGTCCACTTTGGCGGTCAGCTTCTCGCCGGAGAGGAAGTATGTGGCCTGGCACGCGGCGGCGGCCGAACCGGCGAGCAGTCCGACGGCGTCGAGCTGCAGCCCCAGCCAGACCTCGACGACAATGCACAGCCCCGTGATGCTCAGCAGCGTGCCGATCACCGCGGCGCGCGGCAGCGGCGTGCGGCGCACGAAACGCACCCAGGCGACGACCACGATGGGGCCCATGAACTCCAGCAGGAGCGCGATGCCGACCGGCAGGCGCTCGACCGCGATGAAGTAGAAGGCCTGGACCGCCGCGATCGCGGTGAGGCCGAACAGCGCCAGAGCGCCCCACGGGAGGCGGTCGCCCCGGCGCAGGACACGCACGAGCGGCACCGCCGCGGCAATGAGCGCGATGACGCCCACGCCGCAGATGCGCAGCCATGTGACCTGGATCGGGGAGAGCCCGGCCTGGATCACGACCTTGCCGAACGGGCCGCAGAGTCCGAAGAACACGGCCGCGATGAGGACGAGGGCGACGCCGAGTGCGGCGCGGGGTGAGGACATACGGACTCCACGGGTCGACCGGCTGGCAGGGCGCGGCGGAACGGGGGACCTGGCTCCGGACGGGAGGTCCGGTGCCGAGGCCGACGCGCGGATTCGGTTGAGGGACTTGCCGAACCAGACGGTCCGGCGACGGTGCGGCGCGGCGGGCGCGGGCCCACGAAAAAGGCCCGGGACGGATCCATCCCGGGCCTGAATGCTTAGCGACCACCCCTCGAAGTCGCTAAGCAAGCTTGACGAGTCAACTATAGGGCATCGTACCGGCTTTGTGTCCTAAACGTGACCATAGTCTCGGTATGTGGCACAGGTCAAGCGGCGAGCTTGGCTTTCACCTGCGCGAGAGAGGGATTGGTCAGCGCGGATCCGTCTTCGAACTGCAAGGTCGGGACGGTCGCGTTGCCGCCGTTGACCCCCATGACGAACGCCGCGGCATCGGGGTCATCCTCGATGTTGACCTCTTTGTAGAGGACGCCTTCGCGCTCGAGCGCCGACTTCAGCGACCTGCAGTAGCCGCACCAGGTGGTGCTGTACATGGTGATCATCGAACCTCCTTCTCCACCGAGCGTAACGCGATACCGCCCCGGGGCATTCCTCCAGCGGCCCACCATTGTTGCGCGAGGTCCGAACGTGGCGCGCGACACATTCACGCGCTGCGGATCGTGTTCGGCCTCGCGCCTTGCGCAACGCGTTCGGGCTTCGCGCAACACGTTCGGGTGACAAGACCGCGGTGAAGGCCGGTTCTTGTCATACCCCCGCGGAAGGATTGCCGCTATCTTCCCCAGGGAGGGTGGGGGTTAGGGATGGTACCTACCCGGGCTCCCAGCTATCCCGTGCCGCTCGCCGTGGCGGTCCTCACGTCCTCCACTTTCGGGTGAACGGCCAAGCCGTTCTTGTCGGCGGCCTCTGCGACACTGTTCGGATGACTTCGCGCGAACGGGCCATAGAACAACTCCTGGCGGGACTCGACCCTGAGCAGCGTGAGGCGGTGACCGCCGAACCCGGGCCCGTCTGCATCCTCGCCGGCGCCGGCACCGGCAAGACCCGCGCCGTCACCCACCGCATCGCCTGGCGCGTCCTGCGCGGCGACATGCGCGGCCAGCACGTCACCGCCGTCACCTTCACCGCCCGCGCCGCCGGCGAGATGCGCGACCGCCTCCGCGGCCTCGGCGTCGCCGGCGTCAACGCCCGCACCTTCCACTCCGCCGCGCTCCGCCAGCTCCGCTACTTCGGCACCCGCCGCTTCGGCGGCCAGCTCCCCGAACTCGTCGACTCCACCCTCAAGTTCGTCGCCATCGCCGCCGCCCGCGCCGGGCTCCAGACCTCCCGCGCCAAGAACTTCGACCTCACCACCGAGATCGAATGGGCCGCCTCCTCCCTCATCGGTCCCGACGACTACGTGAGCGCCATCGCCGCGCTCGGGCGCGACGCCCCCGCCGCGCCCGAAGACGTCGCCAAGGTCTACGCCGCCTACATCGAGGCCAAGCGCCGCGCCGGAGTCATGGACTTCGCCGACGTCCTCGCCTACACCGCCGACCTCATCACCGACCACGACGCCACCGCGGATCAGATCCGCAGCCAGTACCGCTTCTTCGTCGTCGACGAGTACCAAGACGTCACCCCGCTCCAACAGCGCCTCCTCGACGCCTGGACCGGCGACAGGGACGACATCACCGTCGTCGGCGACGCCAGCCAGACCATCTACTACTTCACCGGCGCCACCTCGAAGTACCTGCTCGACTTCACGCGCCGCCACAAGTCCGCCGCGCTCGTGCGCCTGGTGCGCGACTACCGCTCCACCCCCCAGGTGGTCGGCCTCGCCAACCAGATCATCGGCGAGTCCAAGGGCCGAGAGGCCAAGATGCGCCTCGAGCTGATCGGCCAGCGGCCCGACGGCCCCACCGTCACCGCCGAGGTCTTCGCCGACGAGGCCGAGGAGGCCGACATGATCGCGCGCCGCTGCTCGCAGCTCATCGCCGGCGGCACGCCCGCCTCCGAGATCGCGATCCTCTACCGCACCAACGCCCAGTCCCAGGCCTATGAGCAGGCCCTGTCCTCCTACGGGGTGCCCACCCAGGTCACGGGCGCGGCCCGCTTCTTCGAGCGCGCGGAGGTGCGCCAAGCAGTGGTCGCACTCCGCTCGGCCGCCAAGTCCGACATCGGGCGGCTGCCGCTGGCAGAGGCGGTCCCGGCCGCGCTCGAAGCGGTCGGCTGGCGAGCAGATGCCGCGCCTTCTGGTGGGGCGCAGCGCGAAGCATACGAGGCGGTGGCGGCCATCGTGGCCTTGTCCGAGCAGTTCCTGCAGCACCACCGGGCGAACCCGGACGAGGAAGACAGCCCCGAACCGGATCTCGAAGCGTTCTGCGCCGAACTCTCCCGCCGGGCCTCCGAGCAGCACGCCCCCGCCGTCGAGGGCGTCACGCTCGCGAGCCTCCACGCCGCCAAGGGCCTCGAATGGGACGCGGTGTTCCTGGTCGGCCTGGCCGACGGCACGCTCCCGACCACCTTCGCCCGCACCGAGACCGCGCTCGAGGAGGAGCGGCGACTGCTATACGTCGGCATCACCCGCGCCCGCGAGCGCCTGCAGCTCTCCTACGGCCTCGCCCGCAACGCGGGCGGGCGCGAGCGGCGGCTGTGCCGGTTCCTCGCGCCGCTCGGACTCGGCGGCTTCCCGCGGCCCACCGATCCAGGCGCGGCCGTGGCGAAGCCGCGGGAGCGCAAACGCGCCAAGGTCCTCGACTGCTCCGGCTGCGGCAAGCCGCTCACCGATGCGCGCGACCGCAAGCTGGGACATTGCGCGGATTGCCCGGCCACTATGGACGAATGTCTGTTCGAGCGGATGCGCGAGTGGAGGGTCGGCATCGCCAAGCGCGATGCCAAGCCGGCCTTCACCGTATTTACGGATGTGACCTTGATCGCCATCGCGGAGCGCTGTCCAGGATCCGACAGCGAGCTGGCGGCCCTCCACGGCATCGGCAAGTCCAAACTCGACAAGTACGGACCTGCGGTGTTGCACCTGGTCAACGGGGGCGAAGTGGACGAGGCCATCGCCATGTGCGAAGACGGGTCCTGATACGGAAACCCGATGGCAAAAACTTTCACGCGAGACACGCAGAAAAAAGCGTTGCGCTCTCAAGCGAGACGGGCGTAGCGTAGTTCGGGCCGGGTGAGGTGTGTGCCTCACGCCCTGGCAAGAGGAGATGAAGCAATGTTGACCACGGAACCCGAAGGGAGGGGACAGATGATGACGCCGCTCAACGAAACCCAGAGCACGACGCCGCTCGGCGTGACGTTCGAGACGCCTGCCGTCTATCGGCACATCGCACCCGTCTCCGCCTCGTTCCGTGGCATCACTCTGCCCGTCGCTGGACTGACCACCGTGACGAGCAATGTCAACACCGTTGACAACACCGATATGGGCGCCAAGACCCTTCTTGGACGTGGCCGTGCAATCGTCGGCCTCGGTTGGCAGCCGGTTACCGGCTCCGAGAAGCGTCATGGCGTCACCCGCGGGAAACCGCCTCGAGAACATCGAAAGGGCTTACAGAAGCCCGAATCGGTTCCTCTCGAGGCCGCGACTCCCGCAACAGGGATCGCGGCCTTTTTGTATGGCAAAAAGCCAGGTCGCGGCCCACCAGTTGAAGACAGACGAGACAGATTGCGAAGCAATTGAGTCCTCAAACAGCACTGATGCGACCGACCGCTGAAGCGACCATCGAAACGAGAGAGGAGACCGAGCTCATGACCGACACCCTCATCGGGCCCGAGCTGCGAGAGCAGGCCTGCCAGACCGGGAGCGACCTGCCCTGCCGCGAGTACGACGCCGACCTGTGGTTCTCGGAGCAGCCGACCGAACTGGAGTTCGCCAAGTCCCTGTGCACCGACTGCCCGGTGCGCCTGGCCTGCCTGACCGGCGCGCTCGAGCGCCACGAGCCCTGGGGCGTCTGGGGCGGCGAGATCTTCGAGAAGGGGAACGTCGTGGCCCGCAAGCGGCCCCGCGGCCGGCCCCGGAAGGACGCCGCGATCATCGAGCAGGCGGCCGAGGCGGAGCTCGCCGAGCGGACCCGTGAACTCGCGCTCGCGGGGGTGGCGGTGTCATGACCGTCGATTACCTGAGCCGCCATCTCAAGAATGATGTCGGCGTGAAAGACCTCGGACCCTCCCTGCCGGAGGAGGTCGAGGCGGTCCGGCCGATGGCGCCGACGAACGCGATGTTCGGACGCCTCCGCATGCGGAGCATCTGGAAGGACGCCGGTTACAGCCGAGTCGAGTTCAAGGGCGGCAAGCACCGTCGCCGCAGGCATTGACCACGCGACAACCGCGTTGGCTGAAGGGGTCCATCCCTGAGAGGGGATGGGCCCCTTTCGTTATGCCCCGAATCGATGACGCGGGGTCGGGCGTGTCTGGGAGTGTCTGAAGTCGCGGTCGAAGCGGTGCCGCGGCGAATCCGAGGCTGCCCCGGCTCCGATGGGCGGCGCCGCGCTCAGGCGGTGCGGTTGGGGTCGGTGCCCTCGGGGTCGGCGAAGCCCGGGAGCCACTGCTCCAGGATGTCGCGCCAATTGGCCGTCGCGCCCAGTTGGCACAGCACGCCGATCGAGCCCATCGTCACCCGGTGGATGAGCAGGTACGACGGCGGGAAGCTCAGCTGCTTGTTCAGCTTCGCGGCCTCAGAGCCCTGGCCGGTCAGCCGCGTGCTCTCCTTGCGCAGCCACTCCCGCGAGAACTGGAACTCCGCGCCCGCGATCGGCTCGAGCATCGGCTGCAGCAGGTCGAGCATCGCTTGAGCGTCGATCTCCAGGCCCGGCGGCACGAAGCCCTCGCCGCGAAGCCCCGCGACCACGTCTTCGGCCTTGCCGTCCAGCGTCAACCGCGTCAAGCGCCCCACCTGCACGGGCATCCCGCCCGGCAAGCGCGCCGCCGCGCCGAAGTCGTAGACCACGAGCCGTCCGTCCTCGCCGATCGCGAAGTTCCCCGGGTGCGGGTCGGCGTGCAGGAGCCCGGCACGCTTGGGCGCCGAGAAGTGCAGCGTCGACAGCCGCAGCCCGGCCGCGTCGCGTTCGTCCTGCGTGCCGCCGGTGATCACCTCGGCCAGCGGCCTCCCGGCGATCCACTCGGTCACCAGCACCTCGCCGCTCGCGTGGACGACCTCGGGCACCACGATGAGCGGGTCGCCCCGGTAGGCCTCCGCGAACTGCTGCTGCGTCGCCGCCTCCAGCTCGTAGTCGAGCTCCTCCAGCAGCCGCTCGCGCAGCTCCACGGTGATCTTCTTGACGTCGAAGTTCGGTTGCAGCACTTTGAACATCGGGGCCATGCGCGAGAGTTGCCGCAGGTCCGTGCGGAGCGCGTCGCCCGCGCCCGGGTACTGGATCTTTACGGCGACCTGCCGCCCGTCCTTCCATACCGCGCGGTGGACCTGGCCGATGCTCGCCGCCGCCGCAGGCGCGTCGTCGAACTCGATGAAGCGTTCGCGCCAGTCCGCGCCCATCTGCCGCTCCAGCACCCCGTGGACGCTGGCGACCGGCAGCGGGGGAGCGGCGTTCTGCAGCTTCGTCAGCGCCTGCCGATATGGCGCTGCCAGGTGCTCGGGCAGGGCCGCCTCGAAGATCGACAGGGATTGGCCGAGCTTCATGGCCCCGCCCTTGAGCTGCCCCAGCACGCTGAAGACGTGCTCTGCGGTGCGGCGCTGCGCCTGCTCGCTGAGAATCTCGTCGGCCAGCCCGGTCACCCGTTTGCCCAGACCGACGGTCGCCCGGCCCGCCAGCCCGAGCGGCAGAGAGGCCAGCTTCATGCCCCGTACGATCGCCCGGCGCGGGAGGTCGTCACCTGAATGGGCGGGTCCATGCCTGTCGCTCACGTTCCCAATGCTCTCACGGCGGCGGCGGTTTTGCAGCGGCGCAGTGCGCCGCTTCGATCCTGCTCTGCCGCGTGTCCGCACGTCACGCCCATACGGCGGCCCCGAAAGAACCCACCTGGATCGCTGCGCCGGATCCCGGTAGCGACACGCGCGTGTCACTCGCCCGAGTGAAGCGGCGCGGCGGGGCTTACACGCGTGAAATCTGTGGCATTCTGAGGTCAGATGGTCGCACAGTGTGATCGTCGCAACAGGGCCTTGCATCGCAGGGCCGCGCACTACAGGGGGAAACCAGTGGCTCAAGCTACGAAGACCTACACCGGTTACTGCGTCAAGTGCCGCGAGAAGCGGGACTTCGAAGGCCACGTGGTCGTCTCGGATTCCGGTCGCCGAATGGCCAAGGGGACGTGCCCGGTCTGCGGTACCAAGATGAACCGGATTCTCGGCAAGGAGTCGTGATCGTTGGGCCATCAGGCCAAGCAACGGCTCGCAAGCTTCGCCGAGACTGCCCACCCCTCGCCTGATCCCACATTGCGGGAAACTGGCGAGGGGATTTTCTTAGCATTTCATCGCTCTCGGCGCATTCGCGACATCCAAGTTATGCGATTGTCACCCCCTCGGATTAGTGTGCGTTCATGGCGCGCAAAGTGCATCCCCCCGTTGAAGTGCGGCGCTCTCCCCGACGCCGGGCAACCGTAGCGGCCTATGAAGAACGAGGCCGCGTGGTGGTCATGATCCCTGACGCCTTCTCCGAGACCGAGGAGCGCGAATGGATCGACCACATGCTCGCAAGGCTGCGTCAGCGCGAGGCCCGAGACGGCCGCGCGTCCGACACCGCCTTGCGCGACCGGGCCGTCAGGCTCGCTCGTCGCTACTACTCCGACCACCCCGCGTGCGTGAATCCCCGCAGCGTCCGCTGGGTCGACAACCAGCACCGCCGCTGGGGCTCGTGCACGCCTTCGGACGGCACCATCCGGATCTCGCGCCGGATCATGATGATGCCCTCATGGGTGATCGACTACGTGCTGCTCCACGAACTCGCCCACTTGGTCCACGCGGACCACTCGCGGCCGTTCTGGGACATGGTGGGCCGCTACTCCAAGGCCGAACGGGCCCGGGGTTACCTCGAGGGCATCGCCGACGCCGAGGCGAGCGACCCTCGATAGGGCTGCGATCGCGACTCGGGAGGGGCTTCCCGGCGTTCCGTGCCCGGAGGTGTTCGACCGGCGCTACTTGTCGCCGGGCTCCTCGTCGTCGTCTTCCTCGTCGTCCTCGTTCTCATCCCTGGGGTCGTTGACGGCGAGCTGGTCGAAAATCGACATGTCGAGGTCTTCGAGCGCCTCCGAGACCGTGGCGAACGTCTCCGGGTGCTCCAGGTCGGCCGCGCTCGGCATCAGGTCCGGGTGCGCCCAGACCGCTTCGCGCCCTTCGGCGCCCCGCGCCTCGGTGAGCGTCTGCCACAGCCGCGTCGCCGCCCGCACCTTGCCCGGGTCGAGCTCCAGGCCCACGAGCGCCTCGAACGTCTGTTCCGCGGGGCCGCCGGTCGCCCGGCGCCGGCGAGCCGACTCCATGAGCTGGTCCTTGGTCGGCAACCGCTCGCCCACGGCCTCGGCCACCACGACGTTGATCCACCCGGCGATGAGCGCCAGCGTCGTGCCGAGCCGTGACAGCGCCGCCTTCTGCTGCTCGGTGTCCTCGGTCTTGAAGACCTCGCTCAAGTCCAGGGTCGCCGCCGCCTCGGGGTCCATCGGGTCCATGCCCGACATGGCCTCCTCGATCGCCGACTCGTCGATGCGGATCTCCCGCGCGTACGCCTCCAGCGCCCCGAGCAGGTGCGAGCGCAGCCACGACGCGTGCGTGAACAGCCGGTGCGTCGCCGCCTCGCGCAGCGCCACGTACAACCGCACCTCTTCCACCGGGAGCTCCAGGCCCTCGGCGTAAGCGGCGATGTTGCCCGGCAGCAGCGCGGCCACGCCCGTCTTGCCCAGCGGCAGACCGACTTCGGTGGACGACAGCACTTCTCCGGCGAGCTTCGCCAGCGCTTGACCCATCTGCGCCCCGAACAGGGCTGAGCCGACGCCCTTCATGAGGTCGGCCATCGGGCCGAGCATCCCGGCCATCTCCTCGGGGACGAGCGTCTGCATCGCCTCGCCCATCTGCGCCGCGAGCGGCTCGGCGAGCTGCCGCCAGGAGTCCTCGGTGCGCCCGATCCACTGCTTGCGGGTCCAGGCGTCCGTCGCGTTCACCCCGGAGGGCCAGTTCACGGCCGAGTCGAGCCAGAGGTCGGCGAGGCGCACGGCCTCGGCGACCTGCGCCTGCTCGGCGGGGCCGACCACGTTCTCTGCCTTCAGTTCGGACTCGGCGAGCTGCTTGGCCAGCTGCCAGTTGACCGGACCGGACGACAGCGACTGCGCCATCATCTGCTGCAGCTGCTGCATCATCTGCTGCACCCGCGGGTCGTTCGGGTCGGGCAGATCGCCGCCCAGATTGCCGAAGCCGAATGGAATATCGGAGCCCATGGGCCAACCGTACGTCAGAGGTGGGGTCGCGGGCTACGGCCCGCCGAACCGGAACCGCCCTGTTCGCTGCGGGCGCAAGCTCGCTGTGGGCTACGGCATGTAGGCTTCCCGCCATGCCGAGAGATGGCTCGCAAACTTCCTCAATGGTGCGCAGGCGCGGGATCACGGTCCTCCTGGGCGCCGTGCTGGTCGCGCTGTTGACCTGGCAGGCCTTGTCGATGGACGTCGCCTACGTCGTGTTCAGCCCCGGTCCGACCGAGGACGTCCTCGGTGCCGAGGAGATCGAAGGCGTCGAGCACCCGATCATCACCGCCGAGACCGAATACCCCTCAGAGGGCGAACTGCGCCTGACGACCGTGCGCGTCAAGCAGTCGGTCACCCTCGCGCAGGCCTTGCGCTACTGGACGTTCGATGAGTACGCGATCATCCCGCGCGACCTGGTGTACCCGCCCGGCGAGTCCGAGGAGGAGATCGCCGAAGAGCAGCGGGCCGACTGGGCCGAGTCGCAGTCCAACGCCGAGCAGGCCGCCCTCGGCTACCTCGGCGAGCCCGCGGTCATCGAGGTCGAGTCCGACTCCGGCGGCCTGCTCGCCGGGGACGTCGTCACCGCCGTGAACGGCACCGCCGTCACGTCGCTGTCCGCTCTCCAGGATTACGCCGAGAGCGAAACCACGGTCACGGTCACCCGCGGCGGCACCGCCACCGACGTCACCGGCGTCGTGCTCGGCGAAGCCGAACTCACGTCCACACACGCCGACCCGTACGGCATCGAGATCGACACCGAGGCGCTCGACATCGGCGGCCCGTCCGCGGGCATGATCTTCGCGCTGGGCATCGTCGACCGGGTCACCGAGGGCGACCTGACCGACGGGAAGGTCATCGCCGGCACCGGCGAGATCGATCCAGAAGGGAACGTCGGCGGGATCGGCGGCATCCAGCAGAAGATCACCGGTTCCGCGGAAGCGGGAGCCGATGTCTTCCTCGCTCCGGCCGTGAACTGTTCGGACGCCGTCACCGTGGCGCCCGGTGGCATGACTATTGTCAGAGTCGAGACGCTCGCAGACGCGGTCTCGGCGCTTGAGACCCTAGCGGCCGGCGGGGAAGTCACGACCTGCTGACCCCGCCCGCGCCGCGAGACGTGAAGGAGTTGTTGCAGTGGCGAACCGGACGCCCACCCCCCCACGGATGAGCAGGCGAGGACGATACGTCCTGATACTGCTCGTGGGCGCGATAGTCCTGCTGTCGGTGCTGGGCTGGATCGTGAGCCTGCGCACCGACTACCTCTGGTACGACTCGGTCGGGTTCACCACGGTGTTCTCGACCATGATGTGGACGCGTCTGGGGCTGTTCGGGGTCTTCGCCCTGACGATGGCCGCCTGGACCGGCCTCAACCTGTACCTCGCCTACCGCTTCCGCCCCGACACCTGGCCCGCCACCTCCGAGCAGGAGGGCCTGGAGCGCTACCGCGAACTCATCTCGCCGCGGGCCGGCTGGTGGATCGGCGGCGTCGCCGCCCTCGTGGGGATCTTCGCCGGCATGTCCGCCCAGGGGCGCTGGGAGACCTGGCTGCTGTTCCGCGAAGGCGGGAACTTCGGCTGGGAGGACCAGGTCCTGCACATGGACGCCGGGTTCTACGTGTTCCGGCTCCCGTTCTGGCAGTTCCTCATCGGCTTCGGCTTCGCCGCGGTCGTGGTCGGCATCCTCGCCTCGCTGAGCGCCTACTACCTGTACGGAGCGCTGCGCTTCTCCGGCCAGGGCGACCGCATGACGAACGTGGCGCGTATCCACCTCTCGGTGCTCGTCGCGCTCTTCCTGGGGCTCAAGGCCGTCGCGTACTACTTCGACCGCTTCGACTTCACCACGCAGGACAACCCGGTCACCGGCATCGTCGGCGGCGGCTACACCGAGATGACCGCCCTCATGAACGCGAAGAACGCGCTCATCTGGGTCTCGGTAATCGCGGCAATCGTGATCCTGATCTTCTCGTGGGGCTTCACCCGCTCGCTCGCGCTGCCGGCAGCAGCGCTGGGCCTCGTCGTGGTCACTGCGATCGCCGCGGGCGGCATCTACCCGGCCGTGGTGCGCAACTTCCAGGTCGAGCCCAACCGCCCCCAGCGTGAAGGCCCGTACGCCCAGTACACGATCGACGGCACCCGCTACGCCTACGGCATGGAAGATCTCGAGACCACCACCTACCCGGTCGCGTCCCAACCCAATGCCGAGGTCATGGCCGCCGACGAGTCCACGGTCCCGTTCGTGCGCCTCATCGACCCGTTCGTCGTCTCCGACGCCTTCACGCAGGCGCAGCAGCCGCGCAGCTTCTACGACTTCAACGAGAAGCTCGACATCGACCGCTACACCTACACCGATGAGAACGGCGACGAGGTCACGCAGGACTTCGTGGTCGGCCTGCGCGAGCTCAATCCGAGCCAGCTCACCGGCGAGCAGCAGGACTGGACGGTCACGCACACCGTCTACACGCACGGCTGGGGCTTCGTGTCCGCCTCGACCACCGAGAGCGACAGCGGCGCGCCGTGCTTCACCTCCGGCGTGCTCTCCGACGACCCTGGCAACTGCCAGATCGGCAACGACATCATCGAGGTCGACAAGCCCCAGATCTATTACGGGCTCTTGAACAACGAGTACGCGATCGTCGGCGCGCCCGAGGACGCGACGCCCCGCGAGTACGACCGGCCGGTCGACGTCGCCGTCAGCGACGACGACTCCACCGAGGAGGACGCCGAGGAGATCGGCGACGACCGCTACACCACCTACGAAGGCGGCGGCGGTGTCGACATCGGCTCGATCGGGAACCGGCTCCTCTACGCCTGGGAGTTCCAGGAGCCGCGGTTCCTGCTCTCCGACCAGATCAACGAGGAATCGCAGCTGCTCTACAACCGGAACGTGCGCGACCGCGTCCAGAAGGCCGCTCCGTTCCTGACCGTGGAGGCCGACCCGTACCCGGCCGTCGTCGACGGCGAGGTCGTCTGGATCGTGGACGGCTACACCACGACCAACGAATTCCCCTACTCCGACCGGGTCAACCTCGCCAGCGCGACGAACGACACCTACTCCGGCCAGGGCGTCGCGAACCAGTCCGCCGAAGAGATCAACTACATCCGCTCCTCGGTCAAGGCCGTCGTCAATGCCTACGACGGCTCGGTGACCCTCTACGAATTCGACGAACAGGACCCGATCCTCAAGGCCTGGAACGAGATCTACGGCGGCGACCTCCTCGTCCCCAAGGACGAGATCCCGGCGTCGCTCGAGGCGCACTTCCGCTACCCGCAGGACATGTTCAAGATCCAGCGGAGCCTTCTCGCGCGTTACCACGTGGACGAGGCGCGGACCTTCATCGAGGGCGGCGAGGCCTGGGCGACCACGAACGACCCGTCACAGCAGCAGTCGGTCACGCAGCCGGCCTACTACGTGTACGCGACGTACCCGGAGCAGAGCCAGCCGTACTTCCAGCTGACCAGTACGTTCACGCCGAGAAACCGCGAGAACGCGCTCGCGAGCCTGATGTCGGGCTACTACGACGAGAACGGCGATCCGCAGTTGCGGGTCTACGACGTGGTGGGCGGCGACGATCAGTCGGTGAGACAGATACACCAGATCATCACCTCCACATCGGAGGTGGTGACGACGCTGCGCGACGCCCAGCAGGCCGGCACCACGGTGGAGTGGGGCAACCTGCTCGCGCTGCCGGTGGGAGACGGCATTCTCTACCTCGAGCCGATGTACCTGCGCAGGCAGGCCGGCGGCGAGGGCGAGGACCTGCCGCGGTTGACGAACGTCGCGATCAGTTACGGCGGTTACGTGGGCTTCGCGCCGACGTTCGAAGAGGCTGTGGCGATGGTGGTCGATAAGTACGTCAGCGGCGCGCCGAGCGAGGCCGAGCAGAACGAGGGCGAAGGCGAAGGCGAGGAACCGACGGAGACGCCGACGGAGACCCCGACTACCGAGGCGCCCGCCGATCCGCCGGAAGTCGAGGCCGCGATCGAGAACGTGCTGGCGGCGCAGGCCGCGTACGAGGAGGCGCAGGCCTCCGGTTCGAACGAGCAGGAGGGCGCCGCGCTCGACGCGTTGCTCGCCGCGCTGGACCAACTCGAAGCTGCAAGGCAGGCCGCGGGCCAGTAAGCGCCTTGCACTGCAACTGAAGCCGGAAGCGCCCGGCGGTCGAAAGGCCGCCGG
>DATABR010000233.1:0-6658 GCA_036259435.1 Glycomyces sp.
GCGAGGCCACGGCCCGCACTGCTGGGCTAGTGGAGGTCGAGGCGCTGCTTGAGCGCGTCCAGCTCGCTCCAGAGCACGGTCGGGAGCTTGTCGCCGAAGCGGGCGAACCAGCTCTCGACGAGCGGGATCTCCGCGGTCCACTCGTCGCGGTCGACGCGCAAGGCGGCCCGCATGTCATCCTCGCTCAGGTCGAGCCCGTCGGTGTCGATCGCCTCGGGCGTCGGGCAGAACCCGATCGGGGTCTCGACGGCCTCGCCGCGCCCTTCGAGGCGCTCGACCACCCATTTGAGAACGCGCGAGTTCTCGCCGAACCCGGGCCACAGGAAGCGGCCGTCCTCAGCGCGGCGGAACCAGTTGACGTAGAAGACCTCGGGCATGAGCGCCTCGTTCTTGGCGGCCTTGCCCATCTCGATCCAGTGGCCGAAGTAGTCGGCGGCGTTGTAGCCGATGAACGGCAGCATCGCCATCGGGTCGCGGCGGACCACGCCCACTGTGCCCGTGGCGGCGGCGGTGGTCTCCGATGAGAGCGTCGCGCCCATGTAGACGCCGTGGACCCAGTCGCGGGCCTGCGTCACCAGCGGGATCGTGGTGGCGCGGCGACCGCCGAAGAGGATCGCGTCGATCGGGACGCCGCGCGGGTCGTCGTACTGCTCGGCGAGCACCGGGCACTGCTTGATCGGCGTGCAGAACCGGCTGTTCGGGTGGCTGGACGGCTCATCGGAGTGCGGCGTCCAGTCGCGGCCCTTCCAGTCGATGAGGTGCTCGGGCGGCTCGCCCATGCCCTCCCACCAGATGTCGCCCTCGTCGGTGAGCGCCACATTCGTGAACAGCGTGTGGCCTTTCGCGATGGTGCGCATGGCGTTCGGGTTGGTGCGGTAGTCCGTGCCGGGCGCGACGCCGAAGAAGCCGTACTCGGGGTTGGAGGCCCACAGGCGCCCGTCCTCGCCGAAGCGCATCCAGGCGATGTCGTCGCCGAGCGTCTCCACTTTCCATCCGGGGATGGTCGGCTCGAGCATGGCGAGGTTGGTCTTCCCGCAGGCCGAGGGGAACGCCCCGGTCACGTGGTAGACCTTTCCCTCCGGGCTGGTCAGGCGCAGGATGAGCATGTGCTCGGCGAGCCAGCCCTCCTCACGGCCGATCGCCGAGGCGATGCGCAGGGCGTAGCACTTCTTGCCGAGCAGCGAGTTGCCGCCGTAGCCCGAGCCGTAGGACCAGATCTCGCGCTCGGTAGGGAAGTGCGAGATGTACTTGGTCTCGTTGCAGGGCCACGGGACGTCGGCCTGGCCCGGTTCGAGGGGCGCGCCGACGGAGTGGAGGCAGCGCACGAAGTCGGCGTCCTCCCCCATCGCGTCGAGGACCTTGGCGCCCATGCGGGTCATGATGTGCATGGAGACGGCGACGTAGGCGGAGTCGGTGAGCTCGACGCCGAACATCGGCTCGTCGGCCTCGAGCGAGCCCATGCAGAACGGGACGACGTACATGGTGCGCCCGCGCATGGAGCCGCGGTAGAGGCCGGTCATGGTCTCGCGCATGTAGTCGGGCGCGGTCCAGTTGTTGGTGGGCCCGGCGTCCTCGGGGTCGGCCGAGCAGATGAAGGTGCGCTCCTCGACGCGCGCCACGTCGCCCGGGTCGGTGCGGGCGAGGAAGGAGTCCGGCTTGGCGGGAACCGGGACGAGGGTGCCGAACGCGACGAGTTCGGCGGTCAGGCGCTCCCATTCGGCATCGGTGCCGTCGCACCAGACGATCTGGTCGGGATTCGTCAGCTCGGCGACCTCGCCGACCCAGGCGAGCAGCCCGGCGTGGCGAGTGGGCGGATCAGTGAGTCCGATGGCGGGCTCGGCGGTGGAGACTTCGATGCTCACGGTGGCTCCTTCGGTGATGCTGTGGTGCACGGCGCGCGGTGGCCGTTTGTGGCGGCTCGCGAGCGCCATGCCGGCCGGGGCACAGACGCTCCGGCCGGGGACCGGTGATTCGGACGCTACGGGAATACCCGTTCGCGCGCAGGTACTCGTGCTCGATCGGTTCGATCCTGAACAGGGGTTCCGCTTGCGAACTTCGCCCGCTTGCGCGTTTGGGCTCGAAACGAGCACAACTACTTGCAGTTCCTGCGCCACCGATCATGAGTTTGCTCGTTTGACTGAATTTGATCGATCCTCTCAACTAATGCGATCCGATTCGATCATGGAACGAGCGCGTTAGATCGCGATCGCGAACGAGTTACGCGCACGGGGCGCGTTCATTCGACGCGAATCGCCGCATGCGCAGGCGTCTTGCGCGAAGATGCAGGTCTGAGAAGCGCAACCGAGTGTCGAATCGTTGGAGACGTCGATGGCGCACCGTGAACCGGAACCGCAGCCGAACCGACCGAAGACCGCGGCCGTCGGCTTCGTGGTCGCGATCCTGATCGTCATGGCGATCGTGCTGGTCTACCTCCTGCTGCGGTAGGCACGACGAAGGCCGCGGTCATGTTCTCCACAGGACCGGGGCCTTCGTTCGCTGTATTCGCTTCGTCAGACCGAGGGACCGCGGCGCCGCAACTCGTCCACGCTGACCATCGCCTCGCGCAGTTCCTTGAGCCAGTCCTCGGCGTGCTGCTCGACCAGGCGCACGCACCACGCGAGCGCGTCCGAGCGCGAAGCGGCCACCCCCGAGCCCACGAGCGTGTCGAGCACGAGCCGCTCGGGCTGGCGCAGCCGCGTGGTCACCGGCAGGGACTGGTGTGTGAAGACCATCGTGGTGGATCCGCAGCGCGCACCCCACGAGGCCTGCCGGTGGTACCGGTACTGCAGTTGCTGTGCGATCTGCACCCGCATGTCGCGGGTGGCCTCCCGGAAGCGGGAGATGCGCCCCTCCTCGGTCGCGGCCCGGTCGGACTCGGTCGCGTCGCCGGGGTGGTCGGGGGTCGGCAGCGGGCAGATGATGATCATCTCGTCGCGGTCGACCGTGACCTCGGGCATTCCCGCGATCCAACCGTCGGGGACGATCCCGTAGATCCACGCCGGAGCGTCGTCAGTGGACGGAAGGGGACCGTAGTGCCACGAGCCGGTGTCGTCGATGGCGGCCATTGACGGGACTCCTCACGTTTCGTTGACGCATCAGGTGTACCCCATCGAGTCAACGCCGCCGATCCAGGGCCTGTCGGGCGAGCCCCGGGCCATGCCCCGCAGCAGTGTTCACTCGAGTGCTCGCGGGCGGGAGTCACAGCCGCTCGCGGGCGGGAGTCACAGCCCGCGCATGAACACGCCCGCCAGCGTGCAGACGGCCACGATCGCCGCGCCGACGCACGCGAGGGTCTGGCCCGGGCGCGGGCGCACCCGATACTGCCACGTGAGCCACACGCCGAGCACGATCGGACCCGTCACGACCCCGAGGAAGAGCGTCATCGCCGCCAGGGCCGGGCGCACCGCCGTGTCGTCGGTGCGCAGCATCCACAGCGCGAGGGCCACGGCGATCGCACCGACGCACGCGCCGATGGCGGCGGCGGTGACCTCGGTGTGGCGGGGCGCCTCGATCGGAAGTTCACCCTGGCGGGCGAGGATGAGGAGGCGACCGGAGCGTTCGAGCCGGGCGCGCACGCGCTCGGGGCTCGGGTCCGGGTCGGGTTCGCCCGCCGAGGGCGTGGGGCCGGTTCGGCGGTGGCCCACGAAGTCGCCCAGTGACCGCCACAGGACGGCGACCGTGGTGTCGGTCTCGGCCACGAGGGCGGAGGCGGCGACGGAGGCGCTGTCGGCGTCGTCGCGGGCGATGCGGGCGGCGTCCACGGCTCTGGTGAGCCGGCCGGACTCGGCTCGGTAGGAGTTGACTGCGGCGCGCAGTTCGGCGTCGGCGTCGGCGCGATCCTTCAGATAGGCGGTGACGGCGGTCGCATAATCGGTGTCGGTTCCCATGGCGTCCCTTACGGCAGGTCGAGGACGGCTTCGGGCCGCGGCAGGAGGGCGGTCGTCCTATAGGGGATGACGACCTGCGGGGCGCGGTGGCGGGCGCGGTCGAAGTAGAGGCCGCGGCGCTCGCGGGGGTACCAGGCGGGACCGCCGCTGGCGGGCGAGAGCGGGGCGAGCTCTTGGCCCTGCACGTCGAGGGCGAGCCAGGCGTCGACGGCGTCGAAGCGTGCGGTGAAGCCGCCGAGGTCTTCGCGCAGGCGCGGCACGGAGCGCCACCAGCCGAGGGTGTGGAGGTGACGTTCGGGGCCGTCGATGAGCATGGCGCGCAGGCCGGCGGACCCGGCGGCGTCGAGGCGCGCTGACCCGGCGTCGACGGCGTATATGAGGTTGAGCCGCAGCAAGCCGTCACAGCGGCGCTCCCAGTCCTTGCAGGCGGCGGCGAGGTCGTCGTGCCAGTCGACTTCGGCGCCTTCGGCTTCGAGTGCGGCAGCGAGGGCGAGCGCGGAGGAGGCGGCGTCGGGTTCGAGGCAGCAGAGGTCGACGCCGATCCTCCGGCCCAGTCGTTGTGCGCTGAGCGCGGCGGTGAGCGCGGCGGAGGCGAGGATGTCGGCGGCCTCACCAGCGCGGGTGCCGAGGATGGCGAGGTTGCGGCCCGGAGCGCGGTGGAGGGCGAGTTCAGCGCCGCGGGCGGCGACGTCGATGGTCTGGCCGAGCAACGCGGTCTCGGGCGGCGGGACGGCGCCGGCGAGATCGGGCACGTGGTCGCCGTCGAAGAGCGCGGGCGGCTCGTTGCCTGCGGGGCGGGCCTCCCAGAGTCGCTTCTGGAGCGGTTCCCAGGCGTCGGCGTGTCCGGCGTTGGGGATCGCGACGATCGTGTTGGCGTTCGTGTGGCCGGATTCGTCGTTGACGACGGCGTGGAAGCGGGCCACGGTGTCGGCGGCGTGGTTGTTCTCGGCGAGGACTCTGCGGGCCTTGGGAAGTGCGATGCGCATGGTGAACTGGGCGACGAGGCTGGGGCGGCCCCACAGGGCCTCGATCCCGGCGATGTCCTGAGAGGCGAGGACCAAGTGGATGCCTTGGCTGCGGCCGCGGCGGGCGAGGTCTTCGAGAAGTTGCACGGCTTCGTCGGTGACGGCGTCGCGGGTCTCGAGGAGCACCTGGAATTCGTCCACGACGGCGACGATGCGCGGCCAGTGGCCCTCGGGGTCGGCGGCGCGGAGCTCTTCGAGCTTGGTGGCCTCGTGGGCCTTGGCGGCCTCGGCGCGGCGGCGCAGCTCGTCCTTGAGGTGGCGCAGGAGCGCGAGGCCGAATTCGCGGTCGTCGTTGACGTTGACGCCGACGAGGCGCACGTGCGGGAGCCAAGTGGGGTCGCGGCGGCCGGAGGCGAAGCGCGCGAAGGAGACGCCTTCTTTGAAGTCGAGAAGGTAGAGGGCGAGCTCGTCGGGGCTGTAGTTGGAGGCGAGTCCGGCGATCCAGGCATAGAGGAGGTTGGTCTTGCCGGAGCCGGAGGGGCCGCCCACGAGGGCGTGGGGCGGGTTGTCGCCGAGGCTCAGGCAGGCGAGGTCGCCCCCGGCGGTCTCGCCGATGGCGGCCTGGAGCCCGGTGGCGGAGGAGGCGGCCCAGAGGCGCTGCGGGAGGAGGTCGACCAGGCGGGCGGGCTCCCTTCCGGCGCTGTGCGTCTCGGCGAGGGCCTTGGCGGCGGCGGTGATGGTGGCAGCGGGCGGGGGGCCGTCGAGGTCGAGGGCGGCGCAGTCGTTCGAGGGACCGCGGAGTCCGGTGTAGGCGGTGGCGGTGAGGCGCGGCAGGTCGGCGGGTCCGGCGTCGTCGTCGCCGACGATGACGAGGTGCACGCCGGCGGCGACCCCGGTGCGGCGCAGGCGGGCGAGCTGGGCCTGGTCGTGGGCGGGCCAGGAGGCGAGGTCGGCGTTGAGGAGCACGAGCACGCGCCAGGGCTCGGGACGGCGACCGGTCGCGGCGGCGAGATCGGCGAGCGAGGCGTGTTCCCCGGCGAGCACGTCGGCGTTGACGCGGCGAACGGTCTCGACGAGCGAATCGAGCGTCTCACGCAGGCCGGAGGGCCCGATAAATGAAAGAAGCCCAGCTTTGCCGAGGGCGGCAAAGGCAGAAAGCGACCCTCCAAGATGCTCGGGATCGTAGACGTGAAGGCGCGCGAGACCGGCGGGAACGGAGCCTACAGCGCGAAGCAGCAACCCGGGAAGCGCTTGGGCCGCACCGGAATCGATCCGCAGGTGCGACCGGTCGAGCAACGGAATGAGTGCAGGTAGTGAGGTGTCGATCACTGAGGGTCCGAAATTGTCGTACCCCCCTGTCACAGTTGCCTCACCGGCATCGTCGCGGGAGAGAAGGGAGGCGGCAGCGGCGCCACCGGTAGCGGCAAGACGACCGGGGCCACCAACGGCGCCATCGGTTTCGGCGCGGGCGAACTCAGCGCGAACGGCAGCGGACGGGCCGGACTCCACGAGGGACCTCGCACCTTCGGAAGCGGCGGCGCGTCCCGCTTCCGGGCCGACCGGCCTCTCGGTGGTGGTACCGCCACCGAGAGCGCCGCCCAGCTCGGCGGCGGGGTGGGTCGGTGCGGCGGGTACGAGACCAGACGGGCCGGATTCGGCAGCGGCCCCGGCCGAGCCGACGGGGACCCGGGCCCCATCGGTAACGGCCGCGGCCCCGTCCGCACCTGTGATGCGCCCGGTTGCGCCGGTGGCGGCGGACCCGGCCCCGGTTGCCCCGGTGAAGGCTCGGCCGCCGCCGGTGGCGGT
>DATABR010000234.1:0-4432 GCA_036259435.1 Glycomyces sp.
GTCGGTCGGTCGGTCCGTCGCCCGACGAGAACGGCGAACTCGACCTGCGCTGCCGGCTCTGCCGATCGGAAGTCGACCCGTTCGCCGAGCGCCGGGCCCGACGCTGAGGCCCGCATCCGTTGCGTAGTTTCTCGCAGACGCAGGCACGGAGGCCCGTGGTAGGTTCTGCGCACTTGTCCCCGAACACCCCGGGAATGCGGAATCCATGTCGAGAGTCTTGCGCGTCAGCGTGCGCAACGCCCGGTTCCAGCAGTGGGAGACCCTGCTGCACAACCGGAACAAGCGGCACCGGGCCGGATCGTTCCTGGTCCAGGGAGTCCGGCCTATCTCACTTGCGGTCGAGCACGGGTGGACCGTCGAGGCGCTGCTCTACTACGCCGACCGCTGGCGCCTGTCCGATTGGGCTCGAGGGCTGCTCGAGCGGCCCCATATCGAGCACGCCGCCGTCTCGGGGCCGCTCATGTCCGAGCTCGGCGAGAAGGACGATTCGCCGCCCGAACTCATCGCGCAGGTCGCCATCCCGAAGCCGCGACTCGCAGACCTCGAGGTCGGCCCCGACTGGCTTGGGCTTGTGATCGACCGGCCGACCAGCCCCGGGAACGTCGGGTCGCTCATCCGCTCCGCCGACGCCTTCGGAGCCGATGCCGTGATCATCACCGGCCGCAACGCCGCCGATCCCTTTGACCCCAAAGCCGTCCGCGCCTCGACCGGCAGCCTCTTCGCCGTCCCGGTCGTCAGCGCCGCCTCGGCCCACGAAGTCGCCGAATGGGCCCGCAAACAGCCCCACGCACCGACCATTGTGGGCACTGACGAGGCCGGCGAGCGAGCGCTGTCAGAACACGACCTTCGCCGTGCCGCGCTCCTCGTGGTGGGCAATGAGGCGGCCGGGATGTCGAAGGCCTGGTTCGAACTCGTCGATGCGACCGCGCGCATCCCGATGTCGTCCAAGGCCGCCTCGTCGCTCAACGCGGCGAACGCCGGTTCGGTCGCGCTCTACGAAGCCGCCCGCCAGCGCGAGTGGGACCGTTAGGCCGAAGCGGACGCGGCCGCCGCGTCCTCGACGAGCTTGCGTTCGTGCTGCTCCACTGCTTTCGTCCACAATGCCTTGATGTCGGCATCGGCAAGCGTGAGGTTGAAGCGTCCGCGCAGCAGCCTTGTGAAATCGGATTCGTCCGCGAGCGTTCGCACGGTTTTGAGGTCCGGCTGCTTCGGGTCATACACCGTCAACGTCCTCGCCCGCAGTACCCACATGTCGGTCTCGCCGGGGTTCTGGACGGTCAGCGTCTTCACGAACGGCGACTCCGGGGAGGTCGACAGGTCCGTGCACTTCGCTGCGAACTCGGCCACCTGCCGCGTGTCCAGGGTGAAGTCGAAGGTCAAGTTGGTCACCCGCGGGTCGATCGAGCAGCGCCATACGCCGTCGGCGAGGCTCCACATCCCGAAGTTGAAAGGCCCGACCCGGTAGCTGCCGTTGCGGATCGGCAGCGGGTCGCGGAAGCCGGTGCCGATCCCGGCGTCCGCCAGGTACTCGTCGCCGCCCGCGAAGCGCACCACCAGCGGCATGTGGTTCCACCAGTTGCCGTCGCCCTCGGTCTCTCGGGCCACGCCGCCGAGGACGCGGCGCACGTCGAAGCCCATGGCCTCCAAGGCGTACGCGAGGACGCCGTTGTGCTCGTAGCAGTAGCCGCCCCGCCCGCCCGCCACGAGCTTCGCGAACAGCGCGTCCGCGTCGAGGAGGATGGGCCGGCCGAGTTGGATGTCGAGGTTCTCGTACGGCATCGCGTTGACGTGGGCCCGGTGGATGCGCCGCAGCGCGTGCAGCGTGGGCCGCCGCGGGGCGGTGACCCCGATGCGCTTGAGGTACGCGGTGAGCTGGGAGGCGTCGAACACCCCCCGACCATAGCGCGAGCGGCCGCGCGCCGTCGGGGTCGTGATCGGACCGATACGCGAATGATGTTGCGCGGCTAGTGTTCTGTCACGCCTGAGACTGTGATCGTCGGGCGAGTGTGGGATAGTCACAGGCGTCCTCCCCCGTGCTATCAGAACCGCCCTTGAAGGAGTCCCCGCTATGGTCATGGGCCCGACCCACGCCATGTCCGGTGCCGCCCTGTGGCTCGCAGGCTCGGCCGTGGCCGACATCGCGTTCGGCATCGACCAGTCCTCCGCCGAGCTCGTCGTCGGCACCATCGTCTGCTCCGGCGCCGCCCTGTACCCCGACATCGACTGCGCCGGCAAGGTGACCGAGAACAAGGGTGGGTCCACTGTGGCCCGGTCGTTCGGCGTCGCGTCGCTGATGGTGGCCGAAGTGGTCGAGCGCCTGTGTTACTGGTTCTATCTGCTCACGAAGGCGAAGAAGGACAAGAAGCGCAAGAACGGTCACCGCACCTTCACCCATACCGCCGTCCACGCCGGCCTCGTCGGCGTCGGCACGGGCGTCCTCGCCGCGCAGTTCGGCAAGCCAGCCGTCATCGCGATCCTGTTCGTGCTCACCGGACTCGCCGTGCGCGGCCTGCTCGCCGAGACCGTGGCGAAGAAGGGCTGGATCGTCACCACCGGCGTCGCCCTCGCCGCCTCCTACGGTATGTACCGGCTCCTGCCCGACGACCGCAGCTACTGGATCCTCGGACTGGCCATGGGGATCGGCTGCTTCATCCACATCCTCGGCGACATGATCACGAAGATGGGCTCGCCCCTGTTCTTCCCCCTCCCGATCAAGGGACGCCGCTGGAAGGACATCGGCCTGCCCAACAGCATCGCGCTGCGCGCGGGCGGCAAGGAGGAGAACCGCATCCTCCTGCCGATCCTCACCGTCCTGGTCGTGGTCGGCATGTTCTACAACCTGCCGGAGGTCCAGGCCATCATCTTCGACCAGAGCACCGGCCAGGGCGCCTCGCAGTAGGCCCGCGATGGTCGCGAGCGGGCGGACGTCGGCGAAGCTTGCGAGCGGTGCATGAGCACCGGTGACGACGCTTGCGAGCTGAACACGGGTGCTGGCGCGAGGTAGACTCGACCGGTTGCCGGAACCGGCCCCCGCGGGCCGCATTCCGGCCACTTGTCGTGTCCGAAGCACAGTCGCGACCGGAACACCGCGCAGGGAGCCAGCATGTCCGAAGGCAGAACCGTTCCGAATCTCGCGCGCCTCCTCGAGGCCGCCGCGAAGTCGCCGAAGCTCGCCCGCCTCGCCGAGCTCGCGTCCTCGTCCGACCGCCCGGTCGACGTGGTCGCGGTGCCCGGTGCGCGCCCGCTCGCGCTCGCCCAGGCCGCGAAGCACGCCGCCGGGCCGGTGCTCGCGATCACCGCGACCTCCCGCGAAGCCGAGGAGCTCGCCGAATCCCTGGCGTCCTTCATCGCCGAAGAGGACATCGCGCTCTACCCGGCTTGGGAGACCCTGCCGCACGAGCGCCTCTCGCCCCGCTCCGACACCGTCGGCGCCCGCCTCGAACTACTCCACCGCCTCCACGCCGGGGACGTCCCGCGCGTCATCGTCACCCCCGTCCGCGGCGCCCTCCAACCGCAGCTGAAGGGCCTCGGGGTCCTCGAACCCGTGGAACTGCGCCGCGGTGACGAGACCGACCTCACCGACCTCGCCGTCCACCTCGTCGACCTCGCCTATGAACGGGTCGACCTGGTCGAGAAGCGCGGCGAGTTCGCCGTGCGCGGCGGCATCCTCGACGTCTTCCCGCCCACCGCCCAGCACCCGCTCCGCCTGGAGTTCTTCGGCGACGAGGTCGACTCCATCCGCGAGTTCTCCGTCGCCGACCAGCGCTCCCTCGACGAGGTCGACGCGCTCCGTGCCGTCGCCTGCCGCGAACTGCTCCTCACCGACGACGTGCGCGAACGCGCCGCCGAACTCGGCGAGACCTTCCCGGGCCTGGCCGATATGTGCGCCAAGCTCGCTCAGGGCATCCCCGTCGAAGGCATGGAGTCCCTGCTCCCGGCCCTCGCCGGGACAGACCAGCTGCAGCTGTTCCAGGAGATCCTGCCCCGGGACGCCCTGATCGTGGCGATCGAGCCCGAGCGGATCCGTTCCCGCGCGCTCGACCTCGTCGCCACCTCGAACGAATTCCTCGAGGCCTCCTGGGCCGCCGCCGCGGCCGGGGCCGAGGCGCCCGTCGACCTCGGCGCGGGCACCTTCCACGACCTCGCCGAAGCACGCACCGCCGCGCTCGCCAAGGGACAGCGCTGGTGGACGATCTCGCCGTTCGCCGCCGCCCCCGAAGAAGACGCGGTCGCCGCCGAACTCGCCGCGATCACCGGTGAGCCGCTCACCTCCGGCGGCGTGGACGACGACGCGATCACTGTGGATCTCGCCTTCGCTGAAACGCCGCGCTACCACGGGAACACGGCCCAGCTGGTGGCCGACATGCAGACCTGGACGCGCGAAGGCCGCGCCGTCGCCGTGGTCTACCCGGCGCTCGGCGGCGCCGAGCGC
>DATABR010000235.1:0-3362 GCA_036259435.1 Glycomyces sp.
GGTCACAAGTCATGACCGCCAACAAGCGGCCGAGCACCTCGAGTCTCCGCCGATATCTCACATCACGCCCATATCTCTCGGTCGCCGACATTCGGCGCCGGTTCGGCCTCGATCCGGATGCGATGAGCGCGGTCTCGCGCAACGGCACGACGGCATATATCGGACTGCCCGAGCGCGAAGCCTCCAAGCTCCAGGACCTCTGGCAGCGTGATGAGATCGGCGTCGAGCTCTCGGTCGAGGTCCATGCTCCGGTGGTCGTGGGGGTCTATCCGATGCGCATCGCGCGATTCGTGCTCGACCAGTCGTCGAACGGGGTGAGCCACGTGCAGGCCGCGGCGGCGAATTCGAACGGGACCGGAAACGGGGTGCATCCGCCCGGCCCGGCGCCGGCCGCCGGACCCCGGCCGGGGGACGTGCCGGTCGCCGCCGACCATCGGGGCGACGCTGCCGCCGAATGAGGGTTGCGGCGGTCGTCGGCGACCTCATGCTCTACAGCCGCATCGAGTCGGCGGCCCGAGTCTCGGGTGCGTCACTGGCGCGCGTCGACCACCCGTCACTGGCCCCGGCCGATGCGGAGCTGGTGCTCGTCGATTGGTCCGCGCGCGACGCGTCGTGGACCGAGGCACTCCATGCGCTTCGCGACGGTGGTGCCCGGGTCATTCTCTTCGGGCCGCATGTGGATCTCCAGGCGCACGCCGCCGCGCGCGATGCGCAGCTCGGCCCGATGTGGGCGCGCTCGAAGCTGATTTCATCGCTTGCCTCGGTTCTCGGCGGCACCGGATCCGTCCGATAGTAGGTGGCTCCGGCGTACCGATCCTGGTGCGATAAGGTGCGGTACGGGGCGGACCAGATCAGAGAATCCGCCATAAACCCGCCGGCGGGGATGACCCTCATGGGACCATCGGGCGAGTGACGCAGCTCTCCGGCCAGCCGTAAGGTCCGGCATTCGGTCGTCATTTGCACGATCGGCCCGATGGCGCGAATGAAGCACCGCGCGCCTCGGCAGCGCAGGAGGAGCCCGAGACCCATGCGGATGAAGTCGCAACCACTATCGGTTCGTTGGGGGACGCCGCAGGCCGAAACCCCCTCACCTTCACCATCCCGACCCGATCGGCCGCGTCGCCGGTGGCGAGACGCGATCGCCACCCTGGTGATGATTGCCCTCGTGCCGGCTCTCGTCCTTCCGTCGAGCGGCGCCGATGCCGCCGACTCGGGACCCAGGGTCGTCGAGCGGTCCGTTCGGCCAAACGCCAACAACGTCTGGACCTTCACTGAGATCGCGGTTCGGTTTGACCGCGCCGTGCGCGGCGTTCACCAGGGTACGTTCGCCCTGCGAGACGACGAAGGCGAAATCGTGCCCGCGACTGTTAACTACTCATCGAACCGGTGGGCTCGGCTGGTCCCCATGGCGCCCCTCGAGCCTCGTGCTTCCTATACCGTCGGGCTGTCCGAGTCCATCCGCGACTTGAGCGGCACGTCATTGCGGTGGCTGTCCTGGTCATTCCGCACGGGACCTCAGGCAGAGGACGGGATTCGCTTCGGCTCGCACCGCGACTTCGAGCTGGAGCCAGGACGGATCATGGCCGTGCGCTTTGACGGCCGCGGGCGCATCACAAGGCGCGTGCGGGATTCGCTGGCGGACGCCGCCACCGTGCAGGTCTCGCATCGCGCCATCGTTCGTGGCCGTCCATTCCTATTCGTCGTTAGCGGGGAATGGGCGGGCTTCTATATTCCTGCTCGGCTCGGGGAGATTGCCGACCCCGAACGCGCCCCGAAGCGCGAACCACGGCCTTCGGCGACCCCGAGGCCCACAGCGAGCACCGAGGCCACGAGCCCGGAGGCCTCGCCCAGCGACGTCCCGCTCGGCCCCAGTGCATCACCGTCGGCGACCCCGTCGGCCGGGTCGACGGCAACGTCCAAGCCAGCGGCAAGCCCCACTCCGGACCCGACTCCGGCTCCCGATCCGACATCCCAGCCTGCGCCGCGAAGCGCGGGGAGAGGAATCATCATCTCCGCCGCCGAGCTGGCCTCGCGGCCGACCAGCGGCCCGGTCTGGGAGGCGCTCAAGCGGGCCGCCGACGAGGGCGAGGGCCGGCCCAACCTGGCCGATCAGGACCAGAACAACAACGTGCAGGTGCTGGCCCAGGCGCTGGTCTACGCCCGCACCGGCGACGCCGCCTACCGCGCCTCGGTGCTGGACAACCTCAAGGCGGTGGTCGGGACCGAGGGCCACACGACCCTGGCCCTGGGTCGCGAGATCGCGGCCTACGCCCTGGCGGCCGACCTCATCGGCCTGGCCCAGGCCGACCCCGGCTTCGACAGTGGCACCTTTCGGCCCTGGCTGCGCGGGCTGCTGACCCGCCAGATCGACGGTCGCACGCTGGTCAGCACCCACGAGCAGCGCCCCAACAACTGGGGCACCCATGCCAGCGGCAGCCGGGCCGCCATCGCCGCCTACCTCGGCGACAGCGCCGAGCTGGCCCGGGTGGCGACCGTGTTCCGCGGCTGGCTCGGCGACCGCAGCGCCTACGCCGGCTTCGAGTACGGCGAGCTCGACTGGCAGGCCGATGCCTCCAAGCCGGTCGGCATCAACCCGCCGGGGTCCACCATCGACGGCCACTCAGTCGACGGCGTGATTCCCGACGACCAGCGCCGCTACGGCGGCTTCAGCTGGCCGCCGCCGTGCGGGAACTACCCGCACGAGGCGCTGGACGGCACGCTGTTGACCGCCGAGATCCTGCACCGCGCCGGCTATCCCGCCTACGGCTGGAGCAGCAACGCGCTGCTGCGCGCCGAGCGCTGGCTGCAGTCGATCGGCTGTGGGCCATCCGGCGACAACGCCTGGCATCTGCCGCTCATCGACGCGCGCTACGGCACCAGCTACTGGAACGGGGCCCCGACCCGGCCGGGCAAGAACTTCGGCTGGACCGACTGGCTGTACGGGTCCTGAAGAGACGGCGTACCGACGTGGGTGCCGCCTTCATGGCCGGCCTGGGCAATCGGCGTCTGCGAACTCAGAGCGACCACTTGTCGAAGGCTTGGCCGGTGAGACGCCGGAGCGCGATGACGTCGTCCCGCAGAGCGTCGGTCAGCCTCTCTCTCGTGGTGGGGTCAAGCTGCGGTCGCGTGACCGGTCTCGAAAGCCGAACGGTGGCGTACTTGCCGGCTTCGACGACGAACCGCGGCAGCCGCCGACCGAGCTTCTTTGTCCTGGATGCTTCGAGGACCCGCCCGACGTGGTTGGTGCGCCCGCGCCGTTCGGCGACGTTGGCCTTCGAGACCACGTCGAACGTGAACGGAGCCGCCCCTATAAAGTCGGTTACCCTCCTCAGCGTTTCCTGGGGGTCGTCTCGAAGGTCTTC
>DATABR010000236.1:0-4995 GCA_036259435.1 Glycomyces sp.
GTCCGGCATGGAGCACGTCCCGCTCAAGGGCCCCGCGATCTTCGTGTGGAACCACTACTCCGACATCGACCCGCTCGTCGTCGTCCACTACGTGTGGAACGCCGGACGCCACCCGCGCTTCCTGCTCAAGGACTCGATCGTCAAGATCCCCGTGGCCGGCCCCATCGTCAAGGCCACCGGCCAGGTCCCGGTCAAGCGCGGCAGCGCCGACGCCGCCGACTCGCTGCGCGTCCTGCGCGAGGTCCTCGCCCGCGGCGGCAGCGTCGTCATGTCACCCGAAGGCACCGTCACCAAGGAACCGGACCGCTGGCCCATGCGCGGCAAGACCGGCGTGGCCCGCCTCGCCCTCGAGACCGGCGCACCGGTCGTCCCGCTCGTCCAGTGGGGCTCGCTGGCGATCCACGACCGCCACCGCAAACCCAAGTTCAAACTCTTCGGCAAGCGCAGGCCCGTCACCGTCAAGGCCCTGCCGCCGGTCGACCTCTCGGAGTGGGAGGACGCGGAGATCACCCGCGAGACCCTCCTCGCCGTCACCGACCGCATCATGGAGACCCTCCGCGACGGCCTGGCCGAACTGCGCGGCGAGAGCGCCCCGCCCCTGTTCGACTCCCGCGAGAACCGCCGGAACCGAAGCGAAGAAAGCGAGCCGACCGAGTGAGAGCAGCCGTCATGGGAGCCGGATCGTGGGGAACCGTGTTCGCCAAGATCCTCGCCGACGCGGGCACGCCTGTCACACTCTGGGCGCGGCGCTCCAGCGTCGCCGACGCGATCAACGAGCACCGCCGCAACCCCGACTACTTCCCGGACATCACTCTCCCCGACCGCGTCGCGGCCACCGGCGACCCGGCCGAGGCCCTGCGCGGCGCCGAGATCGTCGTGCTCTCCGTCCCCAGCCAGACCCTCCGCGAGAACCTCGCCGCCTGGGCCGCGCACCTCCACCCCGAGGCGACCCTGCTCAGCCTCATGAAGGGCATCGAGCTGGGCACCACCGCGCGCATGACCGAGGTCGTCGTCGAGGCCACCGGCGCCGACGAGAAGCACGTCGCGGTCCTGTCCGGCCCCAACCTCGCCCGCGAGATCGCCGAAGAGCAGCCGACCGCCTCCGTCGTCGCCTGCCTCGACCACGACCGCGCCGTCGCCGTCCAGCGCGCGGTCACCACCGCCTACTTCCGCCCCTACACCAACACCGACGTGATCGGCTGCGAGCTGGGCGGGGCCACCAAGAACGTCATCGCGCTCGCCTACGGCATGGCCGCCGGCATGGGCATGGGCGACAACACCAAGGCCACGATCATCACCCGCGGCCTGGCCGAGACCACGCGCCTGGGCATCCGGCTCGGCGCCGACCCCTCGACCTTCGCCGGGCTCGCCGGCCTCGGCGACCTGGTCGCCACCTGCTCCTCACCGCTGTCCCGCAACCACACCTTCGGCGAGCAGCTCGGTCTCGGGGCGTCCTTGGAAGAGGCCGCCCGAGTCACCAAGCAGACCGCCGAAGGCGTCAAGAGCTGCCGGTCGATCACCGACCTGGCCCGCAAGGTCGGCGTCGAGATGCCGATCTGCGACGCCGTCGAACGCGTCTGCCACGAGGGACTCGACCCCCGGGCCGCGGTCGCCGAGCTGATGGGCCGCGAGACCAAACCGGAAACCGACACTTTGAGGTCAAACAATGCCTAAGCCAACCGTCGCCGTGTTCTTCGGCGGACGCAGCGTCGAACAGCCCGTCTCATGCGCCTCCGGCTCGGGAGTGGCCCAGGCCCTGCGCGAACGCGGCTACGACGTCACCGCCATCGGCATCACCCGCACCGGCGAGTGGGTGCAGCTCCCGCAGGACGCCGCCTTCGCGATTGACGGCGCCGCGCCGCTGCCGGAGATCACCGCCGACTCGGGCAAGGCCGTCGCCGTCGAACTCGGCCCCGGCGCCTCGCCCGTGGCCGACATCGCCTTCCCGGTCCTTCACGGCCCCTACGGCGAGGACGGCACCCTCCAGGGCCTGTTCGAGATGGCCGACCTGCCTTACGTCGGCTCGGGTGTGCTGTCCAGCTCGGTGAGCATGGACAAGGAGTTCACCAAGCGCCTGCTCGACGCCGAGGGCGTCCCGCAGGGCAAGTGGGCCGTCCTCAAGGCCGGCGAGGAGCTCGACGCGCAGGCCGTCGTCGACAAGCTCGGCCTGCCGATCTTCGTCAAGCCCGCCCGCGCCGGATCCAGCCTGGGCATCAGCAGGGCCAAGTCGGGCGCCGAGCTGGCCGAGGCCGTCGCCAAGGCCCGCGAGGTCGACGACAAGGTCGTCTTCGAGGCCGCGTTCATGGACGTCCGCGAGATCGAGATGGGCGTCCTGGCCACCCTCGACGGCGAACTGGAGGTCACCTATCCGCTCGAAGTGCTCGCGATGGGCGAGGACGGCTGGTTCGACTTCGACGCGAAGTACCTCGACAACCCCGAGCCGTTCAACCTCAAGCCCGACTTCCCCGAGGGCGTCGCCGAGCAGGCCCAGGAGCTGGCCAGGAAGGTCTTCCGCCTCCTCGACTGCCGCGATCTGGCCCGCGTCGACTGCTTCCTGGCCCCGGACGGCACCGTCTACCTCAACGAGCTCAACACCATGCCGGGCATGACGCCGATGAGCGGCGTCCCGCAGGCGTTCGCCGCCGCCGGGACCTCATATGAGGAGTTGGTGGAGCGCCTGGTCACTCTCGCGGCGGCCCGCGCTGGCCGCTCCTGACCTCGGCGCGTACCCTGGTCCAGTGGTTGACAGAGCAGGTTCTGCTCAGTCGACCGAGCCGTATACCCGTGTGCGCGCCGCACGAGCGCGTTACACTTCCGCGTTTCTGCACGTCAGAGACGACTTGTGCCCCGAACCGGGGCTCGTTCATGAATTACTGGAGATTGCATTGCAAGCGAAGGCGAAAGTCAAGCTTTCCCGATCCCTCGGCGTCGCCCTGACGCCGAAGGCCGCCAAGTACATGGAGCGCCGTCCGTACCCTCCGGGGCAGCACGGCCGCGGCCGCAAGAAGGAATCGGACTACAAAAACCAGCTCGTCGAGAAGCAGCGTCTGCGCGCGCAGTACAACATCAGCGAGCGCCAGCTGCGCAACGCCTACCAGGAGGCCGTGCGCAAGCAGGGCAAGACCGGTGAGGTCCTGGTCGGCATCCTCGAGTCCCGCCTCGACGCCTTCGTGCTGCGGGCCGGGTTCGCGCGCACCATCTACCAGGCGCGCCAGTTCGTCAACCACGGCCACTTCATCGTGAACGGCCGCAAGGTCGACATCCCGTCCTACCGGCTCAAGCCGAACGACTTCGTGCAGGTCCGCAAGAAGTCCCGCACGATGACGCCGTTCCAGCTGGCCGCCGCCGGTGCGTGGGCGGGCGAGCAGACCCCCGCTTACATCGAGGCCCACCTCGACGGCCTGGTGGCCCGCTTCATCCAGGTGCCCGAGCGCAAGCAGGTCCCCGTGATCTGCGACGAGCAGCTCGTCGTCGAGTACTACTCGAAGTAGCGGCTCAGCCGAGTACTGCTCGAAGTAACAGCTCAGCCGAGTACTGCTCGAAGCGGTAACTCAGGCGAGTATTGCTCGAAACAACAGCTCAACGAGGCGGTTCGCCGCTCCGGTGGCGGGCCGCCTCGTGTGCGTATCAGTGCCGTCCGTCACGGTCTCCCCGCTGGTAGTCGCTTCGCGGACGCGAGTAGACTTAGCCAGCGGTGCAGTCCGCTCTGCCCCAGTTCGCCCGCGCTCCGGTGGACCGAGGCGGATACTTACGACGAACTGCACCAGTGCGACCGATCCGCGGCCCCGTGCCGCACCGAGGTCGCGCGCGGCCCCTACCGGCGCGAATTCATTGCTCGCAAGCTTCGCAACGGCCAGGCCGCGGAACACGCCCGATCAACGCAAGCGGCCCCTCCCGGGGTCCGGGACGTTGCGCGGGCTGCCAGTTGCTCCGGACCCGGACGGGTGCGGAGTTTCGGACCGAGTTGTCACGGTAGCGGAGGACATGCCGAAAAAAGACGGTGCCATCGAGATTGAAGGCAAGGTCGTCGAGTCCCTCCCGAACGCTATGTTCCGGGTGGAACTCACCAACGGCCACAAAGTACTCGCTCACATCAGCGGCAAGATGCGGCAGAACTACATCCGGATCCTCCCAGAGGACCGCGTGGTCGTCGAGCTCTCGCCGTACGACCTGTCGCGCGGGCGGATTGTCTACCGCTACCGCTGACCTGACGACTACACGTAAGTAGGACTCGTGAAAGTCAAACCGAGCGTCAAGAAGATCTGCAAGAACTGCCGCGTGATCCGCAGGCACGGACGGGTGATGGTCATCTGCTCGTCCGACCCGCGTCACAAGCAGCGTCAGGGCTAGAACTTCACACGCAACGAGCAAGGCCCCACGCTTGATGAGATGGGGAACCGCCGCCAGTGCGCTAACACGCACAACCCCCGGTTCGGAGGCCGGGGCTCGCATCGCCCATTCGGGCAGGGAGATCGACTCCCGGCGAGACGGCAGCGGTCAGACCTCCGAGAACGCTAGGAGAACGCCTAGATGGCACGCCTGGTTGGGGTGGACCTCCCGCGCGACAAGCGCCTGGAGATCGCACTCACCTACATCTACGGTGTCGGCCGCACGCGCTCGCTCGAGACGATCGAGGCCACCGGCCTCGACCGCGACAAGCGGGTCAAGGACCTCACCGACGAAGAACTGGTGCAGCTCCGCGACCACATCGAAGAGCACTACCAAGTCGAGGGCGACCTGCGCCGCGAAGTGCAGGCCGACATCCGCCGCAAGATCGAGATCGGCTGCTACCAGGGCCTGCGTCACCGCTTCGGCCTCCCGGTCCACGGTCAGCGCACCAAGACCAACGCTCGGACCCGCAAGGGCCCGAAGAAGACTGTCGCCGGAAAGAAGAAGGCCCGCTAGGGCTGAGGAGCGCAAGAGATGCCACCGAAGACTCGCGGCGGTTCGAAGAACCCGCGCGCAAAGAAGAAGAACGTCCCCCAGGGACAGGCT
>DATABR010000237.1:0-8883 GCA_036259435.1 Glycomyces sp.
CTCGATGCTCTTCTCGGCGCCCAGGATCCCCCGGACGGCGAGGTCGGCGCCCACGATCACCAGCGCGCCGCACAAGGCGCTGAACGGGATCAGCATGCGGTGCGCGAGCAGCACCGGAATGCGCCGCGCGATCTGGCGCGCGATCACCGGAGCCGCGAGGCCCACGAAGCCGATCGGCCCGGCCACCGTCACCGCGCACGCGGCCAGCAGTAGCGAGCACAACACCGCGACCAGGCGGGTGCGGCGCACATGCACGCCGAGGCTCGAAGCGGTGTCGTCGCCCAGGCGCAGCAGGTCGAGGCGCGGCGCGGCGATCATCGCCACGACGATCGCGAGCAGGACGAGCGGCGCGGCCTGGGCTGCGGCGCCGAACCCGGCCAGGTTGAGGTTGCCCGAGCCCCAGGCGAACAGGCCGGTCGTCTCCTCCTGAAACAGCAGGATCAGCAGCGACACCAGCGAGTTCGCGGCCATCGCCGTCGCCGACCCGGCGAGGATCAGGCGGGTCGTGGACGATTCGCCGCCGCCGGCCGACATCGCGAGCACGAGGCCCGCGGTCAGGAGCGCACCGGTGAACGCCACGCCGATGCCCGACAGCAGCGGCAACGTGATCCCGAAGACCGCCACAGCGGTCACGGCCAGGTGCGCCCCGGCGTTCACCGCGAGCGTGTCGGGGCTGGCGAGCGGGTTGCGCGCCACCGACTGAAGCAGCACGCCGGAAGCGCCGAGCGCGATGCCGGTGACCACCGCCCCGGTCAGGCGCGGCAGCCGCGCGCCCTCGAGGACGTTCCAGACGCTCGCGTCAGCGGTGCCGGCGACAAGCCGCAGCAGGTCGCCGGCGTCCACCTCGGACGTGCCTTGGGTGAGGTGGAGTGCCGCCAGCGCGACCAGGGCTCCGACCGCGGCGGTGAAGACCGCCGCGGTGGGAAGGAGGCGCGGGGCCCTCCGGGCCGGCGCCTCCGGTCGCGCCGGCGGGCTCAGCGTGCTCAACTCGCGTAGACCTCGGCGAAGTAGTCGAGGATCGCTTCGGAGGACTTGGGGCCGCCGAAGGTCCAGATGCTGTGCGGCAGCTCGTACAGTTCACCGTCCTTGACGAACTTGAGGTCGTCCCAGATCGGGTTGCCGAGGAGCTTCTCGTTGAAGATGTTGTCGTTGTAGGAGTTGTTGTAGATGAACTTCAGCTCGGTGTCGGTGTACTGGGCCATGCCCTCGACGTCGGTGCCGCCGAGGCCCCAGACCTCGTCGGCCTCGCCGGTCCAGGCGTTCTCGAGGCCCACGGCGGTGCCGAGCGAACCGACGAGGGATCCGGCGCCGAAGGGACGGATGGAGATCGCGTCGCCCTCGATCCAGCCGTCGGCGTAGAGGTAGGGGACGTCGCCGGTGCCGGCGGCCTCGATGGCGGCCCTCGTCTCCTCGATCTTGGCCTCGAAATCGCCCCAGAGCGCTTCGGCTTCGGCGTCCTTGCCGAGGAGCGCGGCGACCATGTCGACGTCGCGCTTCATGCGGGCGATGTTGTCGGTCGCGTTGGAGCCCTCCACGACCAGGACGGGCGCGAACTTCTCGATGGACTCGATGAGGGCTTCGTCGTCGGATTCCATGACCACCAGGTCGGGGCTCAGCCCGGCCATCGCGTCGACCGAAGGCTCCTGGCGGGTGCCCACGTCGGTGACGGCGTCGTCCATGGGCTCGGACGCGCCAACCCAGGTGTTGTAGCCCTTGAGGTCGGCGGCGCCGACCGGCATCACGCCGAGGCTGGCGACGATCTCGGTCTCGGCCCATTCGAGCGTGACGACCTTCTCGGCGGGCGCGTCGAGTTCGACGGTGCGGCCGAGGAAGTCGACGGTCGAGACCGGGCCGGCCGCGTCGTTCGTCGCCTCGTCGTCCGCGCCTTCCTCGGTAGTGCCGCACGCGGCGGTGGCGAGGAGGGCCGCGGCCGCGAGTGCCGCGGGCACGGCGGATCGCTTGAGGTGGGGGATTCGCATCGGATTCCTTCTATTCGGTGGTGGCGCCCGCGAATCTGCGGGTATGGCGGCCGACGGGTCGGCACGTGATCTCGCCGGTCGCCGGTGCGGCGTCGACGCGGATGTCGATGCCGTAGGCGGTGGTGAGGTGCTCGGCGGTGAGGACCTCGGCGGGGGCGCCGGCGGCCATGACGCGGCCGTCGTGGAGCAGGACGGTGTGGTCGGCCACCGCGGCGGCCTGGTCGAGATCGTGCAGGACGACGCCGACGGCGGTGCCGTGGTCGTCGGCCAGATCGCGGATGAGGTCGAGGATCTCGACCTGGTAGCGCAGGTCGAGGTAGGTGGTGGGCTCGTCGAGCAGGAGCACTTCGGTGTCCTGCGCGAGGCAGGAGGCGAGCCAGACGCGCTGGCGTTCGCCGCCGGAGAGGGCTTCGACGCCGCGGTCGGCCATCTCGCTGATGCCGCAGATCTCCATGGCGCGCTGGATCTTCGCGGGGCCTTCGTCGTCGCCGTGGCGCCACCGGCCGCGGTGGGGGTGGCGGCCGTAGCCGACGACGTCGATCACGCGGATGCCGCCGGGGGTGGGCCGGGACTGGGCGAGGAGGGAGACACGCCGCGCGAAGTCCTTGGGGCTCAAGGCGGCCGCGTCAGTGCCGTCGGGGAAGTCGACGTCTCCGGACTCGGGCTTGTGGAGGCGCGCGAGGGACCGCAGCAGCGTGGACTTGCCGGATCCATTGGGCCCCAGAAGGGCCGTGACCCGGCCGCCGCGAAGGGTGATGTCGGCGTCGTGAACGACGGTGTCGCCGAAATAGGCGAGTCGGAGGGCGCGGCCGTTCAAACCGGCGTCGTCAGGCATGTAGGCAAGGCTAACCTATGCCTCACGGGAGCGCATCCTGCCAGGTCAGCGGTGTGAGCAAGGGCCGCGGCGGGTGCGATTTGCGCGATGAGTCCGATTCGCGCCCAGCGCGATCACGGACAGGTGACCAATCGGATACCACGCGTAAGAGTGAAATCCGGCGCGGCACTCTGGACTTGACCGTGCCGGGTGGGGTCGACTGGTCCTAGGCGTCGCCCGGCCGATGCACCCCGTGTCAGCTCGGGACGCCAGAGAGGACGAACATGACACCGAATGCGAAGGTGGGGCCTTCGAGTGTCGTCATCGACGAGATCTGGACGGTCGAGCGCGTCAAATCGCTCGGCGTGATGACGAATGTCGAGACGGCCGCGCAGATCCTCGGGATCGGCCGGACAGTGGCGTACCGGCTCGCCAAGGAGGGGCAGTTCCCGGTACAGGTCCTGCGGATAGGACACAGCTACCGGGTTCCGGTGCTGCGGCTGCTGGAACTGCTCGGCGCACCGGATTCGATGCCTGAGCGCGACCGGATGATGATCGACTAGCGAGTACGAGAACGGCGGCGCCCCCCGACCCGTGCTCATGCGGGGACGCCGCCGTTGTCATGTCTTATCGCTTCTTGCGTTTGTCCTTGTGCTGGAAATGCACGAACAGCCGACCGAAGTTCTTCGAGTCCTTGTCCACACGGTGGTACAGGGCCTTGATCTCTTTCTGGTCGAGGAACCTGATGACCTTCTTCTTGAGCTGGCCCGAGCCTTTGCCGGGGATGATCTCCACGAGGTCGATCTTCTTGGCGATCGCCTCGTCGATCACCTCGCGCAGCGCCTTCTCGATCTGGTCACCCTTGTTGAAGATGTCGTGCAGGTCCAGCACCAGTTTGGCCATGACCCGACCTTAAGCGCTGACGCGCGGGATGTCGGGCTCGATGTAGATGATCTTGGCCTTCGGCACGGCGGTGCGGATGCGCGACTCGGCCGCGTCGATCTCGGCCGCGACCTCCTCGCCGGTCACGGCCTCGCCGATGCCGATCTTCGCGGCCACCAGCAGCTCGTCGGGGCCCACGTGCAGGGTTTTGAGGTGGATGAGGGTGCTGTTGTCGCCGCCGTTGATGGCCGCCTCGATCGCGGCGATGTCCGCGCGGGTGGCCGATTCGCCGATGAGCATCGAACGGATTTCGATGGCGAGCACGATCGCGATGAGCACGAGCAGCACGCCGATGCAGAGGGTGCCGAGCGCGTCGAAGACGATGTTCCCGGTGATCCACGACAGACCCACGCCGAAGAGGGCCAGGATCAGGCCCACGAGCGCGCCGATGTCCTCGAGCAGGATCACCGGTAGCTCGGGCGAGCGCGAGCCCTTGATGAACTGCGTCCACGTCTGCTCGCCGCGGACGGCGTTCGACTCGATGACGGCGGTGCGCAGCGAGAACGACTCCAGGACGATCGCCACGACCAGCACGATGACCGCCACCAGCGGGGCGTCCAGCTCGCCGTGGTGGGACAGCTTGTGGTAGCCCTCGTACAGGGCGTACACGCCGCCGATGGAGAACAGCACGATGGAGACGATGAACGCGTAGATGTAGCGCTCGCGTCCGTATCCGAACGGGTGCGCCGGGCTCGCGGCCTTGCGGGAGGCTTTGCCGCCGATGAGGAGCAGCACCTGGTTGGTCGCGTCGGCCACCGAGTGCACGCCTTCGGCCAGCATCGACGCCGACCCTGTGATCCCTGCCGCGATGAACTTGCTCACCGCGATACCGGTATTCGCCAAGAGCGCCGCGACGATCGCCTTGGTGCCGCCTTCTGCTGACATCTGCTCGCCAATCCTTCCGTATGTGCGCCCTACACGCAAAAGGGAGTCTGTCATGGTCGTGCCACTTCGGCGACGACGAGGTTGGCTGTTCCCCTCTGGTGCGCAGATGAATCGGTGCGACGGAACTCACCGTTCCGGTCGCCCGGACCGCTGTTACCCTGGAGGCAAGGCGACGCCCCGGAGGTACAGCAAACCTCTGGCCAGGGCAGACGCGCGTACACCGCCAAGGGGAGCATTCGCTCTTCGGCCGAACGCCTCGATTCCGAGGCCCACAGCCCCTGTGCACGCCGAGCCCGTGTCACTGAGCGCGGACCGAGTGGTGGACCGGTTCCGGCAATAACGACCTTCCCGGTCGTGCCGTGAATCAACCGCTTGGAAGACCCGCACGTGACCACCCTCGATCGCCCGATCACCGCTTCTCATGCCGCCGGCGACGGCGATCTTCGCGCACCCTCGCAAGGCACCGACGAGCGCGCCACGTTCAAGCAGTGGCTCGCCGTCGCCGCCGTGGCGCTCGGTGTCTTCGTCGTCATGACCTCCGAGGTCCTTCCGGTCGGTCTGCTCACCCCGATCGGCGCCGACCTCGGCGTCAGCGCCGGCACCGCCGGCCTCATGGTCACCGTGCCCGGCCTGGTCGCCGCTATCGCCGCGCCGCTGAGCATCGTCTTCACCCGCCGCGTCGACCGCCGCCTCGTGCTCATCGGCCTCGCCGTGCTCGTAGCGGCCGCGAACGTCGGCGCGGCGACCGCTTCCGGCTTCGGACCGCTCTTGGCCGCCCGCGTCCTCGTGGGGCTCTCGATCGGCGCGTTCTGGGCCGTAGCCGGGGGCATCGCGCTGCGCCTGGTCCCGGAGCGGGACGTGCCGCGTGCGACCGCCGCGGTCTACGGCGGCATCGGCGCGGCCACTGTGCTCGGCGTCCCGCTCGGCACGCTCATCGGCGACGACTTCGGCTGGCGCGCGGCCATGTGGGCCCTTGCCGGGCTCGCGCTCGTGGCGATGGCCGCGATCGCGGTGCTCGTGCCGAAGCTCCCGTCCACGACCGCGGTCTCGTTCTCCTCGCTCCCCAAGCTGGTGCGACGCAACAAGGGCGTGCGGGTCGGCCTGGCCCTGACTTTCTTCATCGTCACCGGCCACTTCATCGCCTACACCTTCATCAGCCCGATCCTCCAGGCCAACGGGATCGCCGCCGGGCAGGTCAGCGGCCTGCTACTCGCCTTCGGCGCGGCGGCACTCGTCGCCACGGTCGCCTCTGGTTCGCTCATCGGCGCCCGCCTGCGCGGCACCTTCGCCGCGCTCGGCGTCGCGATGACGATCGGCATGGGGCTCATGGCGTTCGCGGTCGGCGACCTGTTCTCGGCGACGGCTGTGCTCGTGCTCTGGGGTGTCGGCTACGGCCTGGTCTCCCCGGCCCTCCAGACCTGGTACATGAACTCGGTGGACCCGGGCGAGGTCGAGATCGCGACGAGCCTGAACACCGTCATGTTCAACCTGTCGATCGCGGCGGGCTCCTTCGCGGGCGGCTACGTCGTGGACGCGACCGCCCCGAGCGGCGTGCTCTGGATCGGCGCGCTGCTGCTCATCCCGGTAGTGCTCATCGCCGCCCACCGCAAGCAGCGCGCTTAGGCATCACGCTTCCAGGCGTCCATGACGGCGAACATCCGCGCGGTCTCGGCCGGGCCGCGTTCGACCAGGTCGCCGTGCTCCGAACGCGGCGTCGATCGCGGCGAGGACCGCTTCGTCGAGGCCCACTCCGACAGCGGGGACGATGCGCAGACGCCGCAGCGACGCCGGGCGCTGCGCTCACCGCGCAAGACCTAGTCGTGCTCGAGTTCGCCCCGTGCGTCCTCGATCTGCATTGCTTCGACCTGCGCTGTGGCGACGGTTTCGCCGTCTTCGGCGTAGACGAACACCGCGCGGAGCCGCCGCCCCGCGAGGACTTGCGGCAGCCAGTAGCGGTTGTCGTCCCACAGCTCCAGGTGCGGCAGGTCGTCGACGCCGTACCAGCGCGGCGCGATCTCGGCGGTCTCGCGGGCCTCGCCGGTGAAACGCTCGCCGGTGAACACCGCGACCCGCATGTCCCATTCGGGGCGGTGCGGGAAGCGGAACTCGATGTCGGCGGCCTCGCGAAGGTCCGCGGCCTGGACGAGGATGCCGCATTCCTCGCCGATCTCCCGGGCCGCGGCTGCGACCGCGATCTCGCCCGGTTCGAGCTTGCCGCCGAGGCCGACGGTCTTGCCGGTGCCGAATCCTCGCTTTTTGCGGCCGAGCAGCACTTCGCGCCGTCCAGCGGGTCCGGTCCGGAACAGGAAGCACAGGCTCATTGGCGTCGATGTCATGCCGCGCATCCTCTCAGGCGCCGCTGCCCGTGAACGGGACCGGTGTCAGGCCGGCACCGGCTCCGGGCGGAACGGGGCCGCTGCGACCGCTGGTTCACACGTCGGCGTCTGTTTCCGGAACCGGCCGGGGGGTTGCCCGAAGTCGCGCTTGAACGCCGTCGCGAATGCGAACTCCGAGGCGTAGCCGACTTGCCTCGCGACGGTCGCCAGCGGTGCGTCGGTGTCGGCGAGCAGCCTCGCCGCCAGCGTCAGCCGCCAGGACGTCAAGTACGCCAAGGGCGGCTGGCCCACCAGGTCGGTGAACCGCCGCGAGAACGCCGAGCGCGACAGCCCCGCGACCTCGCCGAGCGAGGCCACCGTCCACTGCCGTGCCGGGTCGGCGTGGATGGCCTCCAGGGCCGCCGCGATCGGGCCGTCCGCGAGCGCCGACGCCCAGCCCGCGAAGCCGCAGTTCAGGGCGTGATGGCCGTGCATGGCGCGCAGCAGGTACATCAGAATCGCGTCCAGGAGCGCGGGCACGAGTGTGTCGCCGCCGCTGAGTTCGGAGCCGAGTTCCTTGTCCAGCATGGCGATCGCGCCGGTCAGCTCGGGCTGCGCGACGGCGTCGCCCCGGAGGTGCACGAAATCGGGCATCGAGGCGATCATCGGGTGCGTGCGGCCCGGGGCCATCTCATACGCCAAGGCCAGGGCGACATGGGTGGCCTCGGGGTCGTCGGGGGAGCGCAGCACCGCTCCGGCGCGCTCCTCGCCTGCGCTGCAAGGGGGACCGAGCGGTCTGCCAGGTGCGTCGGCAATGGTGTGCTCGCTGCCGCGCGGAAGTACGAGCACGTCGCCCTCCTCGATCCTGAGGGTCTCGCCGGCCCGGGTGGTCGCGGTCGCGCCGCCGCGCACCATGATCTGGACGCCGAACCCGTCGGGGTGGCTGCGATGGTGGTTGGACCAGGGCGCGCTCCGGACGAACCGGCCCGCAAAGGGACGGCCGGTCCGCAGGACCGCCATGACATCGCTGAGCACATCCACGTCGCAAGCGTATCCGGGCCGGGACGATCGCGTATGAACCCGGGACGCTCGCGGATGGGCGATCGGCCGCCGCTGACTTACCTTCGAATCAGTTCCCCGGAGGCACTGTTCTTCTGAAACGAAGCCCAAGGCAGTGGAGGCAAGTGATGTCCATTCAAGACACTGAGGCGCGCTCGGAGGCCCGCAAGGCCGCGCCCGTCTGGCGTACGCGACTCCTCGCGCTCGTCGCGGCGGCGGCGGGCAGCGCAGTCGTCTACACGATCGCGACGACGGCAGGGGCCGCGATGGAGGCTCCCATGCCCGGGCAGGGCGTCATGCCCGTGACCATGGCCAACGCGATCATCTCGACGCTCGTCGCGGGCGGCCTCGGCTGGGCCGCCAGGGCCCTGCTCGACAAGTTCGCGCCCCGCAAGGCCGTGATGCTGTGGCTCATCGGCGCCTCGCTGGTGTTCATCGCCGAGCTGTTCCCGCCGCTGCTGGCCGACGCCACGACCGGCACGAAGGTCACGCTGCTGCTGATGCACGTGGTAGTCGCCGCGATCATGTTCCCCGTCCTCGGCAGGCGCCGCCCCGCGCCGACGGAGTAAACCACCCGCGGAACACCCGAACGCCTCCCGCCGAATCCGGCGGGAGGCGTTCTACGTTGCGGCGTTCGGCGCTCAGGCGATCGAACGCCAGATGCCGGCCGGGTTCTTGTCGGTGATGCAGTACTCGAGGCCCGCCGGGTCGCGCATGACCTGCCAGTGCTGGTGGCGGCGCACCGGCTCGGCTCCCAGCTCGACGTGGCGTTCGGTCTCGGCCTCGACGTCGGAGCAGGAGAGGTCGACGTGCGCGGAGACGCACTGCCCTCGTTCGGCGGAGTTCAAGCGCTGCAACAGGAAGTGCAGCGGGAGTTCCGGCGGCGGCA
>DATABR010000238.1:0-2939 GCA_036259435.1 Glycomyces sp.
CCCGAATGTGAACGGAGAGTCCCGGCAAATCGGGCATCGCTGGGCCCCCGGTTCAACCCTGGCTCAGGGGTATGACACGCCGCAGAGCCGAGGATCGTTCAGCGGGCATCACCCTCCGTTGGCCAGGAATCTGGTGTAGGCCGGGATGGTGAGGAAGGTCGGGTAGTCCTCTCCGAGCGCGCATTCGGTGAAGATCGCGAGGGCGTCGTCGAAGCGGTCGCCTTCGAAGCGGTCCACCCGCGCGAACTCGCTGTTCAGCAGCTCCTCGACCCAGCCGCGGGTCACGATCCGCCCTTCGTCCGTGTGGGACTCGGCGTTGATCCACTGCCAGATCTGCGAGCGCGAGATCTCGGCGGTCGCGGCGTCCTCCATGAGGTTGTTGATCGCCGCGGCCCCGATGCCGCGCAGCCACGACTCGATGTACCGGACCCCCACCTCGAGGTTCTTGCGGATGCCGCCCTCGGTGATCGAACCGGGCGTGGCCGCCACGTCGAGCAGGGCCGCCGCGTTGGGCACGACGTCCTCGCGCTGCTTGTCGATCTGGTTCGGCACGCCTCCGAGGGTCTCGTCGAAGACCGCCATGGCGACCGGCACGAGGTCCGGGTGCGCCACCCACGAGCCGTCGAAGCCGTCGTCGGCCTCGCGGCTCTTGTCGGCCCGCACCTTCTCGAGGGCGATGGCGTTGGCCTCGGCGTCCTTGCGGCTGGGGATGAACGCGGCCATGCCGCCGATGGCGGAGGCGCTGCGCCGGTGGCAGGTGCGCACGAGCAGCTCGGTGTAGGCGCGCATGAACGGCGCGGTCATGGTCACCTGGTCGCGGTCGGGCAGCACGAAGCGCGGTCCCCGCTCGCGGAAGTTCTTGATGACCGAGAAAATGTAGTCCCAGCGCCCGGCGTTGAGCCCCGAGGAGTGGCGCCGCAGCTCGTAGAGGATCTCCTCCATCTCGAACGCGGCGGTGATCGTCTCGATGAGCACCGTCGCCCGGATGGTCCCCTGCGGGAGCCCGAGCAGGTCCTGGGCCATGACGAACACGTCGTTCCACAGTCGCGCCTCGAGGTGCGATTCGAGCTTCGGCAGGTAGAAGTACGGGCCGCGGCCCAGCTCGATGAGTCGTCGAGCGTTGTGGAAGAAGTACAGCCCGAAGTCCACGAGGGACCCGGCGACGGGGACGCCGTCGACCCGCATGTGCAGCTCGGCGAGATGCCAGCCGCGCGGGCGGACGATGATCGTGGGCAGGTCGGTGAAGGTCTCGCCCTCGACCCGGTACTGCTTGCCCTGGTCGCTGACGAAGTCGATGCGGCCCTCGATGGCGTCGCGCAGGTTCACCTGCGAGTCGATGACGTTGTGCCAGTTGGGCGTCGAGGAGTCCTCGAGGTCGGCCATCCAGCATTTCGCGCCCGAGTTGAGCGCGTTGATGGTCATCTTGCGGTCGCAGGGACCGGTGATCTCGACGCGGCGGTCCTCCAGGCCCGGGGCGAGGCTCGCGACGCTCCAGGAGAAGTCGTCGCGCACGTCGGCGGTCTCGGCCAGGAAACCGGGATCGCAGCCGTTGCCGATCTTGATCCGGCGCTCCTGCCGGCTCTGGAGGATCTCCTGGCGGCGCGGGGCGAACTCCCGGTGAAGCGCGGCGACGAACGCCAGCGCGTCGGGGGTCAGGACCTCCTCCTGCCGGTCGATGGCGGGCCCGGTGACCGCGATGCCCGCGACGGTGTCGGTTTCCGGCCTGGTGCGGGTCTCGGATGTGGTGACCACGTGATTCTCCTCGTGTGGCGGGCGGAGCCGTGCTTCGTTGGCTCCGCCGTGACGGACTGGTCGCTGGGCAGCTAGTGGAATTGTCCCGCTTCGGTGGAGCCGGCGAGTGCGAGTGTCGAGCTTTCGGGGTTGAGGGCGGCGGTGACGCGGTCGAAGTAGCCGGTGCCGACCTCCCTCTGGTGCTTGGTGGCGGTGTATCCGCGCTCCTCGGCGTCGAACTCGCGTTCCTGCAGGTCCACGTAGGCGCTCATGCCTTCGCGGGCGTAGCCGTGGGCGAGGTCGAACATCGAGTGGTTGAGGGCGTGGAACCCGGCGAGGGTGATGAACTGGAAGGTGAAGCCCATCGAGCCGAGTTCGCGCTGGAATTTGGCGATGGTGTCGTCGTCGAGGTGGCGCCTCCAGTTGAAGGACGGCGAGCAGTTGTAGGCGAGCATCTGGTCGGGGTGCTCGGCCTTGACCGCTTCGGCGAAGGTGCGGGCGGCCTGGAGGTCGGGTGTGCCGGTCTCCATCCACAGCAGGTCGGCGTAGGGCGCGTAGGCGTTGGCGCGGGCGATGCACGATTCGATGCCGTTGCGGACCCGGTAGTAGCCCTCGGGCGTGCGGTCGCCGGTGAGGAACGGATGGTCGCGTTCGTCCACGTCCGAGGTCAGCAGGGTGGCGGCCTCGGCGTCGGTGCGGGCGATGATGAGCGTGGGCACGCCTTCGACGTCGGCGGCGAGGCGCGCGGCGTTGAGCGTGCGCAGGTGCTGCGAGGTGGGGATGAGGACCTTGCCGCCGAGGTGGCCGCACTTCTTCTCGGAGGCGAGCTGGTCCTCCCAGTGCACGCCGGCGGCGCCGGCGGCGATCATGCCCTTCATGAGCTCGAAGGCGTTGAGCACGCCGCCGAATCCGGCTTCGGCGTCGGCGACGATGGGCACGAGCCAGTCCTCGACGGTCTGGATGCCTTCGGCGGCCTCGATCTGGTCGGCGCGCATGAGCGCGTTGTTGATGCGGCGCACGACCTGCGGGACCGAGTTGGCCGGGTAGAGCGACTGGTCGGGGTAGGGCTGGGCGGCGAGGTTGGCGTCGGCGGCGACCTGCCAGCCGGAAAGGTAGATGGCGTGCAGGCCGGCCTTGACCTGTTCGACGGCCTGGCCGCCGGTGAGCGCGCCGAGCGCGTGGGTGTACCCGCCGCTGGCGGCGTCCTC
>DATABR010000239.1:0-13587 GCA_036259435.1 Glycomyces sp.
CCCGCGCGCTCGAGAGCGCGCGGGCCGATTGTGGTCGCGGGCGGTGTCGGAGCCGCCGGTGGTGCCGCCGTAGCGACGCGCGCAGGCCGGTTTCGGTCTTTGGGCAACGGAATCGGCGGGCGGCGCGTAACGGCGGCTCGCCGGCCACGTCGATGCCGAGGCGGTGTTCGAGCCGACGACCGCACGGTGCCTGCGTCGTGCGGTCCGCTGGTGGCGCTCGGGGCGAAGAGTGCAAGTCCGGGCCCGAGCCTGCGATACTCGCACCGCAGGTTCGTCGCCCGGTCCGTTTTTCACCGGGTCCTCTGGCGCGCTACCGCCGGGCGCCGCATGCGCGTATCCTCATGGCCCGTGGTGGAAATCCCTGAGACCGGACGCCAGGTCCTCGACGCCGACATCATGCGCGAGTGGGCCGCGCGCGGCATCGACACGTTGACCCGCCACCGGCGCGGCGTCGACGAATTGAACGTGTTCCCCGTCGCCGACTCCGACACCGCGACGAACATGGTCGCGACCCTCCAGGCCGCCTTCCAAGGTGGCACTCCCGGGCTCGGCCTCGAAGCGCTCCTCGACGAGGCGGCCGGGCGTGCGCTGCTCTCGGCCCGCGGGAACTCCGGCGTGATCCTCGCCCAGATGCTCCGCGGCCTCGCCGACGCCTGGAACTCGGACGAGATCGACGCGAAGGGCTTCGCGTCCGGGCTGCGCTCGGCCACCGATGCCGCCACCGCGGCGGTCGCCGTCCCGACCGCCGGGACCATCCTCACCGTCGCCGAGTCCGCCGCCTCCGCCGCGGGCAAGGCCGCCCCGTTCGGGCTCGTCTCGGCCTCCCGCGCGGCCGCCGAGGCCGCTGCCGCGGCGGTCGCGGCCACGCCCGGCCAGTTGCCCGCACTGGCCCGCGCCGGGGTCGTGGACGCCGGGGGACTGGCGCTCACCGTGATCCTCGAGGCGCTCGTGGAGACCCTCACCGGATCGGTTTCGACCGGCGCGCTCGATCTGCTCGAACGCCACCGCGTCCGCGCCGTCTCCGAGGTCGAGGAGGTGCCGCGCGAGACCGGTTCGGAGGTTTACGGCTACGAGGTCCAGTACCTGCTCGAATCGGACGCCGCGGCCGCCGCCGACCTGCGCCACCGGCTCACCGAGCTCGGCGACTCGGTGGTCATCATCGGCTCGCGCGCCGCGAAGGACGTCACCACGTTCAACGTCCACGTGCATGTCAACGACATCGGCGCGGCCATCGAGGCGGGGATCGAGCGGGGCCGGGTCCACCGGATCTCAGTGACCCGCTTCGACGACACCCACGGGGCGGCCCACGCCGGATCGCCGAAGCGCGATGTCGTTGGGGCCCAATCGACGCTGCATCGCGCAGCCGCCGGTTCGCAGAATCGCACTGCTCCAGCCTTCCGTGCTGACACGGACGGTCCAGCGCCGAAGCGCGCCGTCGTCGCCGTCACCGCCTCGGCCCGCGTCCGGGAACTCCTCGAACGCGAGGGCTGTCGCACGGTCCCTTCGGAAAACTGCGCCACCTCAGCGAACACGGTCGCTCCGGGGAGCGCTGCCGTGACAGGAAGCGCCGCCGACCACTTCGCCGACCGCAAGTCCTTCTCCGACACCGCCGACCGCATTGCCGCCGAGCTTGTTGCCGTCCGCGACTCAGGGGGACTCAACGCGGTCGTGCTCGCCGACGGCACCGAGACCGCCCGCGCGGCCCGCACGGCCGCGCAGCGGGCGCGCGGCGACGGTTACCGGATCACCGTGGTCCCCACCAACTCCGTCATGCAGAGCCTCGCGGCCTTCGCCGTCCACGACCCCGAGCGGCACTTCGACGACGACGTCACCGCCATGGCCGAAGCCGCCGCCGCGTGCCGCACCGGGGAGCTCCGGCAGGGCCCCGAAGAGACGATCGCCGTCATCGTCAACGGCGAGACGGTCCACGCCGCCGCCGAAACCGCCGAAGCGGCCTGCGACCTCGCCGATCGGCTCTGCTCCAGTGGTGCCGAACTGCTCACGGTCCTGCCCGGGGCCGGGTCGGATCCGGAAACTGTCACAGCCTTGGGCGATCATGTTCACGAGGCGTGGCCGCTTGTGGAGACGCAACTGCTGCCCGCCGGAGACGACGAACCGCTGTTGCTGATCGGAGCCGAATGACCATAGGGCTGGACACCCGGCTGAGCGAGGTCCTGGGCAAAAAGACCTGGGGAGCGCTGAGCGAGGGACTGGGCCTGGAAACGGTGGGAGACCTCCTCGGGCACTACCCTTTCCGCTACGCCCAGCGCGGCGAGCGCACCGACCTCGGCGCGCTGCAGATCGGAGAGGACGTCACCGTCGCCGCGCAAGTGCGCGCCGCCGTCAAGAAGTCCTTCATCCCCAAAGGACACGGGCGGGGACCGAGGCCGGGCGGCAAGCCCCGCGACCTCCTCGAAGTGATCGTCGCCGACGAGGCCGGGCGCTCGCTGGCCCTCACGTACTTCAACCAGTCATGGCGCGCAAAGGACCTCGTCGCCGGACGCTGGGGCCTGTTCGCGGGCAGGGTGGCCCAGTTCCGCGGCCGCCTCCAGCTCAACTCGCCGCAGTACCAACTCCTCGCCGAGGACGCGGCAGACCCCGCGAGCGCCATCGAGGAGTTCGCCGGGACCCTCATCCCTGTCTACCCGGCCACGGCCGAGTTGCCGACCTGGAACATCGCCAAGGCCGTGCACACGGTGCTCGACCTCGTGCCGAACCCGCCCGACCCGCTCCCGCGACCGCTGCGCGAACGGCTCGGCCTCCAGAGCTACGGCACCGCGCTGCGCCACATCCACCGCCCCGACTCCCACGAGGCACTCGGCGCGGCCAAGAAGCGCCTCAAATGGCAAGAGGCCCTGGTGATGCAGGCCGTGCTGGTGCGCCGCAAGGCCGAGTCGGCGGGCGAGACCGCCACCGCCTACCCGCGCGGCGGCGCGATCGCCGACGCCTTCGACGCCCGCCTGCCGTTCACGCTCACTGCGGGCCAAAGCCAGGTCGGCGACGAGATCGCCGCCGAACTCGCCGCCGAGCACCCGATGCACCGGCTCCTCCAAGGCGACGTCGGCTCCGGAAAGACCCTCGTCGCATTGCGCGCCATGCTCCAGGTCGTGGCCCACGGCGGCCAGACCGCACTCCTCGCGCCCACCGAAGTCCTGGCCGCGCAACACCACCGGTCGATCGTCGAAATGCTCGGCGACCTCGCCCGCGGCGGCGAGCTCGGCGCGCCGCCCGAGGCCACCCGGGTCGCGCTCCTCACCGGCTCGGCCACCGCCGCCCAGCGCCGCACCGTGCTCGACGAAGTGAGGACCAACACCGCCGGAATCGTCATCGGCACCCACGCCCTCCTCTACGACGGCGTCGACTTCGCCGATCTCGGCCTCGTCGTGGTCGACGAACAGCACCGCTTCGGCGTCGAGCAGCGCGACGCCTTGCGCGCCAAGGCGCAGCGGCCGCCCCACACCCTCGTCATGACCGCCACCCCGATCCCGCGCACCGTCGCGATGACCGTCTACGGCGACCTGGAGACCAGCCGCCTCACCGAACTCCCGGCCGGACGCAGCCCCATCGCCACCCACGTCGTGCCCTACACCGACTCGCGTTGGATGCAGCGCACCTGGACCCGCGTGCGCGAAGAGGTCGCCGCGGGCCGCCAGGCGTACGTGGTGTGTCCGAGGGTCGGCGGCGACGACGCGGAAGATTCCGGCAACGGCGACAAGCGACCACCCCTCGCCGTCACCGACATGATCGAGCAGCTTCGCTCGAACCAACTCCAAGGCCTGCGGCTCGGGCTCCTCCACGGCCGTCTCGACGCCGACGAGAAGGACCGCGTCATGCGCGCCTACGCCGCGGGCGAGATCGACGTGCTCGTGGCGACCACCGTCATCGAAGTCGGCGTCAACGTGCCCAACGCGACCGCCATGGTCGTGCTCGACGCCGAACGCTTCGGCATCTCACAGCTCCACCAGCTCCGCGGCCGCGTCGGCCGAGGCACCCACCCTGGCCTGTGCCTTCTGGTGAGCGAGGCCGCCGAGGGCACCTCGTCGCGCGAACGACTCGACGCGGTCGCCTCCACCACGGACGGATTCGCGCTGGCCGAACTCGACCTGGAGCAGCGCCGCGAAGGCGACGTGCTCGGCGCGGCCCAGTCGGGCGTGAAATCACACGTCAAACTCTTGTCCCTGCTCAAGGACGCCGACATCATCGAGTCCGCCCGCGCCGAGGCCACGGTGCTCATCGACGCCGATCCGACCCTGAAGAGCGAACCCGAGTTCGCCGCGCTCGTCGACGACTTGGCCGCCGACCGGGGCGACTTCTTGGAAAAAGGCTGAGTGTGCCGGATCCGATTACACTGGGCGCAAATGACTAGGATCATCGCCGGCAGCCTCAAGGGCCGCCGCCTCGCCACGCCCCCGGGGGACCGCACCCGCCCCACCTCGGACCGCGTCCGGGAGGCGCTGTTCAACTCGCTCGCCCCCGGCGGCGATCTCGACGGCCTGCGTTTCGCCGACCTCTATGCCGGCTCCGGCGCGGTCGGCCTCGAGGCGCTCTCGCGCGGCGCCTCAGCCGCGCTCTTCGTCGAGTCGCACGCGCAGACTGCGAAGCTGTTGCGCCGCAACATCGCCGACCTCGCCGTCACCGGAGCTGAGGTGATCTCCGCTCCTGTCGAGAAGGCCCTGCAGACCGCCCCCGGCGAGCCCTTCGACATCGTCTTCGCCGACCCGCCGTACGCGGTCACCGACGTCGACGTGGCCGCCGTACTCGAAGCCCTGGTCGGACACGAGTGGCTCGCGCCGGACGCGGACGTGGTGGTCGAACGCGGCGGCAAGGACGTCACGATCCCGTGGCCCGACAAGATCGCAGAAGACCGCGTCCGCCGCTACGGCAGCACAGCCCTTTGCTACGGTCACGCCCTGTGAAACCTGAAGCTCGCATCGCCGTGTGCCCCGGTTCATTCGATCCGGTGACCTACGGTCATCTCGACATCTTCGGACGCGCCGCCCAGCTGTACGATGAGGTGTGGGTCGCGGTCTTCCACAACGCTTCCAAGAACGCGCTGTTCAGCGTCGAGGAACGAGTGGAACTCCTCCGCGAGACCACCGCGGACATGCTCAACGTGCGAATCGCGTCCTTCCAGGGCCTGACCGTCGACTTCTGCCGGAAGCACGGCGCCGGCGTGATCGTCAGAGGCGTCCGCGCGGCCTCGGACTTCGACTACGAACTGCAGATGGCCCAAATGAACTACGGAATGGGAGGCATCGAGACGGTGTTCATCCCGACCAACCCCTTGTACTCTTTCCTGTCGTCCTCGATGGTGAAGGACGTGGCCAAATGGGGCGGCGACATCTCGCCCTACGTGCCTGAGATCGTCCAATCACGACTGATCGAGCGTTTGCGGCAGGAATAGCCACTTTATTTCACCCTCATCCGGGACAATGTCCCCATGACTGACATCGACGGGAGCAAATCGGTGGGTGCGCTCGACCAGATCGAAGAGATCATCGCCTACGTGGAGCAGGCCAAGGCCGTGCCCATGTCACGCGCCTGCAAAGTGGACCGGGCCGAGATGATCGCCATGCTCGAAGAGCTCCAGAACGAACTCCCCGGCGACCTGCGTCGTGCCGAGGCGTTGCTGCAGGAGCGCGACAAGATCATCGACGCCGGCGAACGCGAAGCCGAGCGGATCATCGCCGAAGGCGAATCCGAGCACGCGCGGCTCGTGTCCCGCCACGAGATCACCGTCTCGGCCGAGCACGAAGGCAACCGCATCATCGCGGAAGCCCGCGGCGAGGCCCAGCGGTTGAGGGACGAGGTCGACGAGTACGTGGACACCACTCTCGCCAATTTCGAGCAGTTCCTGCACCGCGCCCTCTCCGGCGTGGAGCGCGGCCGCGACAAGATGAGCACCCTCCGGGAGATCGGCTCCTTCGCGCCCGCGCAGCAGGAGCAGGTCGAAGACGAGAAGCCGCTGCCGCAGTTCTAGCGGAGGGGGCGGCCGCGTCTCGCGGCGCTTCCTCCCGCTCAGGGCGGGGGAGTCGGACCTGCCGTCCACTGTCGCGCCCGGGTGCGACAGAAGCGCCGCTCCGCCGCCCCAGTGTCGCCGGGATCACGCCTCTGTCGCGCCGGTCCCATGCTCCACCTGGGTTTGAGTCGTTGCCGCCGCTGATGTAGCATTACCGGTCGGCCTCGATCGAGGCGCATCTCCCTGATTTAAGGACCGCAGTACACCCATGACGACGACCGCTCTGGATCCCGCCGCGCCGCTGGTGTTCGACACCGCGGAGCTGGGGCGCAGCTCGGGCGCGACGATGCACGTCGCGCGCGAGACCCCCGCCCCGCAGGCGATCGGTCTCCCGGGGTACGAGGTCCCGCAGGGTTCGGTTCTCGACCTCGACGTGCACCTGACCAACGTCAGCGAAGGCGTGCTCGCACGCGGCGAGGTCGGCGCGGTCGCCGAGGGCGAGTGTGCGAGGTGTCTCGCACCGGTGCAGGACGCTCTCAGGGTCCAGGTGCAGGAGCTGTACGCTTATGAAGGCTCCGTCACCGAAGCGACCACGGAAGCCGACGAGATCATGCGGCTCGAGGGGGATCTGCTCGATCTGGAGCCCGCGGTTCGGGACGCGCTGGTGCTGGCAATGCCGGTCACCCCGCTGTGCCGACCTGACTGCCCGGGGTTGTGCGCCGAATGCGGCGTCCCCTGGGACGAACTGCCCGACGACCACGGCCACGAGGTCGTGGACCCCCGTTGGGCGGGTTTGGAGAAGCTTCGGCTCGCCGACACCGACGGCGAATCGAAATAGCACAGCGTATAGGTATGGAGTTCTGAAGTGGCTGTTCCGAAGCGTCGTATGTCGCGCAGCAACACCCGGCACCGTCGGTCGCAGTGGAAGGCTGCGCCGATCCAGCTGGTCGAGTGCCCGCAGTGCCACGCCAAGAAGCGCGGCCACCAGGTCTGCGAGGTCTGCGGCACGTACAAGGGCCGCCAGGTCCTCGAGGCCTAAGTCCTCCCTCGCATGGGCGACAAGGCGGTACAACATTTCGAAGCGGTGTTCGGGGTCCGAGATATCGACCCCGAACTGCTGCGTCTCGCCCTGACGCACCGGTCCTACGCCTACGAGCACGGCGGACTGCCCACCAATGAGCGCATGGAGTTCCTCGGGGACTCCGTGCTCAGCCTGGTGGTCACCACCGCGCTCTACCAGGAGCACCCCGACCTGCCTGAAGGGCAGCTCGCGCGTCTGCGCGCGTCGGTGGTGAACATGAAGGCGCTGGCCGGTGTGGCGCGCCGCATGGGCGCGGGTGGTGTCGGTCCGCATCTCCTGCTCGGCAAGGGCGAGGAGACCTCGGGCGGACGCGGCAAGAACTCGATCCTGGCGGACGCGGTGGAAGCGCTGCTGGGCTTCGTCTACCTCCAGTACGGGATCGACACCGCCAAGCGGGTGGTGCACATGTTCTTCGACCCGCTCATGGAGGCCGCGGCCGGCCAGGGCGCGGCCCTGGACTGGAAGACGAGCCTGCAGGAGCTGACGGCGGACTCCGGTCTCGGCGTGCCCGAGTACCGGATCACCGAGTCCGGCCCCGACCACGCCAAGCAGTTCACGGCCTGGGCCGTGGTGGCGGGCGAGGAGTTCGGCGAAGGCTCGGGCGGTTCCAAGAAGGACGCCGAGCAGATCGCCGCCAAGCTGGCCTGGCAAGTGCTCTCCGAGCGCTTGGACGTGAAGCAGCGATAAGACGTGCGCGAGGGCGGTACCGGAACTCCGGTGCCGCCCTCGCGTTTGCGCACGTATTACCGTCCCTAACCCCCACCCGCCCTGGGGACCGTAGCGGCAACCATCCCGCACGGGTACGACAAAAACTGGGAGTCGGCGGCGACGTGTCACCCGAAAGAGCGCTGCGCTGTGACCGTTGACACTCGCTATTTTTGGCACCGCGGGCAGTAGTGGGCCGACCTGTCGCCGATGACTTCGCGCTTGATCGCCGTGCCGCAGCGTTTGCACGGTTGGCCGGCTCGGCCGTAGACCGCGAGTTCTCTCGAGAAGTAGCCCGATTCGCCCTGCGCGTTGACGTACATCGCGTCGAACGAGGTGCCCCCGACCTCCAGAGATTCGGTGAGCACGTCCTTCACGTGCCCCAGCAGCTCGATCGCCTTGCGCTGCGAGATCGAGTCGCCGCTCCGCCGGCCGCGCAGGCGCGAGCGCCACAGCGCCTCGTCGGCGTAGATGTTCCCCACGCCGCTGATCCACGCCTGGTCGAGCAGGGCCTTCTTCACCTCGATGCGCCGCCGCAGCAGCCGCTCGGCGCTCGCGACGGCGTCGAATTCGGCCTCGAACACGTCGGGGGCGATGTGCCCTATGGTCTTCGGCACCGCGCCTTCCATGTCGGCCAGGTCCCAGTACCCGAAGATCCGCTGGTCGACGAACCACAGCTCGCGATCGTCGGTGAACCGCATCCGGCCCCTCAGGTGCTGGTGCGCCGCGCGATCGTCGGTGACCACGTGCATTTGGCCGGTCATCCCGAGATGGCACACCATCGCGCGCCCGTCGTCGAGGGCGAGCCACATGAACTTGCCGCGCCGCCCGCTCCCGATGATTCGCAGGCCCACGAGTCCCAGCTGGAAGGCCTCGATGCCGGGGGCGTGGCGGCGCACGGTGCGCGGGTTGTAGATCTCGACGGCGCTGATGCGTCCGCCGCGGAAGGCCGCGTCGACCCCGCGGCGGACCGTTTCGACTTCGGGAAGCTCTGGCACATTTCAAGTATGCCTAACTGAGCTGCGGGTGCTTCTCTCTGACCGTGTCGAGGCCGTAGTTGATCGCGAAGGCGATCGCGGCGAGCCGGGAGTTCACGCCGAGCTTGCCGAGCACGTTCTGCACGTGCGACCGGACCGTGGAGACCGAGACGCCCATCTGGTCGGCCATGTGGCTGGTCGGCTCGCCGCGCACGATGCGGCGCAGCACGTCGTCCTCTCTGGGGGTCAGGTGATGTGCGAGTTCGAGTGCGTCGTCGTCGCCGAGGAGCGGCGCGGGCTGGAGGGCCGCCCGGAGCAGTTGGGGATCGTAGTACGGCGGGCTCGCGAGTCCGCTGTCGATGGCCTCGAGCAGGTCGCCGGGCATGATGTGGGTGTTGGCTATCCCGGCGGCGGAGACCGAGACGGCCTTGCGCAGAACCGAGCCGTCGTCGCGGTCGGTGATGAGGAAGACCGGTCGCTTGCAGTCGGTCAGGACCCGGTTCCGGGAGACCGCCTCGAGTGCGACCAGGCAGCAGTCGATCTGCGCATCCGCCACCAGCAGCGCCTTGGCGCTCCTGGCTTCGACTGGGATGTCACCGCGTCGGTGGAGCAGGGGTCGAATGCTGGCGGAGAAGACCTGATTCGGGTCGTACAGCATGACACGCACGGATGGCACCTCGTCCTTCAGGTATTGCGGTCGCCTCCCCAGATGCGCGCCCGTTCAGCAGGCGGCCATATCAGCATGACTGTTGGTAATCGCCCAGTCCAGCGTTGAGTCGGATGGACGACAGTAAGAGGTATGAGCGCCGCTCACCTGCGATAATGCAGGCCCGTCAGGTCGATGCGCAGGTCGAAGGCTGCGGTGGACTATCCGAAGTTCTGGACCCAGTAGAGCGTGCCGTCGCGGTCGGCGATGCCGATGCCGATCACCGCGTAGCCGCAGTTGAGGATGTTCGCCCGGTGCCCTTCGGAGTTCATCCAGCCGTCCATCACCGATTCGGCATCGGGGTAGCCCGCGGCGATGTTCTCGCCGACGCCGCCCTGGTAGCCCTGATCCGCGGCCCGGTCCGAGGGGCTGCGGCCGTCCTGCGAGGTGTGGCTGAAGTAGTCGTTCGCGGCCATGTCCTCGGCGTGCAGGCGCGCGGCGTCGTCGAGGTTCGCATCGCGCGCGAGGTCGCCGCAGCCGGCGTCGCCCCTCGCGCGATTCACCAGATCCTCCACGGCAGCTTCGGTGTCGGCGTACTCGCTCGACTCCGGCTGGTCTTCGTCGCCGTCGCCGTCGCCGTCACTGGAGCCGGCGTCGCCGTTTTCGGTCGGCGCCGCTTCCTCGGTGGTCTCTTCGGGCGTCTCGGTGGTGGGGACGGCCTCGGGCTCCTGGGTCCGGATACCGGCCTCGTCGGGCGCGAGTTCCGACACGGTCTCGGGGGAGGTGGCCGCTTGTTCGCTCGTTGCTGTAACGGTCGTGGGGGCCGCGGCATCGTTCGATGCCGCGAAGCCGTCGAGTGGCGAGTTGAGCGCCCACAGCGACGTGGCGGCGGCCGCGAGGCCGAAGGTCGCCAGAATCATGCCGAGCATCCGGCGGCGGGTTTCGGCGGGATCGCGGTGACGTCCGCCTTGGAGTCTGCGCATGGAGGGTACTGGCCTCATCACGTGTGGTTACGTGGAAAATCTTCGTAATTTCCGCGGACCCTACCAGGTTTCGCGCCTCCGTGCGCTGGACCAGACGGACCGCGAGGGCATGACCTACCCCCGTAGGTGTGACCCCCGTCGAATCCGGTGCGCAAAGCATGTGCAAAGCTTGACGAAGACCGCCGTTCAGGCGGATGATGTTGGGAGACGGCCAGTGTTCACGAGCCGTGCTCCACTGGTCCGGCGAGGGGCAATCGGCCCCGGCGGCTAAAAAAATTCACTCATCAAAGTGCGACGTTTTTCATGGTGCGTACGCCAACGCCACCAGACGACGTGATCGCAAGGAGAAACCATGGCGAAAGCCCTCTACGGCCACATCGGCCAGGCTCCCGACAAGCGCCTGCTCGAAGAAGTGGTCCAGCTACGCGCGCGAGTACGCAACCTCGAGTCCGAACTCGCTGAGCTGCGCGCCCGAGAGGACGAGATCGAACACGATCATGTCGAGGAGTTGATGCGGCTGCAAGAGCCCGCGTTGACTTAGGTCGTCACTCGCGACAACGGAACATCAGCGCGCCTGCTGCATGACAGCCGGCGCGCATTGTCATGTCCGGGCTGCTTTAGCGGCCGGAACAGGACGCTTTCCTTGTCGATTCCTCCCGCGTTCGTCCCTTTCGAGGCCTTTGATATGCCGGTCTGCATCACTCGCGCCTTGTAGGCTGGGCAGGTCCTGCACCCAAGCCGTTGCACACCAGCCCGGAGCGACCGTGTACCTCAAGAGCCTCACGCTGAAGGGTTTCAAGTCCTTCGCCTCGGCCACGACCCTGCGTTTCGAACCGGGGATCACGTGCGTGGTCGGGCCCAACGGCTCTGGGAAGTCCAATGTCGTCGACGCCATCGCGTGGGTGCTCGGCGAGCAGGGCGCGAAGTCCCTGCGCGGCGGCAAGATGGAGGACGTCATCTTCGCCGGGACCACCGGCCGTCCCGCCCTCGGCCGCGCCGAGGTCACCCTCACCATCGACAACTCCGACGGCGCGATCCCCATCGACTACTCCGAAGTCTCGATCACCCGCCGCATGTTCCGTTCGGGTGAAGGCGAATACGAGATCAACGGCGACCGCTGCCGCCTCCTCGACGTCCAAGACCTCCTCTCCGACGCCGGCATCGGCCGCGAGATGCACGTCCTGGTCGGCCAGGGCAAGCTCGACTCCTATCTGCACGCCCGCCCGGAGGACCGCCGCGCGTTCATCGAAGAGGCCGCGGGCGTCCTCAAGCACCGCAAGCGCAAGGAGAAGGCCCTCCGCAAGCTCGAGGGCATGCAGGGCAATCTCGACCGCCTCGCCGACCTCACCGGCGAGCTGCGCCGCCAGCTCAAGCCCCTCGGACGCCAGGCCGAGCTGGCGCGCCGGGCTCAGACCATCCAGATGGATCTGCGCGAGGCCCGCCTGCGCCTGCTCGCCGACGACCTCACCTCCTTGCGCGGCAACATCGCCAAGGACATGGCCGACGAGGAGGCGCTCAAGGAGCGCAAGGCCGTGCTCGCCGACGAGCACGAGCGCCTCTCCGGCCAGATGGCGGAGGTCGAGGCCGCGCACGCGGCCGACAAGCCGCGCCTGGCCCGCCTCCAGGAGACCTGGTACCGGCTCCAGGCCGTGGCCGAGCGCCTGCGTTCGACCGCGCAGCTCGCCACCGAGCGCCGCCGCTACCTCTCCGAGGAGCAGGACGACCGCGCCGGGCGCGACCCCGAGGTCTTGGAGACCGAGGCCGAGCGCATTCGCGAGCAGGAGATCGAGCTGCGCGAGTCCATCGCGGAGGACTCCGAGCGGCTCGCTTCGGCCGTGGAGGCCCGCGAGGAGACCGAGACCGCGCTCACCGACGCCGAGCAGCGCATCGTCACCGCCGTCAAGGCCGCCGCCGAGCGCCGCGAAGCGCTTGCCACTTTGCGTGGCAAAGTAGACTCCCTCAAATCCCGCACCGCCGCCGCGGCCGAGGAACTCGAACGCGCCGCCATCGCGCTCGCCGAGTCCCGCGAGCGGGCCGAGGCCGCCGCCGAGGCGTACGCCGAAGCCGAGGCCGAAGGCGAAGCGGTGGAGGCCGACACCGAGTTCGACGAGGCCGTGGCCGACGCCAAGACCCGCGTCGCCGCCGCGAAGGCCGAAGTCGACCGCCTGCAGGCCGCCGAGCGCGAAGCCGACCGCGAGGCCTCGCAGTGGGCCGCCCGCGAAGAAGCGCTTGCGGTGGGCCTGCGCCGCAAGGACGGGGCCGCCGCGCTCCTCGCGCGTTCCGAGACCGTGCCCGGCGTCCTCGGCTCCGTCGCCGCCCTGCTCACCGTCGAGCCCGGTTACGAAGCGGTGCTCGCTGCCGCACTCGGGCGCCTCGCCGACGCCATCGCCGTCACGAACCCCGCCACCGCCGCCCAGGCGCTGCGGCTGCTCCGCGACGAAGACGGCGGCCAAGCGTCGTTCCTGGTCGCGGGTGCCCATGCGCCCGTGCCCGTCCCGGTCGAGTACAAGGCCGTGGCCGACACCGTCTCGGCCCCGGCCGAACTCGCCTCGACCGTGCGCGCCGTGCTCGCCGGGATGGTCGTCGCCGACGACCTCGACACCGCCCGCACCATTGTGGGTACCCATCCTGAACTCGTCGCCGTCACCCGCGAAGGCGACGTACTCGGCGCTACGCAGGCGTTCGGCGGCTCCGCCAAGGGACAGTCCTATATCGAGATCCAGGCGGCCGTGGACGAGGCGCGCGACCGCAAGATCGCAGTCGAATCCCTCGCGGCCCAGCTCAGCGAGCAGTTCGACGCCGCCCGCGAGGCCCACGCCGAGGCCGAGGCCGCCGCCGAGCAGGTCCGCGTCGCCCAGCGCCAAGCCGAGGCCGCGCAGGGCATCGTCGCCCGCCGCCTCGCCGAACTCGGCGCCGCCGCCCGCAGCGCCGAAGCCGAAGTCGCCCGCCTCCAGCAGGCCAAGGACCGCGCCCAAGCCGCCCGCGAGACCGACACCGCCGGGCTCACCGAACTCGAAGCCCAGCTCGACGAGCTCGAATCCCTCCCCGCGGTCGAAGAGCCCTCCACCGACGAACGCGACCTGCTCTCGCGCGAACTCGAGGCCGCCCGACAGAACGAGATGGAGACCCGCCTCTCCGTCCGCACCGCCGAGGAGCGCGCCTCCGCGCTCGCGGGGCGTGCCGACGCCCTGGCCCGCCAAGCCCAGTCCGAGCGCGCCGCCCGCGCCCGCGCCGAG
>DATABR010000240.1:0-10860 GCA_036259435.1 Glycomyces sp.
CTCGCCGTAGCCGACCCCAAGCCACACCCCGCCCACTGTCGCCCGCCTCACCAGCCAGCTCAGGGTCACAGGGTCAAGCGCACTCTTAACCAACCAGCGGACCATCAAGTGGTGCCCATGCGGACGCGAGAGCCGAAGGGCCGCTTCGGGAGCGATACCCAGCAGTCCACGCAGCGAGTCGGGCGAGTGCCGGTGGCGGGGCGCAGAGCTGGGAGGGGGCCGGCGGAAAGGGGCGGGTGGGGGAGGCCCCATTGGCGATCGGCCCAGGGGATGAAAATGGGGAACGGTATCGCGGCGAGGCCCGGCTAGGATCGGGTCGAGCATGGTTCGAGTCGGCGGGAGCGGCAGTGGCGGAAGCGTCCTTCACGGGGTTCGCGAGTCCCGCCGTACCCACCCCGGAGGAGATCCGCGACTGGGCGCTCGACCCGTACTCGACCGCCCCCGAGGGGCGGCAGTGGGACCTCACCCTTGCCACCGATGAGCTCGTCGACACCTGGCTCGCGCTCGCCGCCGCTGCGACCTGCCCGAAGCGCTCGTTCGCGCTCCACGTGCTCTATATCTATGCGGCCGATGCCGTGCGCACGAAGTTCCGCGTCCATTCGCGCAAGCGCGTCGACAGGCTCCTCGAGAAAGCGGCCGATACTAAGGACCAGTATGTTGGGCTGTGGGCCGCCAACACCAAAGCGCTCATCCGCCAGCCCGACCTGTTCGACTACCACGAATGGTGCAACGGCGGGCTGGTGCGCAGGCCGCGGCGGCTCAACCCCGGTCCCACGAGAAGGTAAGCACCCGATGACGCCCATGAAGCCTGCGAGCCGTAGATGACGGACAAGCCCGACCCGAACCTGCGAGTCTCCAACGCCGAGCGCGAGGCCATCATCGCCCGGCTCCACGCCGCCACCGAGGAAGGCCGCCTCGACCTCGACGAGTTCGCCGACCGCTCCCGCCAAGCCTATGAGGCCCGCACCTACGGCGAAGTCGAGCGCCTCCTCGCCGACCTGCCCGAGACCGCCGGGGCCCTCGCCCGTCCGACCCCCGCGAACGTCAGGCCCGTGCAGGGTCCGGCCGAACTGCGTCTTAGCCCGAAGGCGTCCTCCCTGGAGCGCAAGGGCGACTGGCTCGTCCCGCCGAAGCTCATCATCGACGCCAAGGCCAGCTCGGTGAAGCTCGACTGCCGCCACGCCGTCATCGGCTCGGGCACGGTCGACATCGACGTGGACCTCATGGCCTCCTCCCTGGAGGTCGTGCTCCCGGCCGGCGCCTACGCCTTCGACGACAACACCGAAGTGTTCGCCAGTTCGGTGAACAATAGGGCGCCCTACAAGGGAGGCACCGGCATTCGATTCGCTTTCGCGGGCAAGGCGAGGGCCAGCTCGGTGACCTTTCGCCACGAGCGCCGATTCCTCTGGTGGCGATGGTGATCCGGCGTTCGTTCAACTTGGTATTCACTGAATAGACCCCTGCGCGATCGTCCTTTGTCACGGGCGCATAACAGTCCTGCCGGATCCCGGCATTCTCCTCATATGAGGGTTTACAGCGAACCTCCCTCGCAATAGGCTCGTGTCCGTGCGCCGCACGCCACGTCCCGCTCACCAGCGGGCCGTGTACGAGCACCCACCCACGGCGGCGCTCGTCCCCCCTTGAGAGGAGCTCATCGCATGGGATCTCCGTCCCCCCATCAGCTGCGAAGGCGCGCGACCACGCGCGCCCGAGCAGGAACCAGAGCCGTATTGGCTGCCGCGTCCGTCCCATTGGTGGCCGTCGCGCTGACCACCACGGCCGGACCGGCCGCGGCCGCCCCGCCCGCGCTCCCCGAGGTGACACCCGAATACCTCAAGGAAGCCGCGGTCCTGCCGATCGACTACGAGGACGGCCACTACATCGTCCAGCTGGCGTCCGACCCGATCGCCACCTATGAGGGTGGCGAGGCCGGTATCGAGGCCACCGCCCCCGCCGAGGGCGAGACGATCGACTTCTCCGCCGCAGAGGTCGCGGAGTACCGCGACCACCTCGCCGAGGAGCGCGACGCGGTCATCGCCGAACACGATGTGAACGCGATCGCCGAGTACGACACCGTCCTCAACGGCTTCGCCGCGGACCTGTCCGCCGCCGAGGCCGAGGAGCTGGCCGCCAGCGACAAGGTCGCCGCGGTCATCCCCGAGACGATGTACCAGCCGACCGGCGCGGTCGACACCACCGGCTTCGTCGGCCTGTCCGGCGGCAGGGGTGGCTGGGACGAGGAGTTCGGCTCCGCCAAGCGCGCCGGTGAAGGCGTCATCGTCGGTGTCCTCGACACCGGCATCTGGCCCGAGAACCCCTCCCTCGCACCGCTCCCCGAGCCGCGCCCCGACCAGGCCCTCATCGACGCCAAGTGGAACGGCGAATGCGTCACCGGCGTGGACGAGGACCCGGCCGGCAACATCGAGTGCAACAACAAGCTCATCGGCGCCCGCTACTTCGACACGTGGGGTTACGCCGAGGACGGCTACGCCTCGCCCCGCGACCAGGACGGTCACGGTACCCACACCGCCACGACCGCCGCGGGCAACTACAAGACCAAGGTGAAGATCGACGGCGAGAAGATCGGCACGGTGTCGGGCATGGCCCCGGCCGCGCGCGTCGCCGCCTACAAGGTCTGCTGGGGCGGCTGCCCCGGCGCCGACCTGGTCGCCGGCATCGAAGCGGCCGTGAACGACGGCGTCGATGTCATCAACTTCTCCATCGGCTCGACCGGCACGCCCGAGTTCGTCGACTCGGTGTCGATCGCGTTCTTCAACGCCGCCGCCGCAGGGGTCTTCGTGGCCGCCAGCGCCGGCAACGACGGCCCCACCTCCACGGTGGATCACCAGGAGCCGTGGGTGACCACGGTCGGCGCTTCGACGCACGACGAGACCTTCCGCTCCGAGCTGGAGTTCGGCCGTGACGAGATCACCGTGGCCGGTCTGTTCGGTGAGGACAAGTGGTATGTGAAGAACGCGGTCGACGCGGCGTTCGACGGAACCGATCCGGCCGCGGCCGAGCGCTGCGACGCGGGCACGCTGGACCCGGCGAAGACCGAGGGCTTCGCCATCATCTGCGTGCGGGGGAACCTGTTCACCGACAACGCGAACCAGGTCGAGGCGGCGGGCGGTCTGGCGCTGATCGTGCGCGACCAGTCCGACCGTGGCCCGGCCAACGTGGTGACCTCGCAGTCGGTGCCGGTCGTGCATGTGAGCTATGAGGACGGCCTGGTGCTGGCCGAGTGGGTGGCTTCGAAGAAGAACCCGAAGGTCGAGGTCGAGACGTCGGAGCTCGATGAGCAGAACGCGCCGGAGATGGCGGCGTTCTCCTCGAACGGCCCGGCGCTCGCGGCGGAGCAGAATCTGCTGAAGCCGGACATCACGGCGCCGGGTGTGGAGATCCTGGCGGGTATCACGCCGGACAACCACGGCGGCAATGATTACGCGACCTTGCAGGGCACGTCGATGTCGAGCCCGCACATCGCTGGTCTGGCGGCGCTGCTGGTGTCGGCGAACCCGGAGTGGTCGCCGATGGCGGTGAAGTCGGCGATCATGACGACGGCGTACCAGACGGACGCGAACGGCGACCCGATCCAGCGCGGTGGCGCGGACGCGACGCCGTTCGACTTCGGCGCCGGGCACGTGGACGGTCGGGAGATGTTCGATCCGGGCCTGGTCTACGAGTCGAATCCGACCGAGTGGCTCCAGTACATCTGCGGCACGCCCGAGGCGTCGAAGGTGCAGTCGTACTGCGATTCGCTGGGCGCGATCGAGCCGTCGCAGTTGAACTACCCGTCGATCACGGTGGCGGAGCTGACCGGTGCGTACGAGGTGACGCGCACGGTCACGAACGCTTCTGAGAAGAAGAGCACGTACAAGGCCGACATCACCGCTCCGGCGGGCTTCGAGGTCTCTTCGGACGTCGAGAAGTTCACGTTGAAGCCGGGCGAGTCGGCGTCGTACACGCTTCGGATCACTCGCACTGACGCGGCGTTCGACGAGTGGTCGTTCGGCGATGTCACGTGGGTGGAGAAGAAGGGCACCAGGACCGTTCACGAGGTGCGTTCGCCGATCGTGGTGAAGCCGGTGCAGTTGGCGGCGTCGGACGAGGTGAGCTATTCGGGTGCTTCGGGTTCGGCGACGCTGTCGGGCACGGCGGGCTTCGACGGGACGCTGGGCGCTTCGGTGTCGGGCCTGGTCGCTTCCGACGTGCAAACGGCGACGCTGACGGATCCGGATTCGTCGACGTTCCCGGCGGAGGCGCCGGTGGAGAACTCGCACACGGTGTCGTACGAGTTCACGACGCCGGAGGATGCGGCGCTGGTGCGCTTCTCGACGTTCGACGCCGAACACCCGGCCGGGACCGACCTGGATCTGTTCGTGTACACGAAGGACGCTGACGGCGCTTTGACGCTGGTGGGCAGTTCGGCTTCGGGCGGTTCGAACGAGACCGTGTCACTACCGGGCGGCTACACGTTCGTGGTCTTCGTGGACGAGTGGGCCGGTCCCTCGCCGCTGGAGGCGAAGCTGCACGCGTGGGTCGTGCCGGGTGCGGACGAGGGGAACCTCGCGGTCGACCCGGCCGAGCAGGCGGTCACGATGGGCTCGGCGTATTCGCTGGGGCTGACGTGGTCGGCCCTTGCCGAGGGCCAGCGGTTCCTGGGGACGGTCGACTACGCCGCGGACGGCGAGGCGATCGACTCCACGATCGTGGGGATCGCTACCTGATCGTGTTGCAGCGCAACACTTGAGCCGGAAGGCTCGCTGTGAGTCAAGCGCCCGTCGCAGGAACTGCGGCGGGCGCTTTCGCGTGCCGGGGGTTCGATGGGGTGAAGCGTTGACCCAGAGGTGTGTTTCCGTTAACATCGAGCCGTCTCAATCCATCGATTTTGGACAAGGGGGTCTTCCATGAGCAGGAAGCGCACCTCCCTCATCGCCGCGACCGGCGCGGTCGGCCTCGCGGCCGTAGCACTCGCGATCATTTGCCCGACGGCGCTCGCCCACCCCGGGAACGGCAACGGCCAGGGAAACGGGAACGACAAGCAGCTCTGTGACACCGCCGCACCCGGCACACTCGGCGGCGACCTCGGGACGCACGACCCCGGCCTGTTCGTCCCCTGCGACGACAACGAGCCCTGGTACGTCTTCGGCACCGGCCATCCCCCACTCAATGACGGCAACGTCATCATCCGCACCTCCACCGACGACGGCCAGACCTGGACGTATGAGGACACCGTGTGGGACGTGAAGCCGCAATGGCTCACCGAAGCCGTCCCCGGCGTCACCAACCTCTGGGCGCCCGAGATCTTCTACGACGAGGACGAGGCCACCTACTACCTCTACTACTCGGCCTCGACCTTCGGCAAGCAGCGCTCGGTCATCGGCCTCGCCACCAACACCACCCTCAACCCGGCCGACCCCGACTACGAATGGGACGACCAAGGCCAGGTCTGGGAATCCAACCCCGGCGACCCTTACAACGCGATCGACCCCACGATCCTCGCGGCCGACGGCAAGCACTACATGAGCTACGGCTCCTGGTGGCAGGGCATCTACCAGCTCGAACTCGACTGGCCCTCGGGCAAGGTGGCCGACGGCGCGACCCCGATCCACCTCGCCGGCCGCGGCGGCTCCGGCATCGAGGCGCCCGCGATCGTGAAGCACGCCAACTACTACTACCTCTTCACCTCGTGGGACATCTGCTGCGCGGGCGCTGACTCGACCTACAACATCCGAGTCGGGCGCTCCAGCTCCCCCACCGGCCCGTACGTCGACGCGAACGGCGTCGCCCTGACCGACGGCGGCGGCACCCTCCTGCTCGGCGCCCACGGCGACTACGTGGCGACCGGAGGGCAGTCGATCACCAACGGCCTCATGGCCTACCACTCCTACCACGAGGACGGCCACTTCGACCTCGGCATCGAGGCCATCGAATGGAAGGACGGCTGGCCCGTCCTCGACGGCCAGTAGACAAGGCGCCGAAGACGAATTGAGCGGGCCCGCTCATCGTTTCACCGTGCTTCGGAAGTCGGCGTTATGCGTCGACCCGTGCGGGGGCCGGCTCGGACTCGCGCAGATTCTCCGGCGGCGGCGCGACGAACTTGTAACCGACCTGGCGGACGGTGCCGATCATCGACTCGTACTCGCTACCCAGCTTCGCGCGCAGACGCCGCACGTGGACGTCGACCGTGCGGGTGCCGCCGAAGTAGTCATAGCCCCACACCTCCCGCAGCAGCTGCTCGCGAGTGAAAACGCGCCCAGGGTGCTGGGCCAGGAAGCGCAGCAGCTCGAACTCCTTGTAGGTGAGGTCGAGCGGCGTGCCCTTGAGCTTGGCCGCGTACGTGTCCGGGTCTACCGTCAGGTCGCCGGCGCGGATCACGGCCGGGCCCGAGGCCGTGGCGGCGTTCGGCTTGCCCGTCGCCAGACGCAGCCGCGCCTCGACCTCGGCTGGACCGGAGGTGGCGAGGAGCAGGTCGTCGATGCCCCAGTCGGCCTGGAGCGCGGCCAGGCCCGCCTCGGTGACGATCGCGAACAGCGGCACGGTCAACCCGGTGGCCTGCAGGACCCGGCAAGTGGCGCGCGCGTCGGCCAGGTCGGACCGGGCGTCGACCATGACCGCGTCAGGACTCGGACCGCTCAACAGCGCCCGCACGTCGCGACCCGCGTAGCGAGCGCGGTGCGGCAGCAGCTCCAGGGAAGGCAGGATGGACTCAGGGGACTCCGGAACGGGGTTGGAAGTGAGGATGAGAATTTCCACAGCAGTCCTCCGCTGATAGGTAGGCACACGCGACTATCGCTCTTCCCGGCTTCGGCGACGGGCGGGCTTACATGCGGTAGGTGGAGTCCAGGCCAAGTGTAAACGGTCACCATCCAAAAGACCAGCGTCACCACGGTGACACCTCACCATGCGAGACGGTCCGACGGTAGGACTCGGACAAGCCGCGTTCACCGCAGCGACACGACGCGGTCACGTCCCGGCCGCGCCCCCTTGCCCCGCAGGCCGAACCGAAAACCGGGACTCGCAGCGCTCGCGGGACGGGCATCGCGGCGACCAAGCGCGTCCACATCGCGGGACGCGAGCAGGGCCCCGACCCTCCGCCATCGCGCCTGACCGCCCGGATCCACCGCGCCGCCACCCGGCCGCGCCGTCACGCGCCGGTGCGGCCCGGCCTCGGCGGACTGTCCGCAAGGGTGACTCCCGGCGAAGCTCCCGAGAGGGGAATTCAAGCTGCCGTAGGCTGTGGACGTGTCGTACAGCCGACCCGACGAGACCTGGGGCTACGAGCCTCCCGAGGCGCCCGGCCCCGCCTGGGGCGACGCCTACGCGGGCGCCGGACCGGACAACCCCGCCCCCGGCGGCCCCCGCCCCGGTGACCCTGGTTCGAGAAGCACTGGTTCGAGAGGCGCCGACGCGCCCCCGAGCCGCACCGAACGCCGCCGCGCCGCCGCTGCCGGCCGCACCGGGGCCGACCCCAAAAACACCGGCGCCTACCGGACCGCCGGCGAGAACGGCCGCGAGGACCACACCCTCCCCCCGCCGAGCCCCACACTGCTCGACCGCCTCCCCGCGATCGCGGTCACCATCGTCATCAGCGCCGGCCTCATCCTCGGCGCGCAGATGGAACGGCCCGTCTACGCCGCCGGGATCGCGGTCCTCCAGTTGGCGACCGTAGGCCTGGCGACACGGGTGCGGAAGGTCAAGGGCGCATGGGTACCCCTCGCGGTCGCCTCGGGGCTGGCGATCGCCGCCGACGCGGCGGCCGTGGCGTGGACGCCCGTGTCGCTCGTGCCAATCACCGTGCTGTTCGCGCTGGCGTTCGGCGCGGCCGTCGCGGCCCAGCTGATTCGCCGCGAGCACGCGGGCGTGACCGAGAACCTCGGGTTCACGATGCTGCTGTGCGTCGCGGTGGCCGGCTACTCCTGCTACATCGCGCTGTCGCGGCTCGGCTCCGCGCCGCCCGCGATGTACTCCGCGGTCGTCGCGGCGGGAACCGCGATCCTCGCCGCGCACGCCGTCGACCTCGTGATGCCCGACCCGCGAATCAACCGCCAGGTCACGCGGGGCGCGTTCGGCATCGTCATCGGGACCATGTGCGGCACCGCCTCGGCCGCCTACGCCGGACTCGTCATCGAAGGTCCTGAGCCCTCCCACGCGGCCATCGGCGGACTGCTCATCGCGCTGACGGCGGTCCTGACCGACCTCGCCTGCGGGTACCTTTCGGCATCGCGGCGCATCGACGGGGCGGGCACCGCCCCCAATCCCGTCGTGAACGCCGCCGGGCCGCTGCTCGCGTTCGCCGTCACGGGCCCAGTCGTCTACTTGTTGAGCGCCTATTACATGATCGACTGACACATTCCGTCAGACGATCTTCTGGAGACCCCCAGGTGAAAATCCTCCGCCGCCTGCTCATCGCCCTCGTCATCCTCGTCGCACTGGTCGCCTTGGGCGACCGGGTGGCGAACGCGTTGGTGGAACGGCGCATCGCCACCGAGGTCGCCAACACCGCCGCCGACCACGGGGCGTACTCCGAGCAGCGGCCCGACGTGACCGTCCACGGCTGGCCGTTCCTCACCCAGGCTTGGTCCGGGGACTTCGAGCAGATCGACATCACGCTCAAGGACGTCGGCTCGAACGGCCTCACCTTCCCCACTCTGGATCTAATCGCCCACGACGTGCAAGCGGACTGGCGCGAACTCCAGGACGGCGGCGACGCCGTCGCGCGCACCCTCGACGTCAGCGGCAGCGTCTCCATCGAGTCGGTCGAGACGCTCCTGGCCGAGCAGACCGGGCTCGACCTGGAGATCAATGAGGACGGCACCGCCTCGCTGATCACCACCAAGGACGTGATGGGCGTCGAGGTCGAACTGGAGGCCACCGGCCAGATCGTGATCGACGAGCGCTCGCTGACCTTCTCGCCCGACACGGTCGAGGCGCTCACCGAGAACCTGCCACCGCAGGCGCAGCCGCTCATCGAGCAGGCCGCGAGCGAGTTCGAGTCCTCCGTGGAACTGCCCGAACTGCCGTACGGGATCCAGCTGGTCGAGGTGGCCTTCGCGGGCGACACGCTGACCGTGTCCGGCACCGCCGAGGACGTCGTCCTCACCTGATCCGCAAGTGTTTCCCGGGCCCGCCCACCGCATTCGGGGGCGGGCACCCGGGGCGCCGCGCTCGGCCATCGTCACAGTCGGTGTCGCCGTCACAGTCCGCATCGCGAGAACGGGTGTGGATTCGGCCCGGGAAGTCTGCTAGCGTTCACGCCATGCGCAAGCCGATGCTGACCAAGCGGCGCGCGATCGATTACTGCATGATCGCGACCACGCTCTGTCGAATGCCCTAGGCGACTCGCCCGGCCCCAGGAGGCCGGTGGCAGTCGCCGCATTGCGGCCCAGCGTGCGCGAATTACAGAGCAAGGCCCCCCGACTCACGAAATCCCATGCACCGCTGCATAAGCGGATACGGGTGTGCGTCTCATCGGCTTGAAGCCCGGACTGATCTGGTCCAGGATGATCCCTGCTCAGCTGCGATTCGCAGCGAACCGCACCGCCTCGCACCACTGGGCACGCTCTCGAACTCGGAACCTCCAAGTCATTCCATTTACGTTCAGGAGAGAACAAGCCATGGCTCGTGAAGACGTGCTGGTCACCGCCGATTGGGCGGAAGAGAACCTCGACAACCCCAAGGTCGTGTTCGTCGAAGTCGACGAGGACGCCTCGGCCTACGACTACGGCCACATCAAGGGCGCGGTGAAGATCGACTGGAAGGACGACCTCCAGGACCCGGTCCGCCGCGATTTCGTCAACCAGGAGCAGTTCTCGCAGCTGCTGTCCGAGCGCGGCATCGCCGAGGACGACACCGTCGTCCTCTACGGCGGCAACAACAACTGGTTCGCGGCCTACGCGTACTGGTACTTCAAGCTGTACGGCCACGAGGACGTCAAGCTCCTCGACGGCGGCCGCAAGAAGTGGGAGCTCGACGCCCGCGACGTGACCGCCGAGGTGCCCGATCGCAAGCCCACCCAGTACACGGCCAAGCCGCTGAACTGGGACCTGCGCGCCAAGCGCGACGAGGTCGAGGCCGCGATCGGCACCAAGAACCTCATCGACGTGCGCTCCCCCGACGAGTACGCCGGCCGCCTCCTGGCCCCGGCCCACCTGCCGCAGGAGCAGTCGCAGCGCGCCGGCCACATCCCCACCGCGCTGAGCGTGCCGTGGAGCAAGGCCGCCAACGAGGACGGCACCTTCAAGTCCGAGGACGAGCTGCGCGATCTCTACGTGAGCGAGGCCGGACTGGACGAGACCAAGTCGACGATCGCCTACTGCCGCATCGGCGAGCGCTCGAGCCACACCTGGTTCGCGCTCCGCGAGCTCCTCGGCTACGAGGACGTCAAGAACTACGACGGCTCCTGGACCGAGTACGGCTCGCTGGTCGGCGTGCCGATCGCGCTCGGCGACGAGCCCGGCACCAAGTAGACACCGGCGACGGTACGGAAAGGAACACCAATGTCTGACAGCTGCGCTGCACCTGACCAGGACGCGGCCCTGCCGGCGTCGGTCGACATCGAGAAGGAGACCGTGCTCACGGGCACCGTCGTGAACGACGAGGGCGAATTCGTGCAGGGCGCTTACGTGCGCCTGCTCGACGGCTCCGGCGAGTTCACCGCCGAGGTGGTGACGGGCGAGGGCGGCCAGTTCCGCTTCTTCGCCGCCCCCGGCAAGTGGACGCTCCGCGCGCTCTCGCGCTACGGCGACGCCACCGGCGAGATCGAGGCCGCCCGCGGCCTCAACGAGACCAAGCTCGCCGTGAGCCGCTAGACCGACCGGGGCGATTCAGCTCGTTACCCAGTCTGGAAGGGGGGGGGGG
>DATABR010000241.1:0-20412 GCA_036259435.1 Glycomyces sp.
GCCGGTTGACCACTGGATCCCGGTAGGCTTGTGAAAAGGAGGAAATACGAATTGAGCAACGCATCCTTCATTGTCGTGGCCAACCGCCTCCCCGTCGACTCAGTGGTCGACGACGAGGGAAAACGAACCTGGCGCCGATCCCCTGGCGGCCTCGTCACCGCCCTCGAACCCGTTCTCCAGGCCAACCAGGGCACGTGGATCGGCTGGGCCGGCACCGCCGGCGCCGCTCCCGAGCCCTTCAAATCCGACGGCGTCACGCTGCTGCCGGTGGAGCTGAGCGAGAACGAGGTCCTGCGCTACTACGAGGGGTTCTCCAACGCCTCGCTGTGGCCGCTCTACCACGACGCGGTCGAACCGCGCGTATTCCGCCGCTCCTGGTGGAAGTCCTACTACGAAGTCAACGCCCGCTTCGCCGACATCTGCGCCCGCGAGGCCGCACCCGGGGCGGTGGTGTGGGTTCAGGACTACCAGCTCCAACTCGTCCCCGGGATGCTGCGCGAGCGGCGCCCTGACCTGCGGATCGGGTTCTTCCTGCACATCCCCTTCCCCCCCGTGGAGCTGTTCATGCAGCTGCCGCACCGCATGGAGCTGCTCAAGGGCCTGCTCGGCGCCGACCTGGTCGGCTTCCAGCGACCCCTTGCCGCGCAGAACTTCCTCGCGCTCACCCGCCACCTCCTGGGCTACCGGCCGCGGGGCCACTACGTCACCGTCGACGACCGGCTCGTGCGCGCCGACGCCTTCCCCATCTCGATCGACACCGCCCACAATGAGGAGATCGCCTCCACCGATCGAGTCCGCCAGCGCGCCAAGGAGATCCGGGCCGAACTCGGCGAGCCCGAGACGATCATCCTCGGCGTCGACCGGCTCGACTACACCAAGGGCATCGAACAGCGCCTCAAGGCCTTTCGCGAGCTCCTCGAGGACGGCCGGTTCCAGGTGCCGAACGCGGTGATGGTCCAAGTGGCGACTCCCAGCCGCGAACGGGTGGAGCAGTACAAGTCACTGCGCGAGCGTGTCGAGCGCCAGGTGGGGCGCATCAACGGCGAGTACGGTTCGGTGGGGCTCCCGGCGGTGCACTACCTGCACCAGTCCTTCGACCGCTACGAGCTGGCGGCGCTGTACCAGGCGGCGGATGTGATGGCCGTGACTCCCTTGCGCGACGGCATGAATCTGGTGGCGAAGGAGTACGTGGCGAGTAGGGTCGACAATCGCGGAGCGCTCGTGCTGAGCGAATTCGCCGGTGCCGCAGGCGATCTACGGCAGGCGTTCCTGGTGAATCCGCACGATCTGACCGACGTGAAAGACGGATTTGTGACAGCGGCCACCGCACCCCTCGACGATAAGATGAAGAGGATGCGCGCGATGAGGCGCTATCTGCGCAAGCATGACGTGAGTCGCTGGGCGCGCAGTTTCCTCACAGCGCTAGGAGTTCCGGAGCGCAGCGCGGCGTACAATCCGGGCAGCCCGCCCTCCGCTGTCTGATAAGCGGCGGGCGGCCGGCAGGCACACACATTTCCGCAACGACGGTGTTGGAGAGATACGCCACGATGACCGCACCACGCCCTGAGGGCCATGCTCCAGACAGTGCGCCGGAGGACTTCAGCTCCTCCGAGGAGCTGCGCTCGGCCCTCACTTTGCTCGCTCGCGTTCCGCAGCTGCTGATCGCGTGCGACTACGACGGCACGCTCGCGCCGATCGTCACCGATCCTTCGACCGCGAAGCCGGTCCCCGAATCGGTCTCGGCCCTGCGGACGCTGGCGAACCTGCCGCAGACCAAGGTCGCGGTCATCTCCGGTAGGGCGCTGCGCGACCTGGCGGCGCTCTCTCGCCTGCCCTCGGAGATCCACCTGGTCGGATCTCACGGGTCCGAATTCGACATCGGCTTCACCCGGGCGCTCTCGAGCGAAGATCAGCGGTTGCGCGACAAGCTCGTCGCCGAGCTGTCCGCGATCGCCGAGCGCTTCGACGGCGCCCGGGTCGAGCCCAAGCCCGCCGGTGCGGCCTTGCACGTCCGCGAGGCGTCCGAAAAGGACTCGATGCGGGCGGTGGAGGACGTCGTCAAGGGACCGGCCACTTGGGACGGCGTGCAGACCACTGAGGGCAAGGCGGTCATCGACCTGTCGGTGGTGACCACCCACAAGGGTGACGCTCTCGACAAGCTGCGCCACCAGCTGGGGGCCTCCGCGGTCCTCTTCCTGGGCGACGATGTGACCGACGAGAATGCGTTTGCGCACTTGCATGGCCCGGACGTCGGCGTCCGCGTCGGCCCCGGCCCCACCCGCGCGTCCTTCCGCATCAGCGACCCCGAAGACGTCGCCATCCTCCTCGCGCGGCTCGTCGACACCCGCCGCGCCTGGCTCCAGGGCGAATCGGCCCAGCTCATCGAGCGGCACACGATGCTCGCCGACGGCGCCAACCACGCCCTGCTCACCCCCGACGGCCGCGTCACCTGGATGTGCCACCCCAAGCCCGACTCCGGTTCGGTCTTCGCCGACCTCCTCGGCGGCGAGCACGCCGGGCACTTCACGGTCCAGCCGGTCAACGCCGGCATCCCCCTCGGCCAGCGCTACGTGGCCGGCACGATGACCGTCGAGACCCGCTGGCCCGGCCTGTCGGTCACCGACTGGCTCGACTCGACCCCGCGGCGGCGCGGCGACCTCAACGCCACCGTGCTCGTGCGCGAGATCAGCGGCGAGATCCCCGTCAAGCTCACCTTCGCGCCGCGCCCGGAATTCGGGCAGTTGCCCGTGCAGCTCCAGCCCGTCGGCGACGAGGGTCTGAAAGTCCTCGGCGGACGCGAGCCGATCAGCCTCAGGTCCCTGGGTGTGGAATGGCACATCGAATACGACGGCCAGCACTCGCTGGCCGTCGCGACTGTCGACCTCGCCGCGATCGGCGGGTCCCTGGTGGTCGAGATGCGCGCCGGCACCGAGAACCTCGGCGAATGGTCGCCCCCGATCATGGTGCGGCGACGCACCACCGAGGCCGGATGGCGCAACTGGTCCGATTCGCTGCGCCTGCCGCGCGTCGAGACCGAGGCCGTCTCCCGTTCGGCGCTGACGCTCAAGGCCCTGTGCTACCAGCCCACCGGCGCGATCCTCGCCGCCGGAACCACCTCGCTCCCTGAGGAGCTGGGCGGCGTGCGCAACTGGGACTACCGGTTCTGCTGGATCCGCGACGCCGCGATGACCGCGAACGCGCTCGTCGACCTCGGCTCGCTCAGCGAGGCCGAGTCCTACTTCCAGTGGGTCGCCGGGATCATCGAACGCACCGCGGGCCACCCCGAGCGCCTCGCGCCGCTCTACGACATCGAGGGCCTGGCGCCCTCGCCCGAGGCGATCATCGACACGCTCCCCGGTTACGCCGGGGCGCGCCCCGTCCGCATCAACAACGCCGCGTCGAACCAGGTCCAGCTGGACGTGTTCGGGCCCGTCGCGATGCTCATCGAAGCCGTCGCACAGCGCCGCGGGCACCTCTCGGACTTCGAAGAGCAGGTCATGGCCAGCATGGTGGAGGCCGTCGCCAAGCGCTGGCACGAGCCCGACCACGGCATCTGGGAAGCCCGCCAGGCCCCCAGGCACCACGTGTACTCCAAGGTCATGTGTTGGGTGACGGTGGATCGCGCGCTCAAGGTCGCCGACCAGTTCGGCATGGAGGCCGGCCCGGACTGGCCCGAACTGCGCGACCAGATCGCCAAGAACGTGCTCGAGCTGGGCTGGAACGACGAGGCCGGGGCCTATACGGCCGCCTACGGGCACGACGACCTCGACGCCGCCTCGCTCTGGATCGGGCTCTCGGGCCTGCTCCCGGCCGACGACCCGCGGTACCTGCGGACGGTGCTCAGGATCGAGGCCGGGCTGCGTTCGGGCCCGACCGTCTACCGCTACCACCGCGACGACGGCCTGCCGGGCACCGAGGGCGGGTTCATCATCTGCGCCGCGTGGCTCGCCGAGGCCTACCTGCAGGTGGGACGCCGCACCGACGCCGAGGAGCTGTTCGAGCAGATCCTCGCCTGCGCCGGTCCGACGGGCCTGCTGCCCGAGCAGTGGGACCCGATCGCCGAGCGAGGCCTGGGCAACCACCCGCAGGCGTACTCGCACCTGGGCCTCATCCGGGTCGCGAACTTGCTGAACGGCCAAAGCGGACGCATCTGAGGATGCCTCAAGGCGGGGGCTACCCTGTTCGGGAAGACATTGCTCCGTCTCCTGACAGGAAGCCCTCGCCTTGAGCTCCACTCCGGCCATCCCCGGCTATCGCGACTTCGAGATGGTCGCGCACGGGTCGACCGCGTTCGTCTACCGCGCCGTCCAGGAGCGACTCGACCGGACCGTGGCGGTCAAGGTCCTACTCGTCGACGACGACATGACCACCGCCGACTCGGTCGAGAAGGAACTCGAGGCGACCGTCGCGGTCTCCAACCACCCCCACATCGTCTCGATCATCGACACCGGCTCCAGCGAGTCCGGGCAGCCGTACATCGTCATGGAGTACTGCGAGGGCGGCTCCTACACCTCGATCCTCAAGGCCGGCGGGCCCTTGCCGGTCGACGACGTCATCGACGTAGGCGTCAAGATCGGGCAGGCCCTCCAGGCCGCCCACAACGCCGACATCCTCCACCGCGACGTCAAGCCCCAGAACATCCTGCGCGGACAGTACGGGCCCGCGCTGGCGGACTTCGGCATCGCCCGCACGCCCGCGGCGCTGGCCGCGACCGCCGCCATCGACAAGCTCACGCCGCTGCACGCCTCCCCCGAAGCCCTACTGCGTCAAGCGCAGACGGCGGCGAGCGACCTGTTCAGCCTCGCCTCGAGCATGTGGCACCTCCTCGCCGGGCACGCGCCGTTCGCGAACCCCGAGGGCGGCACCGACCCGGACACGCACCGCCAGCGCGTCACCTCCGACGCGCCGCCGCCGAAGCTCCCCCGCGACGATGTGCCCGAGTGGCTGGAGGGCCTGCTCGTGCGGGGCCTCGCGCGCGACCCGGCCCGCCGCCCGGCCTCATGCCAGGCGTTCGCCGAGGAACTCCAGCGCGGCATGTACGGGGGCGGGGTCGGCAAGGCTCCCGCACCCGCGGTCATCGGCGACGTGAGCAACGAGGAGACGGTCTACCGCCCCGAGGTCGCCTCTCGCGGTACGAGGGCGCCGCTCGATCCGTTCGCGCCCATCGGCCCCGGGCCGCAGCCCGAGCACGGCGGCACGGTCGGCAGGGGCGTGACCGGAGCGGGCACCGGCGGGTATTCGTCGCAGCTGGGCCATTCGGTCGATCCGCGGTACGCGCAGTTGAACGGGATGACGCAGGACGGTACGCCGATCTCGGCCGCACCGTTCTCCGGCGCTCCCTTGAGCGCGCAGCCTTTCTCCGGCATTCCCCAGGCCGGGACGCCTGGAGTCGCACCGTACTCGGCGCCGCCGCAGGCGCCGGTGAGCATGCAGTCCCCGCCCTCACCGTGGAACCACCAGCAGGCGGCCTCTTCGATGTCGCCGCAACCGCACGCTGCTTCACCGGTGCAACAGCACGCACCTGCGCCCGAGCAGCAGGTTTTCGCGCCGCCGGTGATCGGGCGGGACGGCTCCAAGCAGCGGAAGACCAAGGCGTACAAGGCCCCCAAGCAGATCCAGCCCAAGCAGAAGGACGAGCGGAGCCTCAAGTCCTACGTGTACCTCGGGCTCGCGATCACCGTGCTGCTCGGCGGCGTGATGACCGTGTGGCTGTACCTGCTGACGCCGAACAAGGGAGGCGACGACCTCGACCAGGCGAACACCGACGGCGGGGGCGGAGCCACGAACGTGGTGATCGAGTCCTGGAGCGAGGGCGAGGTGATGCTGACGTGGACCGCCGCGCCCGACAGCGAGAACCTGCGGTACATCGTCTTCGCCCAGCGCGTCGGCGACGAGAAGGCCGAGGCGCTCAATCCCGACGGCACCGTCGAGACCGAGTTCACCGCGGCCGGTCTGATTCCCACTGAGGACTACTGCTTCACCGTCGGTCTGCTGCGGACCATCAACGACGTGCCGAAGGCCGAACCGGTGTGCACCTCGGATCTGGCCGATTAGCCGCGAGCCCCATTGGGGATCGCCCGATCGGATGAAGCGCGCGCCTTGATCGGGTCTATTCGGCGCGCCTCCGGAATTGCATGAAAGTCGCATTCGAACAAACGATCGAGTAATTGCGGCAGGGAAAGAAAAAGCGCCCCACGCCCTCTCGGGCATGGAGCGCGGAACGTCGCGGGTGCGAAACCTAGGCGGCGACGGCCTCGGCGGCGAACGCGTTCGCCTCTTCGAGGGTCTTCAGGGTGGTGTCCCAGCCCTGCTCGGCCGGGAGCTTGGCCGCGAGGCCCTCGATCTCGGCCTTGATCTTCTCGCCGTGACCGGCGGCGGCGAGGGCCTTGATGGCCTCGGTGAACGCCTCAGAGCCGGTGGAGAGGTGCAGGGTCTTGCCGTTCGTCAGATTGCGCAGGTACACGTGCTTCCCGTTGTTCAGCGGGATCAGGTACTTGAACTCGCCGAGGACGTTGAGTCCACCCGCCGCGCCCGCCTTCTGTCCGGCCTTGACGGAAGCGCGTGCGGTTTTCGAAGTGTTGGCTGCCACGCCGGTCTCCTCACCATGTCGTGTAAGACGAAATCTTCGGCCTGACGCAGGGAGAGCAGCCCGAAAGGCGGGCTCTGAACCTGGGTTGGACCACAAAAGAAAACCGACAGTCTGCCGGTCATGCGCAAGTGTAGCTCAGGTGCGGACTGCGTCGACTAGCACATGTACCTGGTGTGACGCATCGAATGATCGAAAAAGTGAGCCCCCGGAGCGGTTTAAGCCTAGCGCGATGCTTTCGAAGCTGTCAGTATGTATCTGAGCGGAATACTGCGCCGGGTTCGAGTTCATCCCTCCCTAATCCCGACCGATACCCGTTGCACGACTTCAAGTCGTTATGAAATGACCACAAGGAGTGAGCCAGTACTCAGATACGCCGATTTCCAAGGAGGTGCGCGATGCAGACACGCGGCGTGATCTACATCCACTCCAGCCCGCCGGCCGTGTGCCCGCACGTCGAGTGGGCGATCGGCCGTGTCCTGGAACGCTCCAACGGACCCGCCGGGATGGGCGTGAAGCTCGGGTGGAACCCGCAGGACGCTGAGCGCGGCACCATGCGCGCCGAGCGCCCCTGGACCGGATACGCCGGGATGGGCGCGGAGTTCGCGAAGGCGTTGGCGCAGTGGCCGATGCTGCGGTTCGAGGTCACCGAGGACCCGAGCTCCGGCGTCGACGGCGAGCGGATCATGCACGTCCCCGGGCGCGGCGTCTACCGCGCGGCGATGAGCGCCGGCGGCGACATCATGATCGCCGAGGATCGCATCCGCGCACTGCTGGCTACCACCACCAGCGCCGAGGCCCTGCGCAGCGGGCTCGACCAGCTCCTGGGCCTCGAGTGGGACCGCGAGCTCAAGCCGTACCGACAGGCCTCGGGCGGCACCGAGCAGTCCTGGCTCTCCCAAGTCGGCTAGAACTGCCACTCTTCACAACCGGGCCCGGCGCTCTGCGCGGGGCCCAGTTCGTATCTGCGGGAGGGAAACCGGCCGTTTCGTTTCGGCGCGAAGGAGACCGGCCCGGTTCGCTTCAGCGCGAACGAGGCAGGCATGGCCTCTCTCATTGCGAACGCGACTATTCGCCGATCGAGTTCGCGGCACGCCGATGCCCGCGAAGGGAACGCATCGCGGGCCTCTCTCACTCGCAGAAAAAATGCCAACGCCCGCAACGCATTGCGTTGCGGGCGTTGAGCGGGTCTCGGTCTAGAGGTCAGCGGTGAGGTTGCCGAAGTCGGGGCCGTCGGTGCGGGAGCGCTTGAGTTCGTAGAAGCCCGGGGTCGTGGTCACGGCGTAGACGCCGTCCCACAACTTCGCGGCGGCCTCGCCCATCGGGGCGGGGGTGACCACGGGGCCGAACAGGCCGACCTGCACGCCCTCGTCGTTCTCCACGGCCACTACCGGGGTGCCGACGTCGGTTCCTACCAGGCCGATGCCGCGCTGGTGCGAGGACTTGAGCGTCTCGTCCCACTTCTCGGTCTTGCCGGCTTCGGCCAGTTCGGCCGGGAGGCCGACCGCTTCGAGCGCGGCCGGGATGTACACATCGGAGTCCTTCTCGCCCTCGATGTGGATCCGGTTGCCGAAGGCGGTGTAGAGCCGTCCGAGGGTCTCGTTGTCGTACTGCTCGGCGACCGCGGTCGCCACGCGCACCGCGGGCCGGGTCTTCGGCATGAGTTTCTGATAGTGCTCCGGCAGCTCGTCCAGGTTCGGCTCGTTGAGCACGAAGAGGCTCATCACGTTCCAGCGGACGTTGATCGGACGGTACTTCGCGGCCTCGATGATCCAGCGGGAGGTCATCCACGCCCAGGGGCATGCGGGATCGAACCAGAAGTCGACGGTCTTGGTTTCAGCCATGCGCCCCAGAGTACTTCAAATTTAAACTCGCAAACAGGGCGGTCGGCCTTATGATCGGGAGACAACATGGAACCGCGAAAAAGCGGATAATGTTGCTGTCGATGCTGGTGAATACGCGACAAGATGACATAACGGGCCGCCTGTTCGCGCCCGTTCCGGGGCTGCCCGGCGCTACGGGCCGCGGCCCACTGATCGAGATCCTGACGCTCTCGCGGCTGCGCGCGAGCGCCGCCGCGCCCGGGCTGATCCGGCCGTTCCGGTCCGACCGGCACTGCCTGCTCACGCTCACCTCGGGCGCACTGTGGCACAGCGTGGACTTCACCGGCCACGCGCTCGGTCCGGGCCAATGGCTTTGGATGCGGCCCGGCCAGGTGCAGCAGTGGGGCGCGCTCGACCGGGCCGAGGGGACCGTCATCCGATTCGCGACGGAGTTCCTCGACCCCGACACCGCGATCGGCGTGTGCGCCGACGACCCGCACTCGCCCGTACTGCGCGTCCCGGCGAGCGAAGATCACGCGCTACTCCGTGCGGCGACCACGCAGCTCCAGTGGGAGCACTCTGCCGAGCGGCTGCCGTCGGAGACGCGGCTGCAAGTGCTGCGGCACCTGCTCGCGGTGCTCGTGCTGCGGATCGCGAGCCTGCCGGCGCCCGAGCCCGGGCCCGACCCGAGCGAGGTGTACCTGGCGTTCCGGGACGCGGTGGAGCGGGACTTCGCCAACAGCCGCAAGCTCAGCGACTACGCGGCGGCGCTCGCCTACTCCCCCAGGACGCTCTCGCGGGCCACGCTCGCGGCGGCCGGGATTCCCGCGAAGGAGTTCATCGACCGGCGGGTCGTGTTGGAGGCCAAGCGAATGCTCGCCTGCTCGGCCATTCCGGCGGCGAGGATCAGCGAACGGCTGGGCTTCACGAGCGCCACGAACTTCAACAAGTTCTTCACGCAACGGACGGGAACGACCCCGATCGCCTTCCGGGCAGAGGCTTCGGTACCGAAACACGGCTGACGGTCCCGGGCGGCGCGCACCCCGAACGTCCTCGGGTCCCTCGGGGCTGGGCCCCCGGTCTGCAACGGTGCCTGAGGGTTACGACAATTCGGCCGGTTCAGGACGCGATCCGGCCCAGAACGCGGCCCAGGTCATGAAGCGGCCGCGAAGACGGTCTCCGGTTTTGCGGCCTCGCCCTGGTCGGTCATGACCGCGAGCAGTTCGCCGTCCTCATTGAGCACCGCGTAGCGCCCTACGATTCCGGCTGCACTGAGGGACTTGCCATAGGACAGAGCCTTCGCCTCGGCCTCGGTGGCGACGCGGGTCGGCATGAGCCGCGCGGCGGCCTCGCCCATCGTGAGGGCGCCCAACGGCTCGCCCGCCTCGGACCGCTCGGCCAGCGTCTCGAGCGTCGCCGCGGTGTCAAGGCCGAAACCACCGATCCTGGTGCGACGCAAAGCGGTCAGGTGGCCGCCGACGCCGACCGTGTTCCCGAGGTCGCGGGCGATGGCGCGGATGTAGGTGCCCGAAGAGCAGGAGACGTCGACGTCCACATCGATGAACGGCCCTTCGTGGCGGATCGCCTCGACCGTGATGTTCGCGATCGTGACCCGCCGGGCCTTGATCTCGACGGTCTCGCCTTCGCGCACCAACTTGTAGGCGCGCTGGCCATCGATCTTCACGGCGCTCACGGCGCTCGGCACCTGGTCGATCTCGCCGGTCATCGCGGCGAGGCCCTCGCGGATCGCCTCGTCGGCGACCGCGGAGGCGTCGGCACTGGCGGTCACCTCGCCTTCGGCGTCATCGGTGACCGTGGCCTGGCCGAGGCGGATGGTCGCGGCATAGGACTTGTCAAGGCCCGACACATAGGTGAGCAGTTTCGTGGCCTTGCCTACGGCGACGATGAGGACGCCGGTCGCCATCGGGTCGAGGGTCCCGCCGTGGCCGACCTTCCTAGTGCCGCAGATGCGGCGCATCCGGGCGACCACCCCGTGCGAGGTGATGCCCTGCGGCTTGTCGACGACGATGAGTCCCGGCGGTGCCGGTTGGGAAGGCCGTGCTGTGTTCACGGTCGTTGAGGCTAATGGGCCCGCGACGACCATGGCACGGCGGTGCCTACTGGTGGCGGTCGAGCGATTCCTGAAGCGCGCGCAGGGCTTCCGCCTTCTCCTCTTCCCAATTATTGGGACGGGCGCGGCGCTTCCGACGAGTCGATGAAACAGTCTTCATCCTCGACACCTTAACGGAGGTTCAGGCGAGTCACGGCGACGAATTCACATGGTGAGATCAGAGTTTGTCAGGCGCGCTCGGCGCCTGTGACGGCCCACGCACCCGAGCGCAGGCGCAAGAGGATGAGCCCGAGGCGCACCAGCATGTAGACCGCGATGCCACCCCAGATGCCCGTGAGGCCCCATCCGAAAACCAGCGTCAGCCACGTGAACGGCAGGCCGCTCGCGATCGAGATCACCGTCATGTTCCGCATGAACCGCAGGTCGCCCGCCCCGATGAGCACGCCGTCGAGGGCGAACACCACGCCCGCCACCGGCAGCAGCAGCACCAGCCACGGCCAGACGTAGCCGAGCTGCTCGTGTACCGCGTTCTCGGAGGAGAACAGGTCGGGCAGGATCGGCAGGCTGGCCAGCACGGCGAGGAGGAACACCGCGCCGTACCCGAAGCCGACGGCGGTCAGGCGCTTCGCCGAGGCCCGCGCGGTGTCGGGGCGCCCCGCGCCGAGGTCGGCACCGATGAGTGCCTGCGCGGCGATCGCCACCGCATCGAGGGCCAGCGCCGCGAAGAACCACAGCTGCATGCCGATCTGGTGCGCGCCGAGCGCGGCGGTCCCGACTCGGGCTGCCACGGCCGCTGCCGAGAAGGAGCTGACCTGGAATGCGATGCCGCGGATGATGAGGTCGCGGTTGGCGACGAGCTGCTTGGACATGAGCGGCCGGTCCAGTCGCAGCGGGACCCGTTCGCGGCGCAGCGCGAGGAGGAAGAGCACGCCGGAGATGGCCTGCGCGACGGCGTTGGCCCAGGCGGAGCCGACGAGGCCGAGGCCGACCGGGTAGACCAGGATCGGCGCGAGGCCCGCCGAGATCAGGAACGAGATGGATACGAACCACATGGGACGTTTGGTGTCCTGGACGGCGCGCATCCAGCCCTGACCGGCCCCGGCCACGAGCAGGAACGGTGCGCCGAGGACGGCGACGCGCAGCCATTCGGCCGCGGCGGCCTCCACGGCCGGGTCGTCGCCCATGAGTCCGGCTACCGGGCCCGCAAGGAATTGGAACGCGATGATGACGGCCAGGCCCGCGGCGAGTGCGAGCCAGGTGCCTTGGACGCCTTCGGCTACAGCGCCGGCCCGGTCGCCCGCGCCGTAGCGGCGGGAGGCCCGGGCCGTGGTGCCGTAGGCGAGAACCGCGCCGATGAACGGTGCGACGCCCATGAGCACGCCGCCGAGGGCGAGACCGGCGAGAGGGACCGCGCCGAGGTGACCGACGACGGCCGTGTCGATGAGGAGGTAGATCGGTTCCGCGGCGAGCACCACCAGTGCGGGCAGAGCCAGCGAGGCGATGCGCCGGAAGGACGCGGGCGCGGGCCCCGGAGCGGTGTCCGGGGTGGCCGGGCTCACCGCTCGGGCTCTTCCGCCGTCTCTTCGTCGTCCTCGTCGACTATGTACGGGTTCGGGTCGCCCGCATAGTCGGCGCCTTCGGCGATCTTGTGGACCTCGGCGTCGGCCGCGGCGGCCTTCGCGAGGAGCTCTTCGATCCGGTTGGCCTGGTCGGGGACGGTGTCGGCCACGAAGTGAATGGACGGCGTGTGCCGCATGCCGAGGGCGCGTCCGACGGTGGTGCGCAAGTGCCCGGTGGCGCGCTCCAGGCCCGCCGCGGAAGCCTTGACCTGGTCTTCGTCGCCGAGGACGGTGTAGAACACCGTGGCCTCGCGCAGGTCGGGGGTCATACGGGCGTCGGTGATGGTGACCATGCCGACCCGGGGATCCTTGAGCTTGCGCACCGCCTGGGCGGTCAACTCCATGACCCGCTTGGACACTTGGGCCCGCTTCGACGCGTCTGCCATCGCTCTCCTGCCTTCTTCCGCTTCACACGCACCTCTGGTCGGATGCGCCATGTTCGGCCGCGCACCGCGATGGCGCGCCGCTACTGGTCTTGCTGAACACTCTCCGCGATCACTCGCCGGAACTGCTCACTTGTGCCGCTACTCGTCTGTCCCGCTATTCATCCTCGGGGCCGAAGAGGCGCCGTCTCGCGCTCAGGAGCTCCACTTCGGGGCGTCCCGCGATGTGATGCTCGCAGGCGTCCAGAATCTCCTGGACGTGCCGGTGGTCGCTCGCCACGGCGGCGACGCCGATGGTCGTGCGGCCATGGACCTCCTGGTCACTCACTTCGGCCACCGCCACCTCGTACTTGCGCAGCGAGGCGACGATCGGGCGCACATAGGAGCGCTTGGCCTTGAGTGAGCGGGAGTCCTGCGGGAGGAGCAGGTCGAATTCGACGCATCCGGTGAACACCGCTCTAGATTACGCGCCGCCGCCGACTTCCCCAAGATTTTTAAAGCCGCCCGAAAACACCGGTTTCGCGACCTCTATCACGGGTTACTGCCACCATGAGCGCAGAAGCGGACCGTACCGTCGGTTCGCGGGCTGCGCCGAAAGGGAGGAACCATGTCGGCACCGCAAGGCGGGTGGGATCGCAACCCCGAGGACCCGACGCGGCGGTATCCGGCGGCATCCGAACCGCAGACGGACGGCCGCCCGAGGATCGAGGCGGGAAAGCTGTGGGCGGGCGGCTTCGGCACCGCCGTGGTGGCCGCGCTGGTCGCGCTCGTGGGCATCCTGCTCGTGCGCGGGGTCTTGGGCATCCACATCCTCTCCCCGTCGGATGCCGGGGCCTACGGCGACGCGACGACCACGACGTACGCGTTCGGCGCATTCGCGGTCGCGCTGCTCGCCACCGGGGTTCTGCACCTGTTGCTGCTGCTCATGCCGCGACCGATGAGCTTCTTCATCTGGATCATGCTCTTGGTGATCGCGGTGGGCGTGCTCATCCCGTTCACCGTCGTCGCCGAGCTCGAATCGCAGATCGCGACCGCCGCGCTCAACTTCGTGATCGGCATCTGCATCATGAGTCTGCTCAACTCGGTGGCCGGTATCGCCACGCGCGAACCGCGCCAGCCCGGGGCGGGGGCCTGAGTCTGGGCGCGGGCTGAGGTAGGGCTGTCCCCACCTTGAAGACACAGGACGGCCGGGTCGTGGTGCACGCCCTGCCTTTCTAGTGTTGAGGCATGCGAACAACCCTGCGGCAATTGGGCGTCGACACCGGCTATCTCCTGTCGATGTTCTTCATCGCCCTCCCCTCGTTCATCATCGGCGTGGTCGGCACCGTCCTTGGTGTCGGCACCGCCGTCATCTGGATCGGCGTGCCGATCGCCGCGGCCACCCTCTTCGCGATGCGCGGCATGGCCGCGGCCGGGCGCTCCATGCTCCCGGCAGTGCTGCGCCGCGACCTGCCCCGCCCCCGCTACAAGCGCGTCGCCGACGACTCCTCAGGGCTGCGGCGGTTCCTGACCGTCCTCACCGACGGGCAGTCCTGGCTCAACGTGCTGTGGGCCGTCGCGGTCCTGCCGATCGCCATCGCGAGTTTCGCGATCGCCATCGTCTGGTGGTGCGTGACAGCCGCGGCGCTGTTGTATCCGCTGTACGCGTGGATCATCTGGGTCGCCGCCGAACCCGACGAAGGCCTGATGTACGCGACCCGCTGGCTCGGCTGGGGCGATTCCTACTTCGCGGTCTCGATCCTCGCCGTGATCGCCGGCCTGATCATGGCCCTGACGCTCGTCCCGGTCATCCGCGGCATGGCGCTCGCTCAGGCGCTCGTCGGCAAGGGGATGCTCACCTCCATCAGCGGCCTGCACGAGCGCATCGGCCAACTCGAGGAATCCCGCGACGCGGCCACCTCTGCCGAAGCGGACGCCCTGCGCCGCATCGAACGCGACATCCACGACGGCCCGCAGCAGCGGCTCGTGGGATTGGGCATGGAACTGTCCCGCGTCAAGCGCCAGCTCGCCACCAATCCCCAAGCAGCCCAGGAGACGCTCGAAGCGGCGATCACCCAGACGCGGGAGACGATCAACGAACTGCGCTCCCTCTCGAGGGGCATCGCCCCGCCGATCCTCACCGACCGCGGCCTCGACGCCGCGCTCGCGGCCCTCGCGGCGCGCTCGCTCGTCCCGGTCGAACTGGAGACGAGCCTCGGTGGCCGTTACCGGGCCTCAGTGGAGAGCACGATCTACTTCGTGGCCGCCGAATGTCTGACCAACATCGCCAAGCACTCTCGGGCCACCAAAGCGACCGTGTCGGTCGAGGACTGGGGAGATAGGCTGGTGCTCTCGGTCGGCGACAATGGGATCGGGGGCGCGCACGTCTCGAAGGGACACGGGCTCTCGGGCCTCACCGACCGGGTCAAAGCCGTCGAGGGCCAGTGGACCATCGACTCCCCCGACGGCGGTCCGACCGTGATCGTCGTGGAGGTTCCGTGCACATGACCAGCGATCGCCTCGGCTCGAGGCCAGCCGCCGCGCCTTCGATCGGGCAGGGTGACGGGTGCACATGACCAGCGTTCACTTCGGTTCGCGAAAGGCACCACAAGCGCCAGTTGGGTGGGGTGACAGGTGCGGGTAGTAGTCGCCGATGACGCCGTGCTCATCCGCTCAGGGCTGGTCAAGCTCTTGGAGGAGTTCGGCTGCGAAGTCGTCGCCGAGGTCGGCGACGGCGACGCCCTTGTGGAGGCCGTTGCCGAACACCAGCCCGACGTGTCGGTGGTGGACGTTCGGATGCCGCCGTCCTTCACCGACGAAGGCCTCAGAGCTGCGACGCGCGCCCGGGTACTAGTCCCGGGGGCGCCCGTGCTCATTCTGAGCCAGTACGTGGAGGTCTCCTACGCCGACGACCTCCTCGCCGATGCCAGGGGAGCAGTGGGCTATCTGCTCAAAGACCGCGTGATCGACGTCGACGACTTCATGGACTCTCTGAAGCGAGTGGCCGGAGGCGGTACGGTCTTCGACCCCGAGGTGGTCAGCCAGCTGATGGTCCGCCGCCGCAAGAACGACCCGGTCGCGACCCTCACTCCTCGCGAAAAGGAAGTACTGGGTCTCATGGCGGAAGGCCACTCCAACAAGGCGATCGGCAAGAAGCTCTTCATCTCCGACGGCGCCGTGGAGAAGCACATCCGCAACATCTTCACCAAGCTTGCCCTCAGCAGCGAAGACGGTGACCACCACCGAAGAGTCAAAGCAGTCCTGGCCTACCTCCGCTCCTAGTCGGTTCGACCTGCCACTCCAAACCGCCGCTCCAGTCGACCGCGGCGGTATCGTTGGCCGCCCCGTCCCTTCCCTCTCCCCGCACTTCAATGGACAGCCCAGCCAATCACCCACCCCATTGTCGCCGCCGCTCCAAGTTCGACCTTCGCGGCGCGGGGAAGGCGGGGACGCTCGCTACAGCTTCAGGAAGCCTCGTTCTACAAGGCGACGGATCACTGGATACAGCTGGGCGTAGAGCATTGCCGGCTCGGCGCCGTAGGTGTCTGCCAGGAGTTGGACTTGGAGGCGTACTTCGGCTTCGCCGTTGCAGGCGCCCAAGAAGGCGACCACCAGCGGGTCGATCTCTTCGGCGTACCGCATGCCGTTCGCCTGCTGGAGCCATTGGCGGTCGACTTCCCAGCCTTCGTCGCCGATCCCGGCGCTCTGCTGGAGCACGACGCCTTCAGCGACGCTGAGCTTCGCCTGCCAGAGCGTCTCCGGTTCAAGGGCTCGCTCGCGCATGGCGAACCAGTCCCCCACACGGTCGCGCCAGGGCGTTTCAACTGCGTGGCGGGCCTCTTCACAGACCACTTCGGTCGCGGCGCCCTCGGTGCGGCGGACGCTGATGAAACCGAAACCGACGCCTTCGACGTCGTTGGCTCCGAACCAGTCCAGCCACTCGGCAGCCTGTTCGGCGTCGTGGTTCTCGCCTGAGTCCCTTTGCCAGGTCCGCACGTAGTCGAGCGGGTCGAGCATCTCGCGTTCGACCGCCCAGACGCGCACACCTTCATCGGGGAACCATGCGGCGACGCGCTCAGACCAGTGCCGACCCTCGATATGCAGCCAGTTCGCCAGGAACTGCATCGTCCCGCCCGGGTTGAGCAGAGTCGTGCTCGCCGCAGCGAGTTCGGCCGCGATGCCGTCGGCCTCGCGGCCGCCGTCGCGGTAGGTCCAGCCGCTTCCCGGCGTTTCGATGACGAACGGCGGGTTCGCCACCACCAGGTCGAAGGTTCTGCCCGCTACCGGATCGAGCAGGTCGCCTTGCAGCAGTTCGAGTTCCGCGCCGTTCACCACGGCGTTCAGTTCGGCGAAGGCCAGCGCCCGTTCGCTCAGATCAGTGGCGGTCACCCGGTCCGCGGTCAGGGACAAAGCCTGCACCCCGCAGCCGGTCCCCAGATCGAGCGCGCTGTCTACTTCGTCTTGCAGGGTCGCGTCCAGCAGGAGCTTCGAGGCCCCGCCAACGCCCAGTACGTGCTCGCGGCTGCGCCCGCCCGTCGTGTTCGGGAGCTGGTCCGAGAAGAGCAGCCGATCGTCCTCGAACTGCGCGCCCCAGCCCGCTTCGACTTCGTCCCGCGCGGGGGTGAGCAGTCCGCTGCCCAGGGCTTCGTCGAGCGTCAAGGGATCCAAGGCGGCAGCAGCGGCTTCGCGGCTCACCGGCACGCCGATCACGAACAGGCGGGTCCACACCCCGATCCGGTCGTCCTCGCACTGGGCGAGCAGCGACCGGTAGTCGCCGCGATCGGCCGCAGTCAACGCCGCCGGACCGTAGACGGCCGACAGCGCGGCTCGGCTGAAGCCCTTACGGGCCTCGCCGAGCCGCGCCGCGGCTTCGGTCGAAAGGAACCGCACTTAGACGCGCGGCTTCTCACGCATCTCGAAGGCTTCGATGATGTCGCCCTCTTCGATGTTGTTGTAGTTCTTCAAGGTGAAACCGCACTCGAAGCCCTCGCGGACCTCGGCTGCGTCGTCCTTGAACCGGCGCAGCGACGAGATGGTCGTCTCGTTGACGACCGCGCCGTCGCGCATGAGGCGGACCTTCGCGTTGCGCTTGATCGAACCGCTCGTGACGAGCGCACCGGCGATGTTGCCGAGCTTCGAGGAGCGGAAGACCTCGCGGATCTCGGCAGAGCCGAGCGCCGCTTCCTCGTACTCGGGCTTGAGCATCCCCTTGAGCGCGGTCTCGATCTCTTCGATCGCCTGGTAGATGACCGTGTAGTACCGGACGTCCACGCCTTCGCGCTCGGCCATGTCGCGGACGCGACCCTCGGACCTGACGTTGAAGGCGATGATCGTCGCGGACTCGCCATCGCCCGCCGCAGCGAGGTTGACGTCGCTCTCGGTGATCGGGCCGACGCCGCGGTGGATGACCTGCAGCTGCACTTCCTCGGGGATCTCCAGCGCGACCAGGGCCTCTTCGAGGGCCTCGACCGAACCGGCGCCGTCGCCCTTGATGATGAGGGAGAGCGTGGTGCGCTCGCCTTCGGCGATCTTGTCCATGAGGTTCTCGAGCGTGGTGCGCGAGACGCGGGACGCCTGCTGGGCCGCGCGGCGGCGAGCCTGCCGCTGCTCGGCGATCTGGCGGACCATGCGGTCGTCGTCGGCGGCGAGGAACACGTCCCCGGCCATCGGGACGGACGCGAGGCCCTGCACCTGCACCGGGAACGACGGGGTCGCCTCGGTGACGCGGTTGCCATCGGCGTCGTGCATCGCCCGGACGCGGCCGTGGGCCCCGCCCGCGACGATCGAGTCGCCGACGCGCAGCGTGCCCTTTTGGACCAGGACGCTCGCGACGGGGCCGCGGCCCTTGTCGAGGTGCGCCTCGATCGCGATGCCCTGCGCGTTGCCCGTTTCCGATGCCTCGAGTTCGAGTGAGGCGTCGGCGGTCAGGAGCACCGCTTCGAGCAGGTCCTGGATGCCGATGCGCGGCTTGGCGGCCACGTCGACGAACATGGTCTGCCCGCCGTACTCCTCGGCGACCAGGCCGTATTCGGTCAGCTGCTGGCGGACCTTGCCGGGGTTCGCGTCGGGCAGGTCGGTCTTGTTGACCGCGACCACGACCGGTGCGCCGGCGGCGCTGGCGTGGTTGAGAGCCTCGACCGTCTGCGGCATGACGCCGTCGTCGGCCGCGACCACGAGCACCACGATGTCGGTGACGTTCGCGCCTCGGGCTCGCATGGCGGTGAACGCCTCGTGGCCCGGGGTGTCGATGAAGGTGATCGCGCGGTCGACGCTGTCGTGCTCGACGTGCACCTGGTAGGCGCCGATGTGCTGGGTGATGCCGCCCGCTTCGCCGGCGACGACGTTGGTGTGCCGGATGGCGTCCAGCAGCTTCGTCTTACCGTGGTCGACGTGGCCCATGACCGTGACGACGGGGGGACGCGGGACGAAGTCGTCCTTGTGCTCCTCGTCGAGGTCGATGCCGAACTGCGCGAGCAGTTCGCGGTCCTCTTCCTCGGGGGACACGATCTTGATGTCCCAGTCGAGGTGGGTGCCGAGCAGCTCGAAGGTCTCCTCGGAGACCGACTGCGTGGCGGTCACCATCTCGCCCAGGCCGAACAGCTCCTGAACGAGCGTGCCCGGCAGGGTGCCGATCTTGTCGGCGAAGTCCGAGAGCGACGCGCCACGAGCCAGGCGAATGGTCTCGCCGTTGCCTCGGGGAGCGCCCGACTGCATCCTCGGCGCTGCGAGGTTGTCGAACTCCTGGCGCCGCTGACGACGCGACTTGCGGCTCTTGCCACGCGGGCCGCCGCGGCCGAATGCACCGGCCGCACCGCCGCCGCGGGCCTTGCCGCCGCCTCCGGCGCGACCGCCGCCGCCCCGGTAGGGAGCGGGAGCGCCGGTCGAGGGACCGGATCCGCCGGTGCCGCCTGCGGCGCCGCCGGAACCGCCGAAGGTGCCGCGGTAGTTGCCGCCGCCCCCACCGGGACGGCCACCGCCGCCACCGGGACGGCCACCGCCGCCGGGGCCACCACGACCGCCGCCGCGGGCACCGCGGGCACCGCCGCCGTCGCGACCGCCGCCGGCCGGACGACCGGGCATCATGCCCGGGTTCGGGCGCGGAGGCATCATGCGGGGGCTCGGACGGGGACCGCCCGGGCGCTCGCCGCCGCCTTCAGCGGCAGGGCGCGGCTTGGCACCGGCGCCGCCGACGCCGAACGGGTTCTTGGGGCCCGGCTTCGGCCCGCCCGGACGGGCGGCCGGAGCGGGCTTGGGGCCGGGCTTCGGTGCGGCCGCGGCCCGTTTTGAGGCCTCGGCCTGCTCCTGCTGACGCTTGAGCAGCTCCTCGGCGCGCTTCTGCTCCGCGGCGACCTCGATGTCGCGGGCGCTCGCGGGCTTGGCCTCGGGGGCTGGAGCGGCGGCCACGGGCTTGGGGCCCGGCTTGGGACCTGCGGGAGCGGCCGCACCCGGCTTCGGGGCGGCACGCTTCGCAGCCTTCTTGGCTTCTGCCTCAGCCTTGGCTTCAGACTTGGCGTCGACCTTGGCCTGCATGATCTTGGACGGACTCGGGGCCGCCGGGCGTGGTCCCTTGCGGGCCGCGGCCTTCACGGGCTCGGGCGTCGGGGACTCGTTGTTCCCGGCCGACGCTGCCGGGGCGCCCTGTCCGTCGGCGTATTCCTGCCGCAGTCGACGCGCCACTGGCGCTTCGACCGTGCTCGACGCTGACTTCACGAACTCGCCCATGTTGCCGAGCTTCGCGAGCAGTTCTTTGCTCGTCGTGCCCAGTTCCTTGGCAAGTTCATGTACGCGGGGCTTTGCTGCCACTGCACTCCTCACATTCGAGGTCGTACGGGCAGCGCCCGCCGACCTTAACTATCGACTAGCAACGTGTTCATTCGAAGAACTTCATCGCGTGGTCTTCATTCGGTCTCTACCTGCTTCGTGTGCGGGAGTCGGCCGAGAGGCCGACTCC
>DATABR010000242.1:0-3813 GCA_036259435.1 Glycomyces sp.
CCCCCCCCCCCCTTCTCCAGGGGATACGGAGAGGCGCTGCCTCTCCGATGAATGCAGTTCTCGGCCCTCATGCGTCACTCGGTCCCATTCAGCATTGCGGATGCCGGGCCGATCGACAAGGACCGATATCGAAGCGTTATCGACGCGCCGTCTTCAGCTCCACGTCAGGTTCGCGGACGCGCTTCAGCGCCCCTCCAGGTTCGGCCGGGCGCCATCGGGGACGGGTGCATGCGAGGGAAGGAGGACCGCCTATCGCTCGACGAGGTTGCCCTTGAGGACCGTGGCGGTGCAGTTCCCTGCGGCGCCGTTGACCAGGGCCGCGTAGGGGTCGCCCTCGGTGTCGACGGCGAACACGGCGAGGTCGGCGCGGTTGCCGACCTTGAGGGCGCCGATGTCATCGCGGCCGAGGGCTTTGGCGCCGCCTTCGGTGGCGGCGCGCACGAGCCATTCGTTGAGGCCTTCGCCGCCGTCGTCCTGGGCGAGGGCGAGCTTGCGGAGCAGGGGCCATTCGGCGGCGACGTCGAGGTCGGGGCTGGAGGCGCGCGAGTCGGTCCCGATGGCGACGGTGTTGCCTTCGGTGCGCAGGGCCGCGACGGGCGGCTCACCGGCTTCGAGGCGGGCGTTGGAGCGGGCGCACAGGGCCACGGCCGTGCCGAGGTTGCGCAGGAGTTCGCGGTCGGTCTTGTCGAGGTGGACCCCGTGTGCCACGTGGGAGTCGGCACCGAGCCAGCCGACCTTCTCCATCTGGGCGGTCGGGGAGTGCCCGGCGCCGCCGTCGGCGAGTTCGAGTTCGAGGCCCGCGCGGCGGTTCATGAACGCGAACGGGCCGGAGCCGCGGCGCACGAACATGTCCTCGTGCATGGTCTCGGCGAGGTGCGGGTGGAGGCGGATGTCGAGGGTGCGGGCGAGTTCGGCGAGGCTCTTGCCTACTTCGGTGCCGATCGTGTAAAGCGTGTGGGGGCTGATGCCCACGCTGATGTCGGAGTTGTTGATCGCGCGGCTGTCGGTGACGACTTCGCGCCAGTCGCTGCGGCGCACTTCCCACGCGGCGTCGTCGATGAAGCACGCCTCCCAGTAGGCGACACCGGCGAGGTCGGAGGCGAAGAGCGCCTCGAATCCGACTTGGGGGGTGACGATGTCGGCCACGGCGGTGACGCCCGCGGCGATCGACTCCTCGATGCCGAGCCGCATCGAGGCCTTCCAGGCGTCGTCGGCGGTGGCGGGGTTACGGCGCGCGAAGTCCTGGATCCACTCGAAGAAGTCCTTCTCGTTGCCGTACATGTCGGCGAAGGCGGTGTAACACAAGTGGGTGTGGGCGTTGACGAGTCCGGGGGTGAGCACGCCGTCGAAGGCGGTGGTCTCCTCGGCTTCGGGGGCGTCGGCGGCGGGGCCGACGTAGGCGATCCGCCCGTCGTCGACCCCGACCGCGCCGTCGCGAATCGGCTCGTCCGCGACGGGGACGACGACGGGAGCGGTGTAAACGTGCATGGGCACGAGCTTACTCAGGGTTTTGGGACTCCAGCGCCGTGTAGGCGGGGCGGATGACGTCTTCGAGGATGCGGCGGCGTTCGGGGTAGTGCAGGAACGCGGCCTTCATGGCGTTCTCGGTGCAGCGCTTGACTTCGGACCAGCCCCAGCCGAAGGTCTCGGAGAGCAGCTGGAACTCCCGCGAGGTGTGGGTGCGGCTCACCAGGCGGTTGTCGTTGTTGACCGTGACGCGGAAGCCGAGGTCGTACAGCTCCTTGATCGGGTGCGTCTCAATGGATTCGGCGCCTTCGGTCTGCAGGTTCGAGGAGGGGCAGACTTCCAGGGCGATGCGGCGGTCGCGGATGTAGTGGGCGAGATCGGAGAGCTTCGCGTCGTCGCCGGTGAGGTCGATGTCCTTGATGAGCTGCACGCCGTGGCCGATGCGGCCCGCGCCCTGGGCGACCGCGCCGCGGATCGACTCGGGGCCGACCGATTCGCCCGCGTGGATGGTGAACGGCATGGCCTCGCTGCGCAGGTGGGCGAAGGCCTCGGCGTGGCGGTCGGCGGGGTTGCCGATCTCGCCGCCGGCGATGTCGAACCCGGCGACGCCCTTGTCGCGGTAGGCGACCGCGAGCTTGGCGATCTCGAGCGTGCGGTCGGCGTGGCGCATTCCGCACAGCAGGGTGCGCACGGTGATGGGGTTGCCGTCCTTGGCGGCGAGGCGCTCGCCCTCCTCGAATCCGGCGAGGGTGGCCTCGACGACCCCTTCGAGGCTCAGGCCGCCGAGGAGCTGCTGCTCGGGGGCGTAACGGAGTTCGGCGTAGACGACGCCGTCGCTCGCGAGGTCCTGGGCCGCTTCGGAGGCGATGCGGAAGCAGTGGTCGGGCGTCTGCATCACGGCGACGGTGTGCGCGAACGTCTCGAGGTAGCGCTCGAGGGTGCCGGAATTGGCGGCGTCGAAGAACCAGTCTCCGAGGGCGTCGGCCTCGGTCGCGGGCAGGGTGTGGCCGATCTCGTCGGCGATCTCGATGAGCGTCTGCGGACGTAGGCCGCCGTCGAGGTGCTCGTGGAGCACGACCTTGGGGGCCGAGCGGATCTGGTCATGCGACAGTGCGTCTTGAAAACCTGGCGTCGAATTCATCCCATGAATATAGCCAGCCGTTTTCGCGGGCCTGTCTCACAACCGGACTTCGTCCCAGTGGACGGGCCGCTCCTCACCGAAGACCACGGCCCATTCCAAGGCCCAGCGCCGGTGCCACACCAGGCTGTCGTCGACGCCGCGCGGCAGGGCCTGCCCGCCGCGGCGGGACTGGTCGCACACCCAGTCGAGGCAGTAGTAGAGGTCGAGCATCTCGGCGACCACGGCAGGATCGCGAGTCGGGGTGAGCTGGCGGTCGCGCCACTGGCCGAAGGACTCGGGCCGACGCAGATCTGGCAGCAGCTCGGGGAGCTCCTCGCTGCACGGCACGGCCGGATCGAGGTGGTCGACGAGGCCGAGCAGCCAGGCCGCGGTGTAAAGGCTCTCGAGCTGGTCAGCGTAGCGGGAGCGTTCGCCGCGACCGCAGGCGATGAAGCCCCACTCGTCGGGCGCGAGGTGGTCGAGCACATGAGCGTCGAGGAGCCAGCGCATCGCCAGCTCCTCGGGCATGTCGAAGACGCGGGCCTGGACGATGTTGAGGATCGCCGCGCGGGCCTCGACGTGACTGCGGGGCCTGAGGCGCGGCAGCTGCCCGGAGGGGAAGGGCATCGGGAACTGCGCGGGGGGCGCCGGGATGCCGAGGGCGCTGAGTCCGTCCACTGTGCGCATTCGAACGCTTCGCGGGTCTGAGATCACCGTCGGCATATGGCTCCCTACCACTCGGGGTTCACCTGCGGGGGTGAGTGCGCGTTCACTCGGAAGGGCGATTGTGAAGAACTGTAGCGTCCGACACACGTCCGCGTCAACGCGGGCCGCGCAATTGCCTACGCCCCGATACCCGTGTTACGCAGGAGTTTCGCCACCACCTTGCTTTGAGTCGCAAGTGTCCGGAGCGACGGAACGAACTGCCCGGTAACCGCCAGGGCCACACCAATACGGCACCAACCAATATCATTCAACCCAAGCCGTATCGACCCGTCACACAACGGGCCGAGCCACGGCCCCCGTTCCCCACAGGAGCAACGCCCCAGCGACGGCCCGCAAGTGACATGCGGTGAACCCGATCACTGAGCGCACCAGGCAACCGTTGCGCCATGAGACGGCGTCTCTTCCACGAAGCCCCGCCACCGGCGAGCCCCCCACCGAGCAGCCCCGAAAGTTGCTCCCGAGACTGGCCGGACCATCGCCTCCCCGAGGGTCCGGCCTCC
>DATABR010000243.1:0-5043 GCA_036259435.1 Glycomyces sp.
GAACCCACACTGTACGGGTTTTGAATCCGTCTTCTCTGCCAGTTGGAATACCGGGCCAAGGCGGCGGTCGCACCACCAAGATCCATGCCGCGGCCGACACGCCATCGGCTCCTCCCGCGGCGGTCGCACCACCAAGATCCATGCCGCGGCCGACAACGCCCAGATCGGACTGGCGATGATCCTCACCGCAGGCCAAGCTGCCGACAGCCCGCGATTCCGGCCGCTCCTGGAACGCATACGCGTGCCCCGACCCGGACCGGGGCGGCCTCGAAGCCGACCCCGGCGAGTCATGGCAGACAAGGCATACACCTCCAAAGCCAACCGCGAATATCTGCGGAAAGCGGCATACAGGCAGTGATCCCAGAGAAGTAGGACCAACGAAGGAACCGGAAGGCCAAAGGCCGAGCCGGGGGCAGACCCCGGCGTTCGACCGCGAGGCATACAAGGAGCGCAACACGGTCGAGCGCCATTTCAACCGACTCAAACGGTTCCGAGCCGTCGCGACCCGCTACGACAAACTCGCCGTCCGCTACGCGGCAACCATCCAGACGGTGCGCGAAGCGCTCGAAGAGGTCGGAAAGACCCCGGAAGATGAAGAACCCGCACGAGCATCAGATGCCGTGCGGGTTAGTGACGTAGCCCGGGTGGGATTCGAACCCACACTGTACGGGTTTTGAATCCGTCTTCTCTGCCAGTTGGAATACCGGGCCAAGGCGGCGGGCCGATGGGCCCGGGCCGTTGCATATGATACCCCCGTGGCGGAGCGGCCGATGTTTGGGCCCTGCCGTCCGAAACGCTCGGCATAGGAACGTGCGGACGCATCCGGCTGCGGCTAAGCTAGCGTCCTGGTGTGCCTGCATCGCCGCACGCCCTCACGTACAGACGCGTATGAAAGGTACGGACCGCATGACGAGCAAGGCCGCCGAGGAGCCGCGCAAGCGCGTGCTCATCGCCGAAGACGAGGGGCTCATCCGCCTCGACCTGGCCGAGATGCTCACCGAGGAGGGTTACGAGGTCGTAGCCGAGGCCGCCGACGGCGAAGCCGCCGTCCGACTCGCGCAGGAGCACCAGCCCGACCTGGTGATCTGCGATATCCAGATGCCGATCATGGACGGCCTCCAGGCCGCCGAGAAGATCGTCTCCGCGCGCATCGCCCCCGTCGTGATCCTCACCGCCTTCAGCCAGCGCGACCTCATCAGCCGGGCCCAGTCCGCCGGGGCCATGGCCTACCTCGTGAAGCCCTTCCAGAAGTCCGACCTCGTCCCCGCGATCGAACTCTCCCTCACCCGCTTCGCCGAGATGACCGCCCTCGAGAAGGAGGTCGCGAACCTCACCGAGCGCCTCGAGGTCCGCAAGCTCGTCGACCGCGCCAAGGGCCTCCTGATGACCCAGTACGGCATGCCCGAGCCCGACGCGTTCCGCTGGATTCAGCGCGCCGCGATGGACCACCGGCTCTCCATGCGCGCCGTCGCCGAGCGCGTCATCGCCGAGGCCGAGCAGAAGGAAGCCCAGGAAGCCGAGTAGGTTCCCCGCACTTTCACGGCCCGTGATCCAGCCGGATCGCGGGCTGTTCTCGTTCCCGGGCCACGCCGCGGCGCACTTGTGCCGGAGTTGTCGGACCCACTCGATAGGCTCGTAAACGTGACCGCTTCCCAATCCCGCCTGCTGCTGATCGATGGCCATTCGATGGCCTACCGCGCCTTCTTCGCGCTTCCGGCCGAGAAGTTCGCCACCGACGACGGCCAAGTCACCAACGCCGTCTACGGCTTCGCCTCGATGCTCATCAACCTGCTCAAGGCCGAGGAGCCCACCCACATCGCGGTCGCCTTCGACCTCTCCCGCCACTCCTTCCGCACCGACGAGTACCCCGCCTACAAGGACGGCCGCAGCGAGACCCCCGGGGAGTTCAAGAGCCAGATCCCGATCATCCAGGATCTCCTGGACGCCATGGGGATCACGTGGCTCACCAAGCAGAACTTCGAGGCAGACGACATCATCGCCACCCTCGCCACCCGCAGCGAGGAGGCCGGCCTCGCCACGCTCATCTCCTCGGGCGACCGCGACGCCATCCAGCTCGTCAACGAGGCCGTGACCCTCCTCTACCCGGTCAAGGGCGTCACCGAGCTCGCCCGATACACGCCTGCCACCGTCGAGGCCAAGTACGGCGTCACCCCCGACCGCTACCGCGACCTCGCCGCTCTCGTGGGGGAGAAGTCCGACAACCTGCCCGGCGTCCCGGGCGTCGGCCCCAAGACCGCCGCCAAGTGGATCGTCAAGTACGGATCCCTCGACGGCCTCGTCGCCAAGGTCGACGAGATCACCGGCAAAGCCGGGCAGAGCCTGCGCGAGAACCTCGACGACGTGCTGCGCAACTACCGCATCAACTGCCTCGTGCGTGATCTCGATCTCGAGTCGGGCATTGCCGATCTGGAGTGGGAGGGCTGGTCGGTCACCGAGACCAACCGCCTCTTCGACGCGCTTCAGTTCCGCGCCCTCGGCGAACGCCTCAACGCGAACCTCGCGACCAAGGCCGTCGGCGCCGCCGCGGTCCCGGCCGCCGACGTCGACCACACCGAGGCCGCTGCGCTCGTCCCCGGCGGGCTCGCCACCTGGCTCGACGCCCACGAAGGCGATGTCGCCATCGCCTTCAAGGGGCACTTCGCCTCGGGCGCGGGCTCGTTCGACTCGTTCGCGCTCGCCGAGGGCGGCGAGGCGCTGTGGTTCGATCCGACGCAGCTCGACGCCGAAGACGAGACCACCTGGGCGAACTGGCTCGCCGATCCCGCCAAGGGCAAGATCGTGCATGACGCCAAGGCGTTCCTGTGGGGAGCGGACGCCGCGGGCTGGCCCGAGGTCGCCGGTATCAAGGCGGACACCGTGCTCGCCGCGTACCTCCTCAAGCCCGAGCAGCGTTCGTACGCGCTCGGCGACCTCGCCATGCAGTTCCTCGGCCGCGAACTCGAGACCCCCGAGACGCCCGCCGACGACGGCGCGCTCGTGGGCCTGGACGCCGCGATGTCCGACGACACCGCCCGCCTCGAAGCCGACTGCGCCGCCGCGGCGACCATCCGCGACCTCGCGGTCGAGCAGGCGTCCCGACTGGAGCAGCGCCATCAGGCGAATCTGGCCGAGGCCATGGAGTACCCGATCGCAAGGGTTCTGGCGCGCATGGAGATCATCGGCATCGCCGCCGATGAAGGCCATTTCGCCGACATCGAGTCCGGGTTCGCCGCGCAGTCCAAAGAGGCCACCGACCGCGCGCACGAGATCGTGGGCCGGCCCTTCAACGTCGGCTCGCCCAAGCAGCTCCAGGAGATCCTCTTCGACGAGCTGAAGATGCCGAAGACCAAGCGCACCAAGACGGGCTACACCACGAACGCCGAGGCGCTCCAGCAGTTGTTCGTCAAGACCGGGCACCCGCTCCTGGAGCAGTTGCTGCGGTTCCGTGACGTGGAGAAGCTCAAGCAGATCGTGGCCACGCTGCGCGCGACCATCCAGACGGACGGGCGCATCCACACCACGTTCCACCAGACCGTGGCCGCCACGGGGCGCCTGTCGTCGGCCGACCCGAACATTCAAAACATCCCGGTGCGCTCCGAGGCCGGGCGCAACATCCGGGCCGGGTTCGTGGTCTCAGAGGGCTACGAGTCGCTCATGACCATCGACTACAGCCAGATCGAGATGCGGATCATGGCGAGCCTCACCGGCGACGAGGGCCTGATCGACGCGTTCGTCTCCGGCGAGGACATCCACAACGCCGTCGCCGCGAAGGTCTTCGCCGTCGCTCCCGAGGCGGTCACCGCCGAGCACCGCCGCAAGATCAAGGCGATGTCCTACGGCCTCGCCTACGGCCTTTCCACGTACGGCCTCAGCCAGCAGCTCGGCGTCTCCACCGAAGAGGCCCAGCAGCTCTCGGACGAGTACTTCGCCCGCTTCGGGAAGGTCCGCGACTACCTGCACCGGGTGGTCGAGGAGGCCCGCAAGACCGGCTACACCGAGACGATCATGGGCCGGCGCCGCTACTTCCCGGACCTGACCTCCGACAACCGCCAGCGCCGCGAGATGGCCGAGCGCGCCGCCCTCAACGCCCCCATCCAGGGCAGCGCGGCAGACATCATGAAGGCCGCGATGCTCGGCGTCGACCGTGAGCTGCGGGCCTCAGGGCTCCGTTCGCGGGTGCTGCTCCAGGTCCACGATGAATTGGTGTGCGAGGTCGCACCGGGTGAATCGGGCGTGCTCGAATCGCTCGTGCGCGAGCAGATGTCGGGCGCCGCCGAGCTCGCGGTGCCGCTCACGGTCTCGGCCGGGTTCGGCTCGTCCTGGGAAGCCGCTGCCCACTAGCGGTGTCAGTCGACACGAGGCACGGCCCGGACTGGCGCGGGAATATCGCACACGGTAACCTGGACGAGCCTGGGCATGTCCGCGTCCTCAGTAGGGAGCAGGACGCGTTGCCAGCGGCAAGGGCGGCCCGGGGACGAACTGCGAGCATTCGCGTCTAGCGAGGACGCGGGCGCACGCCCACGATTGATACGTATCCGGAGCACCAGCCCACATGACGAGCAGCATCGAGGCCACCTCGAGCAACGCTGAGAACAGCACGGTCGAAGAGACGTTCACGGACGAGGAACTCCTCGCCGCGATCGACGCGACCATCAAATACTTCAATGACGGCGATATCGTCGAAGGTACCGTCGTCAAGGTCGACCGGGATGAAGTCCTGCTCGACATCGGCTACAAGACCGAGGGTGTCATCCCCTCGCGCGAGCTGTCGATCAAGCATGACGTCGACCCTGAAGACGTCGTCTCAGTGGGCGACCACGTCGAGGCCCTCGTCCTCCAGAAGGAGGACAAGGAAGGCCGTCTGATCCTCTCGAAGAAGCGCGCTCAGTACGAACGCGCCTGGGGAACCATCGAGAAGATCAAGGAAGAGGACGGCGTCGTCCGCGGCTCGGTCATCGAAGTGGTCAAGGGTGGCCTCATCCTCGACATCGGCCTGCGCGGCTTCCTGCCCGCATCGCTGGTCGAGATGCGCCGCGTGCGCGA
>DATABR010000244.1:0-11678 GCA_036259435.1 Glycomyces sp.
GGCGTTCGAATGCCGGGCCGTGCTGGTAGCCGAGGTAGTCCTTCCCTGTCGCGCCGGACGGATGCGTGAGCAGGGCCGATCGAACATCGTCGCCGGTGGTCGTCGGCTTGTGGGCGAGCATCGCGGAGGTCAGGACGACGACCGCGCGGATCGCCGCATCGAAGTCCCGGCGGTACCGGGTCAGGTCGCCGCACAGAAACAGGTGCGGGCCGGTCAGCGCCCCGAGCACGAGCCGGTGCTTGAATTCCGGCGAGTTGAGGTAGCCACTTGTCGGCACAACCACGGGCACGCGCAAGCTCTGCCCGTCGCTGCCGGTGAACGGGGCCAGCGCGAGCGCGGCAGACATCTCGGTGGCGGTCACGGTCAGTTTCACCTCGTGGGCGACCTCGTCATCGATGACCAGGCCGTGCCGTCGGTGCAGGTCAATCACCGAGTCGGCGAGGCGTTGCTTCGTGGACTCAGCAACATCGACTCCGACGACGTAGAGGAGATCGAGGTCCGAGGTCGGGGAGCCGAACCCGGTCGCCTGCGAGCCGTAGGCGATGCCGTAGCCCCGGGCGGGGAGAACGGTCGCGCCGATCTGCGCGGCCTCCTCGATTCGCAGCACCTGCGCGCCCGAAGGCGTTCGCGCGGGCCTGGCTGCGCAAGGAGGCCCACCTCAAGGCCCTGGGCACCGGGCTCGCCCTCGGCCCGGCGATCGTCCACGTCGGACTTGGCGAGAAGCCCCGCCCCGGCATCGTGGACGTCGAAGTGCCGCGAGGCCACGCGGCGGCCGTGGCCCTCCTCCGCGGCTGACGCGTCCATCCGGTGTGAGCGGGACCGCTGTCGTGGCCGAAATGTGACCTGAGCGCGGCCTTTTCGTTTCCGACGAAGCTCTAGATTGTCGGTTAATCGATTAACAACTTCACCGCATGAATCTGCGACGAGTTGGTTAATCGATTAACTCATGCAGGGACGAAGGGAAGTCAACGGTGACCAAGCAGCCCCGACTCGCCGATGTCGCGCGCGCCGCCGGCGTCTCGACAGCCACGGCTTCGATGGCGCTCAACGAGACCGGCGGGCGGCGCATAGGCGTCGAGACCCGCGAGCGGGTCCGCGCCGCCGCCGCCGAACTCGGCTACCGGCCCAACACCGTGGCGCGCGGGCTGCGGACCCGGAAGACTCAGATGCTCGGGTTCGTCGGCGACGACGTGGCGACCACTCCCTTTGCGGGCCAGATGATCCGCGGCGCGCACGACGCGGCACGCCAGGCCGGGTACCTGCTCCTGATGGTCGACACCATGGGCGATCCCGCTGAGACCGGCGAGGCGATCGCCGCCCTGCAGGATCGACAGATCGACGGCATCCTCCTCGCCACCATGTACCACCAGATCGTCGAGGTTCCCGCGATCATCGGCTCGACGCCCTGCGTCCTGCTCGACGCGCGAACCGAGGACGGCTCGGTCTCGTCGGTCGTCCCCGACGAACGCGGCGGGACCCGCGGGGCGCTCGCCGAGCTGTCCGCCGCCGGGCACCGCCGCATCGGCCACGTGACCACGATCGATCAGGTCGAGGCCAAATTCCTGCGTCTCGCGACCTGGCGCGAACACCTGGCCGCCGACGGCGTCGAGCCGGACGGGCTCATGGCCGAGGGCACCACCTCGATGAGCCCCGGCGGATACGAGGCGGCCATGCGGCTGCTGCGCCGACCCGACCGGCCCACCGCAGTCTTCTGCTTCAACGACCGGATGGCGGTCGGCGTCTACCGCGCCGCCGCCGAACTCGGCTTGTCCGTTCCGGACGAACTCTCCATCGTCTCGTACGACGACCAGGAGCTCATCGCCCCCGAACTCGTTCCGGGACTCACCTCCACGGCCCTCCCCCACTACGAGATGGGGCGATGGGCCGCCGAGGAGCTGCTCAGGAGGCTCGAAAACCCTGAGGCCGCGCCCGTGCAGCACCTCATGCCATGCCCGGTGTCGCGGCGGGGCTCCGTCGCGCCGCCTCGTTAGCCCTTCTGCCCGAATCACATTGGAGTGATCGCCATGCAACGACGCAACCTGTTCAAGCTGGCCGCCGCCACCGGTGGCGCCGCCCTGACCGGCCAGGCTCTGGCCGCGTGCACCGCCTCGTCCGGTTCCTCCGACGGCGAGCTGGTTCTGTGGGCCCACAACGCCGGGAGCCCACTGGAGATCGCGGTCACCGAGGACATCGTCAAGGCCTTCAACGGCTCGCAGGACGCCTACAAGGCCGCGCTGGAGCCCTTCCCGCAGGACGTCTACAACGACACCGTGAACGCCGCGGCGCTCTCCGGCGACCTGCCCGATCTGCTGACCGTGGACGGTCCGAACATTCCGAACTGGGCATGGGCCGGGCACCTCCAACCGCTCGGCGTCCCGACCGAGATCACCGGCAAGTTCCTGCCCTCGACCCTCGGCAAGTTCCAGGGCGAGCTGTACGCCGTCGGCCACTGGGAGGCCGCCTGCTCGATCTTCGCGCGCCAATCCGTGCTCGAAGCGGCCGGCGTGCGCATCCCCACCATCGAGCAGCCTTGGAGCCGTGAGGAATTCGACGACGCCCTTCCGCGGCTCGTCGCCGACGGCACCTACCAGTGGGCCATCGACTTCTCGACCGCCGACACCGGCGAGTGGTACTCCTACGCGTTCTCGCCGTTCCTCCAGAGCTTCGGCGGCGACCTCATCGACAGGGACAGTTACCTGAAGGCCGACGGCGTGCTCAACGGCGCCGAGGCCCTCGCGTGGGGCCGGTGGTTCCAGGGCCTGTTCACCTCCCGACTCGCCAATGTGGAGTCACCCGGCGGCGCCGAGGACTTCATGCAGGGCAAGGCCGCGATGTCCTTCGCCGGCAACTGGAGCGCGCTACCCGCCATGGACCTGTACGACGACATGCTGTTCCTGCCGCCGCCGGACTTCGGCGACGGCCCGAAGATTGGCGGCGGTTCCTGGCAGTGGGCCGTCACCGCAACGGCCGACTCGGCCGGGGCCAACTCGTGGATGGAGACCGCGCTCTCGGACGAGTACGTGGCCGAGTACGCCAACCAGACCGGGCTCATCCCCGCCACCGACGCGGCCGCCGAGCTCACCGAGCACTACGCGAGCGACGGCATGCTACGCATGATGGTCGACTACTCCAAGGCGTACGCGACGCTGCGCCCCGAGACGCCGGCTTACACCGTCATCGCCTCGGTGTTCGGCCAGTACACGGCCGACATCATCCACGGCGGCGACGTCCAGGAGGCCCTTGACGCGGCCGCCGCCGAGATCGATGCCGACATCGAGGCGAACTCCGGGTACGGGTTCTAGGCATGGCCGTCGCCAGCGCCGAGAGAGCCGAGGTCGCGGCTCCGCCTGAGCCACCGAAACGCCGCCGCCGCAGCCATTCCCGGGCCGAGCAGCGCGCCGGGGCCGCCTTCGCGATTCCCGGCATCGCGCTCCTGCTCCTGTTCGTCATCGGGCCGGCCCTCGTGTCGCTGGTCCTGGCGTTCACGAACGCGCGGCTCATCTCCCCCACGCCGCCGGAGTTCGTGGGGCTGGAGAACTTCCGCCGGGCCTTCGCCGACGACGCGACGTTCCACCGCTCGGTACTGAACACGTTCGTGTTCGCCGCGATCGTGGTGCCGTTGCAGGGCGGGTTCGGGCTGGTGCTGGCGCTCCTGGTGAACCAGCGGATAGCCGGACGGAACTTCTTCCGCACCGTCTACTTCCTGCCGGTCATCACCTCCATGGTGGTCGTCAGCCTGCTGTGGCGGTTCCTCTATCAGGAGGACGGCCTGGTCAACTCGGCGCTGTCGATGGTCACCGGCGGCGCGTGGGCCGGGCAGGCCTGGCTCGCGAACCCGTCGACCGCCATGGGCGCCATCGTGGTCATGAGCGTGTGGCAGGGCGTGGGCTTCCACATGATCATCTGGCTCGCGGGCCTCCAGACGATTCCGGAGGAGGTCTATGAGGCCGGCGCGCTGGACGGGTGCACGCCCTGGCAGCGGTTCTGGCACCTGACGCTGCCGTTGCTCAAACCGACGTTCGTGTTCGTGCTCATCACGATCACGATCGCCGCGATGAGCCTGTTCGTGCAAGTCAACATCATGACCAACGGCGGTCCGGTGGGATCGACGAGCACCATCGTCTTCCAGATCGTCCAGAAGGGCTTCCAGCAGCAGCAGATGGGTTACGGGGCGGCGCTGTCGCTGATCTTCTTCTGCATCGTGCTGACCCTGGCGCTAGTGCAGCGCCGTCTCACGAGGGACAGGGACTAGCCATGACAGCGACTGCGATCAAAGCGCCTTCGCGCGCCCGGGTCTGGACGTACCTGCCGATGACCGTCCTGGCGGCATTCTTCCTGTTCCCGATCGTGTTCATGGTCGTCGCGAGCCTGAAGACCGACCACCAGATCTTCGCGGACATGAACTCGTTCAAGGCGTTCCTGCCCGTCGGCGAACTCTCGTTCGCCAACTACGCGGCGGTGTTCGACCGGGTCCCGTTCTGGCGCTTCCTGGGCAACACGCTGTTCGTGACGTTCACTGTCACCGCATTCGGTCTGGTGGTCAACTCCATGTGCGGCTATGCCCTGGCCCGGATGCGTTGGCGGGGCCGGGGACTCGTCTTCGGCTTCGTCATCGCCACGCTCATCCTGCCGTTCGACACGACCATCGTCCCGATGGTGTACCTGGTGGCGAACCTGCCGTGGATCGGTTTCGACGGCTTCACGCCGATCCTGGAGTTCGGCTGGCTCAACTCGTACCGGGTGCAGATCATCCCGTTCATCGTGAACGCCTTCTCGATCTTCCTGTTCGCCCAGTACTTCAAGAGCCTCCCCAAAGGGCTCGAGGAGGCCGCCGCGATCGACGGGGCCGGATGGCTGCGCACCTACTGGCGCATCATCGTGCCGCTGTCGAAACCGGTGTTCGCGACGGTCGCGATCCTGACGGTGGTGACCTCCCCCGCGACGTGGAACGCCTACCTGTGGCCGCTCATGACCGTGCAGAGCGAGGAGCTGCGGCCGGTCATGGTCGGCGTGCAGTACTTCTTCCAGCTCGACACCGCCTGGGGCGAGGTGATGGCCTACATCAGCATGATCACCCTGCCGATGGTCATCGTGTTCCTCGTCTTCCAGCGAGCGTTCATCCAGTCCATCGCCTCAGCGGGCATGAAGGACTGACTTTCCCGCCCTACGAGTAAGGACAACGATGCTCAAGCTAGCCGACCACTGGGTCTGGGACTCCTGGTACGCGACCGACGACGACGGACGCCACCACGTGTTCTTCCTGCGCGCCTCCCGGGCGCTCCAGGAAGAGGGGCGCCGCCACCTCCGGGCCTCGATCGGGCACGCCGTCTCGGCGGACCTGAAGGACTGGACGCTCCTGCCGGACGCGCTGGTCTTCGCCGACGCGCCCGCGTGGGACGACCAGGCCACCTGGACCGGTTCGGTGGTCCGGGAGGACTCGGGCCGGTGGCGGATGTTCTACACCGGGGTCTCGCGCGCCGAGGACAGGGTGCAGCGGATCGGCTCTGCCGTCTCGGACGACCTGATCATCTGGCACCGGACGCCGGGGCCGCAGGTCGAGGCCGATCCTCGCTTCTACGAGAAGTTCACGGAGGAACGAGGCTGGCACGACGAGGCCTGGCGCGATCCGTGGGTGTTCCGCGGCGAGGACGGCTGGCACATGCTGTGCACCGCGCGGGTCGAGGGGCCCGAGGAGGCCCGCGAGCGCGGCGTCGTCGGGCACGCGCGGTCGGCGGATCTGGACGACTGGGAGGTGCTGCCGCCGCTGAGCAGCCCCGACGCGCTCGGCTTCGGCCAGCTGGAGGTGACCCAGTTGCACCGAGTGGATGGTCAGTGGCTGCTCTTGTTCTGTTGCGGCAGGGGCGAGGCGGCGGACGCGCGCCGGGCCCTGGGCGAGACCGGCGAGAACTACGTTGTGCCCGTCGACGATCCCTCCGGTGGACTGGACGGGGTCGTGTTCGACATCGCGAAGGCCCGGCCGTTCGAGCATGAGAGCCTGTACGCCGCAAGGCTCCATGATGTGGACGGACAGACGGTTATCATCGGCTTCCGCAACATCGAGAACGGCGAGTTCGTCGGCGAGCTCGTCGATCCGATCCCGGTGCGCTGGGACGGAGAGAGGCTGGTGCGCGCATGATCGGTGTGATCGGCGAGGCTCTGATCGACCTGGAGGTCGACGCCTCCGATGCCCGGCATCCGGTCGCGCATCCGGGCGGCAGCCCGATGAATGTGGCGGTCACGCTGGGGCGCTTGGGCGCCGAGACGGCCTTCTTGGGGCGGCTTTCGGGGGACGCGTTCGGGAAGCTGCTGCGCACCCATCTGGCCGAGTCGAACGTGAACCTGCGCTGGATCGTGGACGCCGAGGAGCCGACCAGCCTGGCGATCGTGTCCGTGGCCTCGAGCGGGTCGGCGAGCTACGCGTTCCATGTGGAGAGCACGGCCGACTGGCAGTGGAAAGCCGGTGAGCTGCCGAAGGACCCGGGCATGGACGCGGTGCACGCCGGGTCGCTCGCGCTCGCCCTCGACCCCGGAGGCGCGGCGGTCGAGCGGTGGCTCGCGGGCCTCAGCATCGGCACGACGATCAGCCTGGACCCGAACGTGCGCCCGGCGCTGCTCGGCGATCGGGCGGCGTACCGGGAGCGGCTGGAGCGCTGGCTCGCGTTCGCCGCGATCGTGAAGGTCTCGGACGAGGACCTGGAATGGATCTGGCCGGGCGCGGCCCCGGCGACTCTAGCGGAGCACTGGATCACCAAGGGCCGCAAGCTGGTCATCGTGACGCGCGGCGGCGAGGGCTCGCTGGTGTGGGCCGGAGGCGAGTCCTTCGCGGTGCCCGCCGCCGAGACCGACATGGTGGACACGGTCGGGGCGGGCGACTCCTTCAGCGGCGCTCTGCTCGACTGGCTGGGCCGCCAAGAGCGCCTGCGCCAAGCGGATCTCGCGCACCTCACGGCCGATGAGGCCCGGGAGGCCGTGGCGTTCGCTTCAAAGGTCGCGGCGATCACCTGCTCGCGCCCCGGAGCCGATCCGCCGCGCCGGTCGGAATTGTAGCGACGAGTCATGCGAGGCCCGTTCCGCCGCCGCGGGACGGTCTTTGTCGAATTAACCTGATTTAACCTCTTAAATAGATGTATTTAACTACGTTTAACCATCTATGATCGTCGATATCAGTGACGAATGAAAATTGCAAGTTTGGAGCGATGATGCTACGAACCTCAAGAAGGAACCTGTTCCGAGCCGCCGCCCTCGGAAGCGCAGCGAGCCTGGTTGGGCTCCCGGCGGCGGCGCAGGACGCCACCTATCGACCCGCCTACCACTTCTCCGTCCCCGACCACTGGAAGAACGACCCGCAGCGGCCGATCTACATCGACGGCAAGACCCATTACTACTACCTCTACAACAAGGATTACCCGAATTTCGGCACCGGGACCTCCTGGCGGATCGCCGCTTCGACGGACAACGTCTCTTTCGAAGACCTCGGCACCGCAATTCCAAAGGAGACGAACCCGAACGGCTCGATCTGGTCGGGCTGCCTCGTGGTCGACGAGGCGAACACCGCCGGGTTCGGCGCCGGCGCCATCATCGCCATCGCCACCCAGGAGGACCGCTTCGCGACGGCTCCGAACCTCCAGGCGCAGTTCCTCTTCCACTCCACCGACGGCGGCCAGACCTTCGACCGCCACGAGCCGGCCGTGCTCCCGAACCCGGGCGTCGTGGACTTCCGCGATCCCAAGGTCGTCTGGGACGCGCAGCGATCGCAGTGGGTCATGGCGCTTGCCGAGAACGACAAGATCGGGTTCTACCGCTCGACCGACCTCAAGAGCTGGGTCTACACCGAAGGCTTCATCAAGCAGGGTATCGGCGTGCTCGAATGCCCCGACCTGTTCTGGATCGAGTCCGCCACCGGCCCCGGCCGGTGGGTGCTCGGCGCGAGCGCCAATGCGAAGGGCTCGGGCGGACCCGCGACGTACGCCTACTGGACCGGCCAGTGGAACGGCACCACGTTCCTGCCGGACAACCCGGACCCGAAGTGGCTGGACCACGGCTGGGACTGGTACGGCGCCGTCACCTGGGAACGCAGGACCGGCAGCCAGGTCGACCCCCTGACCAGGTACGCCATCGGCTGGATGAACCACTGGGACTACCCGCACAACACGCCCTCATGGGAAGCCGACGGGTTCAACGGCACCGACTCGATCGTCCGCGAGGTCTCGCTGCACTGGTACAGCGCGACCGAGTGCGCGCTGCGTTCCAGCCCGACCCGCACCCTCGCGGACCGGGCCTCGCGCACCGTCGAGCTCGGCGACGTCACCGTGGACGGCGTCTCGCCGATCGACTACCGAGGGCGCGCCTACGAAGTGCGCACCCGCGTCACCTGGGACCAGTCGAGCAACATCGGCATGCAGCTGCGCCTCTCCTCCGACGGCACGCGGCACGCCGACGCCGGGGTCTACCTCGCCGGCGGCTACGCCTACCTCAACCGGGCCTACACCGACAACCCCGACACCACGGGGCGGTGGATGGAGAGCCGCACCCCCTTTGACACCGCCCGCAAGGAGTCGACTCTGCGGATCCTGGTCGACAACCTCTCCGTGGAGATGTTCGTCGACGACGGCCGCTACGTCCACTCGAGCCTGGTGTACGCCCGGCCCGGAGACGACCGCCTGGCCCTCTTCACCGACGGGGGCCCGGCAGTCTTCCACGACCTGGTGATCACCGAGTTCGCGCTCTGACGACTAGGAGGCCTGGAGGTGCGCCTCCAGGTCGTCCAGGATCATTCCGGCGGCGGTGACGCCGATGCCGGTCATCCACACCTCGTCGTCGACCTCGTAGGCCTTGCCGTCCTGCACGGCCGGGATCGCCTGCCACAGTTCACCGCCGGTGTACTGGGCGAGCTGGGCCGCGCCGTCGTCGCCGTAGGCGCAGTAGAAGACCACGTCGCCGCCGAGGGTGTCGATCTCCTCGGCCGAGACCCTCCCGATCCGCTTGTCATCGGCTTCGGCCAGCAGCTGCATCTCGGGACGGCCCAGGCCGGTGTCGCCGACGACGATCCCTGAGAAGCCCTCGGGGCCGTAGAAGCGGATCTCGTCGGGCATGAAGCGCACGATGCTCACTTCGGTGGCGGCCGGGTCGCCCTGGCTCTCGCCGAAGTCGGCGGCGCGGGTCTCGTAGTCGTCCAAGAGCTGCTTCGCCTCTTCGCCCTTGCCGAGGGCGTCGCCGTCGAGCAGGAAGTTCTCTTTCCAGGTGACGCCGACCATCGCGGTGAACACGGTCGGCGCGATCGCGTTCAGCTCGTCGTAGAAGGCCTCCTGGCGGAACTTCGAGCCGAGGATGAGGTCGGGCTCCAGGCCCTCGATCGCCTCCAGGTCCGGTTCGGAGACCGTGCCCACGACCGTGACGCCCGAGAGGTCGCCGAGGTAGGTCGGCAGGTCGGTCTCACCGGCGCGGGCCGCGCCGACCGGGGTGATCCCGAGCGTGAGCGCGGTGTCGATCTTGTCGGTGTCGAGCACGACGACCCGCTGCGGGTCGGCGGGGATCTCGGTTGTGCCCATCGCGTGGTCGATCGAGCGGGTCTCGCCCTCGGCCTCATTGCGTTCGGCGGCCGGGTCAGACGTCCCGCACGCGGCCAGCGCGAGCGCGCAGGCGGAGGCGAGGCCGGCGGCCAGCAGTCTTCTTCTCATTTCGGGTTCCTTTCGTCAACAACAGGTACATCAGGTAGAGGCCGCCGAGCGCGGCGGTGAGCACGCCTGCGGGCATCTGGTAGTCGCCGAACGCGGTACGGCCCAGCCAGTCCGCCGCGACGAGGAGCACCGCGCCGGTGAGAGCGGAGGCGAGGAGCGGCGGGCGGGAGGTGCGGGCGAGGCGGCGGGCGATCTGCGGCGCGGCGAGGGCCACGAACTCGACGGCGCCCACTTGGGACACCGCCGCGGAGGCGAGGACCACGCCGAGCGCGGCGAGGCCGACGCGGCGGCCGGTGACGCGGACGCCGAGGCCCGTGGCGGTGGGGTCGTCGAGGTCGGTGGTGTCGAGGGCGCGCTGGGCCCACACCAGGAATGGCAGGGCGCAGAGGAGCACTCCACCAAGGAAGGACGCCTCGGTCCAGCCGCGGCCGGCGAGCGAGCCGATGAGCCAGATCTGGGCGCGCTGCGCGTCGACGGCCTCGGCGGCGAGCAGGAGGATCTGGGTGCCAGATTTGAGGAGTACGGCGACGGCGATGCCCGCGAGGACGAAGCGGGGCGCGGAGAGCGAGCCGCGGGCGGCGACGAGGAGGACGAGGGCGGCGGCGGCGAGGCCGCCGGTGAGTGCGGCGGGGGCGAGGAAGGCGTACCCGAGTCCGGCGGTGAGGGCGAAGGTCGCGGCGAGCCCGGCCCCGGCGGTGACGCCGACGATGTCGGGGCTGGCGAGGGGGTTGCGGGCGACGGACTGGATGAGGACCCCGCCGAGGGCGAGCGCGGCCCCGGCGGCGACGGCGAGCACGGTGCGGGGCAGCCGAAGCACTTCGATGGTGCGGTCATATCCCGTGGTGCCGGTGAGGGTGGCGAAGGTATCGGCGAAGGTGATGTAGGTGTCGCCGATGCAGAGCGAGGCGCTGATCGCTCCGAACAGGACGATCAGAAGCAGTCCGCAGATGACGGCACTGCGACGGTGGACCGTCATGGAGAGCCCGCCGGAGCGGAGGACGGTGCGGCCCGGAAGTTGCAGAGTACTGGGATTACTCGGGTTCGGAGTGCGGCGGCGGAGGCCGGCGCGGCGGGCGGGTGCTCTCATGCCGTCACCGTCCGGGCCCTGCGGACCAAGGCGATGAGCATCGGCGCGCCGATCACCGCGCAGATGATGCCGGCCGGTGCTTCACCCGGGACGATGACGCGGCCGATGACGTCGGCGGCGAGGAGCATGCACGGGCCGAGCATGAGGCTGAGGGCGATCTGGGCGTGGTGCGCGGCGCCGACCGCCCAGCGGGCCAGGTGCGGGATGGCCAGGCCGATGAAGCCGATCGGTCCGGCCGCGGCGACGGCCGCGCCGGTGAGCAGCGCGACGGTGAGCGCGGCGGCGGCGCGGGTGAGGCCGACCCGGTGGCCGAGCCCGGCGGCGGTCTCGGCGCCGAGCTGCAGGCCGTCGAGGCCGCGGGCGGCGAGCAGCGCGAGGGCGATGCCGCCCAAGAGGAACGGGGCCATGCCGTAGGCGACGTCCTCGCCGCGTCCCGAGAGCGAGCCGACGGCCCAGAACCGGTACTGGTCGAAGGAGTGCAGGTCGGTGGCGAGCACGGCGTAGACCATGGCCGAGAGGCTGGCGTCGAGGGCCGCGCCGCACAGCGCGTAGGTGACGGTGCCGCCGCCGGTGGTGCGGGCCGCGACGGTGGAGACGGCGTAGCCGACGAGTCCGGCCAAAAGCGCCCCGGCGATGCCGAGCCACACGTACTCTCCGATGCCGGTGAGCCCGAAGACGCTGAGGCCGATGACCACGCCGAGACTCGCCCCGGCGGCGACGCCGAAGATGCGCGGGTCGGCGAGGGGGTTGCGGGTGAGGGTCTGCATGAGGACGCCCGCGACGGCGAGCCCGGCTCCGGCGAGCAGCCCGACGGCGGTGCGGGGGACGCGCTGTTCCCACAGGACCGCGGCGGCGACGGGGTCCGCGCGGGTGAGGCCGGCGCCGAGTTCGGCGAGGGTGAGGTCGCGCGCGCC
>DATABR010000245.1:0-10004 GCA_036259435.1 Glycomyces sp.
ACATCGATGGGGCTCGGTCGTATTCAAGCTATGGCCCAAAGGACCTGAGCGGCAAGGGTAGTAGAGCAGCGTATTTGTTAATCACCTGTTCAGTCGATGTGGGGTCGCACCAACAGTCAGGCTCCTCGCCCACCGCGTCCCTTGACGGCGATGATCGCGATCCGAGAACCGAACCAGGCGACCCCGACCGCCCCGAGGACGGTCAAGGTCCGAGTGCTCACCTCGAATGCGGCGAGCGCGGCGAGCACCAGTCCGAGGGACAGAACGGCGACGACGGCCTCAGTGCCCCAGTGCGACGGCAGCTTGGCGTAGAACAGCGAGGCCTTGAACTCTTCGAAGAACACGGGTCGAACTCCAATCGGACGATATGCGGGACGGCTCAAGCGCGGGGCTGCCAGCGGAAGAGCTTGGCGGCGACGGCCGCCGCGAGCAGCGCGACCGCGGTCGAGAGCGCCAGCGGTTCGGCGATCGCGGCGAGGTAGCCGCCCTCGGTGCCGTCCCAGGCGAGCACGGTGAGATCGGTCAGCGCCGCGCCAGGCACGGCCAGGCGGATCAGTGCGGCCGGGCCGTCGATCGGGACGAGCGCCCAGAACAGGCCGATCATGAACACGAACATGCCCGGCAGCACCGTGATCTGCGCGGCCTCAGGGGTCTTGGTGAACGAGGCGGTGAGGAAGCCGAACGCCGTCATGGTCACGGCCCCGTTCACGAACGCCAGCACCAGCAGTTCAGGGTGGGCCGGCACGCCGGCAGCCCAGGCCGAGGCCCCGAGCACGACCGCGCTCTGCGCCGAGACGATGAGCGCGAGCGGGCTCGCCAGACCAGCCACGATGGACGCCGTGGAGGCCGGTGAGGTGCGCAGCCGTTTGAGGTAGAGCTGCTGGCGCCGCGCGGTGAGCGTCATCGTGAGGGTCATGAACAAGCCGAACACGAGCAGCATCCCGAGCTGCACGGCAGCGAGCGCCCCGGCGGACTCGGCGACGCCGTAGACGTTCGATTGGCCTATGGCGAGCCCGAGGGCGAGCGGGATGATCGCGGCCGTGACGAGGACGGTGCGGTTGCGCAAGATCAAGCGCGTCTCGGCGACGGCGAGCGTGATGGCGGTCATGGCAGGGCTCCAGACTGGTCGGATGGCTCAGGGAGGGAAAGGAATACGGCGGCGCGTTCACGGGCGGCACATCGGGAGCCGAAGGCGCGGCGCCTCGGGCTCACAGGACCGCCGCGGCCGGCTCGGCCTCGAGTTCGGCGAAGATCTCGTCCAACGTGGCCGGTCCTGCTTTGAGGTCGGCGAGTTCGACGCCGCCGCGTGCGGCCCAGTCGAGGAGACGGTGGAGGTCGGCCTGGAGCTCGGTGGTGCGGACGGTGAGCCGCCCTTCGTCCACCGAGGACCGCCCGGCCAGCGCCGGCAGTGTGATCGGGTCGAAGGGTCTGGGCCGCACGGTGATTCGAGCTTCATAGGAGGCGGTGATCTCGGCGACGGTGCCGAAGCGGGCGATGCGGCCGCGGTCCATGATCGCCACGTGGTCGGCCAGTTCGGCGGCTTCGTCGAGGTAGTGGGTGGTGAGGACGACGGCGGCGCCTTGTGCGGTGAGTTCGCGCAGCAGGCCCCAGGTGCGTCGCCGCGAGGCCGGGTCGAGGCCGGTGGTCGGTTCGTCGGCGAAGAGCACGGTCGGGCCGGTCGCGACGGCGAGCGCGAGGTCGAGCCTGCGCCGTTCGCCGCCTGAGAGGGCACCGACGCGCACGGCGGCGCGGTGGGCGAGGTCGACGCGTTCGAGCAGTGCTTCGTTCGCGGGCAGGCGGTGGAGGTCGGTCCAGAGTTTGAGGGTCTCGGCGGCGGTGAGGTCGTCGGCGAAGCCGGTCTCCTGGCCGATGACGGCCACGGTGCCGGCAAGGTCGCGGCGGTGCGTCCAGGGGTCGCGGCCGAGGACGCGGACGGTGCCGGCGGAGGGGCGGCGCATACCGATGGCGGTCTCGATGGTGGTGGTCTTCCCGGCGCCGTTGGTTCCGAGGAGGGCGAACAGCTCGCCGGGAGCGACGTCGAAGGCGACGCGGTCGACGGCGGTGAAGGCGCCGTAGCGGCAGGCGAGGTCGCGGACTTCGACGGCGGGGCGGGGCCGGTGGCTGATGGCGTTCATGCCTCAATCCTGGGCTCCGCAGGAATCGGCCGGTAGTGCCGAAACCGCATCGGTCCAGGTGAGGGATGTGTGCGGTCGGTCTGACAGATGTCATACGGCACCGGGGTGGTTCAATCTCGGAGTGCCCCCGAACAATGCGAAATCCACACGCGATCTGCGCCGCCTGCGCTGGTACACGTTCGCCACCCTGATCGGCTCCGGTCCGCTGGCGCTCTTGTTGTCGGCGCTCTATCTGGCCGGGTCGGACCTGCAGGGGGTCGCGCTGCCGCTGGCGGTGGGCGCAGCGACCGTGTCGGTGGCGCTGTGCACGGCGGCGCTGGCGCTGTATTGGCACGGCCAGGGGCCGTGGCGGCGGCGGATCCTGTGGAGCCTGTCGCTGGTGGTCATGACGCTGGGCGTCTTCGCGGAGTCGCGGACGGGGCAGATCGGCGGCGCGTGGTCGGGCCCGATTGCGCTGCTGGTCGCCGAGGCCGCGCTGTGGACGCGGCCGGGCAGGCGCGCTCGGGCGCTCGGTTGGGGGACGCTCGCGGCGCTGGCCGCCACGGCGGTCTCGGCGCAGGCGGGTCTGATGATTCCGGCGGCGATGGTCGCCACCGTGCTGATGGTGCCGGCGCTGGCGGGCGGGATCATATGGCAATTGTGGTATTACGACGTGGCGCGCGAGTTGGAGCGGGCGCGCGAGCTGGCGGCGGATCTGGCGGTGACCGAGGAGCGGCTGCGGTTCGCGGGCGAGCTGCACGACGTGCAGGGCGGGAACCTGCAGGCGATCACGTTGAAGGCGCAGGTGGCGCGGCGGCTGGTCGCGGTGGACCCGGAGCGCGCGGAGGCGGAGATGCGGGCGGTCGAGGCGCTCGCGCGAGACGCTTTGAAGGACACGCGGGCGGTCGTGGGCGGGTACCGGAAGGTGGCGCTTGCGGACGAGATCGACTCGGCTGCAAGGATTCTGAAGTCGGCCGGGGTGCAGGCGACGGTGCCGGACGCCGCGCCGTCGCTCGATGAGGACACCGAGAAGCTGCTTGGCCTGTTGATCCGGGAGGCGACGACGAACCTGATCCGGCACGCCGAGCCGACCGCCGCCGATGTGTCCGTTGTGGAGGTCGAGGCGGAGGTCACCGTCACGATCACGAACAACGGGGCGCCCGCGCCGGTCGGCGGGGGCAACGGGTTGGCGATGCTCAAAAATCGGTTCAAAGAGGCGGGCGGGCAGGTCGAGCATGTGCACCAAGGCGACCGCTTCGTACTCAGGGGGACCGTGCCGAAACCGCGGGCTCTCAAGCCGCAGGCTCCGCTGCGGGCACGGCGGATGCCGGTGAAGCGGGTGCGGCGATGATCCGCCTCCTGGTCGCCGACGACGAGACGCTCGTGCGCGAAGCCCTCGCCGTGCTTCTCGGGCTCGAGGACGACCTCACTGTGATCGCCCAGGCCGACAACGGTTTCGACGCGGTGACGCTCGCCGAGTCCCGCCTGCCGGACATCGCGGTCCTGGATTTGGAGATGCCACCGCGCGACGGCCTGTGGGCGGCCGAGCGCATCCGCGAGGGCAACCCTGGCGTCAAGGTCATGCTGGTGACCCGCCACGCGCGTCCGGGAGTGCTGCGGCGGGCGCTCGCAGCCGGGGTCTCGGGGTTCGTCCCGAAGACCACCCCGGCGGAGCGGCTCGCGCAGATCATCCGCGACATAGGCGAGGGCCGCCGCTACATCGACCCCGAGATCGCCGCGTCCGCGCTCACCGAGGACCGCTCGCCCCTGACCGAGCGGGAATTGGATCTGCTCCGCGCGGCCAGGGGCGGCGCCACGATCGAGGAGATCGCGGCCGGCCTCCACCTCGCTCCGGGGACGGTGCGCAACTACCTGTCGACGGCGATGCGCAAGCTGGACAAGAAGACCCGCCACGCGGCGGCCCAGCACGCCTGGGAGCAGGGCTGGATCTGAGCGATCAGGCCTCGATCGTGAACGACTCCAGGTGGTCGAGCAGCACGAACTGCGAATCGGGGCTGTACTTGGACACCGTGTCCCCCAGTGCAGCACCGCCGAAGAGGTCCACGGCCGGTTCTGTCAGTGGCTCCTCGAAGTCATCCCAGTGGGTCGGGATCACGTACGGCGGCTGCCCGATGGCGGCGAACAGCCGCTCCTCGTAATCGGGATAGTGCGGGTTCGCGCCCTGCATGAACAGCACCGTGGGCCGGATCCCGGCGATCTCGCGCTCGTGGAACGACGGCACCGCGTTGAAGAACAGCGAGATCTCGCCGAAGGTCACGAGGTAGGCGAGGCTGCCGCCCTCCACGAGGTCCTTGATCCTCTTGGGCCGCTTCGGGGTCTCGCCGGGCCGCGTCCCGGGGAACAGCAGGCTCTTGTGCTTGCCGGAGACGCCGTGCGAGGAGCGGAAGACCTCCACCGTGTACAGCTCGACGTTGTTCTCGTCGGTGAACCGGTAGAGTTCGCCGCCGCCGACCTGCGCGAGCTGCGTCTCGGGAGTGTCCATGGCGAGCAGCAGGTTCAGGTGCGACTCCGTGCCGAGCACGGTCGCGCCGGTCTTCTCGGCCACGTACGGGACGTCGGCGATGTGGTCGAAGTGGGCGTGCGTGATGAGGATCGAGTCGGCGACGCTGATGTGCTCGTCGACGGCGGTCTCGTCGATCGCGATCTTCGTTTCCGGGTTGAACTCGCCCGTTTTGGTCGCGCCGGTGTAGGTGCGCGAGACGTACGGGTCGACGAGCACGGTCGCGCCGTTGCCCGTGACCTCCCAGGCGTTGGTGCCCAGCCAGCGGACGGTGACCTCAGAAGTCATGGTGCTCCAAGTGATCGATGAGAAGGAATTCGGAATCGGGGCTCGCGGCCGCCACGCGGTCGCGCAGGGCCTTCCAGTCGCCGCCGATGACGCCGGGCTCGGTCAGCGGGTGGTCGAAGTTGTCCCAGTGCGTGGCGATCACGTACGGCGGGAAGCCCGTGGCTTCGAGCAGCCGCTCCACGTAGCGGGGCGTGTGGCCGCCGCCGGGCTGCACGAACACGGCAGTGGGGCGTATCCCCGCGATCTCGGGCTCGTGGAAGTTCGCCGAACCGGCGTTGAAGAACGAGATGCCGCCGAAGTCGAGCAGGAACGTCAGGGAGCCGCCTTCGACGAGGTCCTTGATCTTCTTGGGGCGCTCCGGAACCTTGCCGGGCCGGGTGCCGCCGAAGGCGATCTGCTTGTGGTCGCCGCTCGCCGAATGGGAGGACCGGAAGACCTCCACGGTGTAGCCGTTCGTGAACTCATACCGCTCGCCGCCGACCACTTGGGAGAGCTGGTCTTCCGGGGCGTCCATGGCGCGCAGCAGGTTCAGGTGCGTTTCGGTGCCGAGGACCGTCGCGCCGGTGCGCCCCGCGAGATAGGGGACGTCGGCGATGTGGTCCCAGTGGCCGTGCGTCACCAGGATGGTCTCGGCCTTCGGCAGATGCTCGTCGATGACGTCCTCGTGCACCTCGATCTCGGTCTCGGGGTCGGCGCCCTCGGGGCTGTAGGCCCCGGTCGGGAAGCGGCTCACCCACGGGTCGATGAGCACCGTGGCGGTGGGGGTCGTGAACTCCCAGGCGTTCGTGCCGAGCCAGCGCAGGCGCACCGCGGGCTCGGCGGCGTCGTCGTCGGATTGGGCGAAGGCGATGCCGCTCGCGGTGGCGCCGGCCGCGAGCGCGGCGACGCCGGTGCCCTTGAGCAGGCCGCGGCGCCGGATCGGCGGGCTGGGGTCGTTGGGTTCGGTCATGTCCGACAGTCAATCCGGAACGGGCCGTTCCGTCCAATATCAACACGGGTATGAGCCGATACGCGCGTTGATATCGTTGCCGCGTGGACATCATGCGGCACTTGGAATGCTTCCTGGCGGTAGGTGAAGAACGTCACTTCGGCCGGGCGGCCGAGCGCCTCGGCATGGAGCAGCCGCCGTTGAGCCAGCGGATCCGGCGGTTGGAGAAGGAGCTCGACGCGGAGCTGTTCGATCGCGGCGGCGGCCAGGTGACGCTCACGCCAGCGGGACACGTGCTCATGCGCGAGGCCCCGGAGCTGCTGCGGCGCCATCAGCGGATGCGCACGTTGGTGAAGCGCGCAGGCGAGTCGGATCCGGTGGATCCACCGCGGCCGTGGTCGGCCATTTACTGACCTGTCCGGCTTGTGACCGGCGCGTTCTACTGTTCGGCGCTGAGGCTTCCGGTCAGGGCCAAGGCGGCGCGGCTCATGGCGAGTTCGACTTCGCGGAAGTTGCCGCGGGTGATCTGGGCGAAGACGGCGATCGCGTGGCGGCGGCCGTCGGGCCACTCCCAGACGGCGACCTCGTTGAGCCGACCGGGCAGCGAACCGGAGCGGCCGAACGCCTTGACCTCGCTGGGGGCGAGCCGGGAGAGCCGGTTGCCGGTGAGCTGGCGTCCCATCCACTTCCGCACGTCGGCGGTGACCGGGGCCGGGCCGTGCCAGATCTCACGCAGGAACGCGGTCATGTCGGCGGCCGTGGACGCGTTGGTGCGCATGGGGTCCCAGGCACTCGTGGTGCGCAACTCGGCCGAGGTGACCGAGCCGGCGTCGAGCACGTGCGCGAGCGCCTCCAAATCGGCGATGCCGAGGTCGCGGGCGACGTCTTCGAGGATGGCGCGAGGCGGGCCGATGAGCCGGGTGTGTTCGAGACCGAGGCGGGCCGGCAGGCTGCGGAGCGCGCCCGCGCCCATGTGCTTGACGACGAGGTCGGCGGCGGTGTTGTCGGAGACCTCCATCATCAGGGCCGCGAGGTCCCCCACGGCGATCTGGGAGTCGTAGCGGAACCCGGCGGTGCCGGTGCCGCCGAGCCGGTCGGCGGCGGTGACGCGGATCGGCGCGGCCGGATCGATGAGGCCCGCCTCGACCTGGCGGCGGAACTCCCAGGCGATGAAGAGTTTCACGACGGACACGAGGACCACCGGTTCGGTCTCGCGCACGCCCAGGCCGCGACCGTCGGCGAGGTCGCGGATGTGGACGCAGGCCGAGGCTCCCAGGGGTTCGAAGCACTCGTCGATCGACTCGGTCATCGGCTCATCCGCTCGATTCGATGATCGGCTCGGCGGTCGCGCCGGTGGGCTCGCAGTGTCTTCGGTGTCGATGGTCAAGGCGCTCCTCTTGCTCACGTCTGCTTTTCGACGATGCGGCCGTCGCGGTATACCGGGCGGTTATCGGTGTCCGCTCAGAGGCTCCGGGTGTTGGGGAGGTCGACGACGCCGAGGCCGTCGAGTGCAACGGCGCCGATCGTGGCGATCGTGAGCAGCACGACGACCACGGCGACGCCCCAGCCGACGGGGTGTCCGAAGTTGACGGTCCACTGGGAGCCGCCAGCGCGTTGGTGCACCAGGATCGCCGGGTCGTTCGACCGGGCCATCGTGGTCGAGCTGCGGCACGGCAAGTGCGACCGGCTGCTGCTCGAAGTCGCGGACCCGGAGACGGCCGTACGCGAGATCCGCTCCCACGTGGAGTCGAAGCGGCCCTAATGGGTTCGCTCGAGGACCGCGAGGTACTCGTGGTGCTCGCGCAGCCAGGCGGCGTCCCCCGCGTGCTCGGCGGCGAGGTCGACCGACTCGCCGCCGATGAGTACGCCCGCCAGCGCCAGGCCGGTGCCTTCGAGGAGTAGGCGCAGGTCGGTCGGGCTGTAGCAGCGCAGCCGCTGGGTGATCCGGTGCTCGGGTTCGGCGGTGTCCCACCACGTGTCGATCGCCGTGGATGAGACCGGGTCGAATCGGATCTCTTGGCGCAGTTCATGATGGTAGCCGCGTTCGGGGTTCGGTCGCAGCAGGTCGGTGTTGCCGTCCCAGCCGGCCCAGACGTGGGGGTTGTAGACGTCGACCAGTGCGGTGCCGCCCGGTTCGAGCCATTCGGCGGCGATGCGGCGCAGGAGGCGGCGCTGGTCGGCGTCCGATCCGATGCCGAAGCCGTTCCAGTAGGTCACCAGGTCGAAGCGGCCGTCGAGGGCGACGTTGTAGAAGTCGCCGCGCACGATACGGAGCCGGTCGGGGCCGAGCCGGTCGGGGCCGAGCCGGTCGGCGTGGGCGGCGGCGTGGTCGACGCGGTCGGTGAGTTCGACGCCGACTACGCGGTGCCCGGCTGCGGCGAAGGCGGCGGCGGTGTTGCCATAGCCGCAACCGAGTTCGAGCACTCGCGTGGTCTCGGGGCCGCGGACGCGGTGGGCCCGTTCGACTCGGGCGCGGTCGCGTTCGCCCACGCCGGATTCGGCCTTGCCCCACCAGTGTCCGGTGCGGGAGTAGAAGTCCTGTGCCCATTCCATATCCGGGACCGTAGGCGTCGGCTGCGGTCAGCGGCAATCGCTTTTCGCCGTGGCGCGCCTGTGTGGCGGTCACTATGCCGGCCTTCATGGAGGAGGGGCACCCACTCGTGCGGGAGGTCTATCGCGAGTTCGCCGCCGAGTTGGTGCGGCTGGACGCTCAGGGTTGAGGCGGGTTCGCCGGAGCCATCGGGGCGGTCGCCGCATCCTCCACGCCTTCGGCGACCGCGTTCGACGCCGCGACCGCGAAGTCTTGGCGCAAACCGGTTGTGGGTGCGGCCCCCGGAGCATGCTGCGTGACCGAGACGCCGCGGACCCTGACCGTGTACACGCCGTCCTCCGGTGCGGCCACGGTGATCTGCTGGACGTTGTTGGTCACGCGGGTCGCCGGGTTGTCGTCCCAGTTCAGGACCTCGCCCGTGGGCGTCTCGAGTTGGAGGTACAACTCGTTCACCAAGCCGCCCAAGCCTTCCAACGAGGGCGCATCGGTCCACACGAGCGTGACTCGGAGCGGGTGGTCCGGGTCGGCGGCCTCGATCCGGTAGTAGCGGATCTCGCCGGTGGCGACCGCGTCCTCGGGTGCGTCCGCGAAGCGGATCCGGTGCGCCGGTTCGGCGCCGAGCGCGCGGGCCACGTCGACGCGGCCGAAGCCGCTCACCGCATTCGGGCCCGCTGGGATCTCACCGGGGTACTGGCCGGGAATGGCGACCGCGCCGTTCACCAAGAGCGCCTTGAGGAGCGCAGCCGAGGGGCGGCGGCCGTCCTCGAGGTGCCCCTGCGCGGCTAGGTGCTGGCGCACCAGCGCCGCCGCGCCCGCGACCAGCGGCGTGGCCATGCTCGTGCCACCGCTCCAGCAGTAATGGCCCCGCAACGGGTGGCCCTCGGGCAGGCGGCCCCACAACGGTTCGCCGTCTCCGGCGTACGCCGAGGAGAGCATGGAGAGCACGTTGGTGCCCGGGGCGACGACGTCGGGTTTGATCCGCAGGTCGTCGGTGGGGCCGCGGGAGGAGAACGCGGCCATGCCGTCGGCGTTGTCCGAGACGTGCCCGGCCGCGCCGAGTTTCGGGTAGGAGGTCCACTGGCTCCAGTTGCGGTCCAGGCCGGGCGGGGGTTCGGAGCCGCTCGGGCGCTGGTTCTCGGTGGCGCCCACGGTGAGGCAGTTCTTCGCGGTGCCGGGCGATCCCATCGAGTCGGGGTCGATCACGCCGTCCGCGTCGACGTCCTCGCCGTCGTTCCCGGCGGCGAAGAGCACCAGCATGTCCGGGTGCGTCCACATGAACTCGTCCACGGCGCGCGCGTTCTGCCCGTACTCCCCCGCGAGCGGCGCGCCCCACGAGTTGGTTTGCACCCGCGCGCCCGCCTCGTAGGCCTCGACGAACAGCACACCGATGTCGCCGGGAATGCCGTAGAGGCCCGAAGCCGGAGGCGGCCAAGGGAAGGTGAACGGCTGGAGGCCCGCCGCGGCGAGCTCGGCGCGGGTCTTCCAGCGCACTTTTTGGTTGATCGCTTGGAAGAAGACGCTCGCTTCGGGAGCGATCCCGGCGGGCACCGGGTCCGCTCCAGCGGTGCGGGCGGCCTCGCCGGAGCCGAGAACCGAGCCGGT